>CAIWUU010000121.1 GCA_903915955.1 uncultured Chlorobiaceae bacterium | reverse complement strand
GCTTGAACTTGCGCTTATACATTATTTTTCAGGTGCAAGGGTTTTGGGCTATTTCCTCCATTTTCCCTGCACAAATATATGAAAAATATAGACTTAATCAAATATAAAATATAGCTTTAGCGCTTTTTCAGCAGACCCTACGTACAGGTTCATGGCCGTCCCGCCAAACGAGCTACCTGAATTTCCTCTGAACTGACTGGTGTTTTGGAGCATTCCGCCGGGTGAATAGTCTGTCGACAGCTTGAGCACGGCAATGCACGGTTTCCTGTTCCAGTGCTTCTTGCAACAGTCGCGCCAGCATCTTTTCGATACCTTTCAACACAAAAAAAATTTCAACGACATCTCCATGAAAAACACGAAACTCAAGAAAACATTGTGCAAGCTTGACAAACACGATATCGAAGGAAACGTGAATGATATCACATCTCTTGTTTCCGAGCCAAAATTCCTGTGTCTTAAATGTGCAAGAGTTGCTACAAAAAAGAGATATCTGTGTTCACCGATAAAAATCAAATCATCGAAACACTGACACTGGAACTCCATCAGGAGATCAAACTTAACGGTCAACGCCCTGTCGAATAATCAAGAATTACCGGGCAATATGTCGGATCATCGCGTTTACCGTAAAAAGCTCTGTTTCACTCTGCAAGGAAAACATCATGAAAACCATCGAACTATCAACCTGCTTCATCACAAAAAATGTCGATGCCTGCCGCAGTTTTTACGAGCAGCATTTCGCTGCTCAAGCCATCTTTGACTGTGGATGGTATCTCAATCTACGCATTGGCGGTAACGGCCCTTCGATTCAGTTCATGCACCCACAAGAGGGCATGCAGGAATGCAGTGGCAAAGGAATCACGCTCAATTTCAAGGTTGATGATGTCGATGCAGAACATGCACGATTAGTGTCGGCTGGATTGCAAATCGCGATGCCGCTTGAAGACCATCCTTGGGGAGACAGAGGATTTTCGATAATCGACCCCATTGGAAACTCGCTCTACCTCTATTCCGATCGGGAGCCAGTTGATGAGTTCAAGCAATATTACAAGGAGTAACAAGAAAAAACAGTACAGCTCAATACAAAAAACCGAGAAGCCATAGCGGAATTTTTTTCTGAAATCCAGTCTCGATGTCGTCAGCAACAACAAAGCTCTTCTCGACCCCGCTGATTTGGTTGAACCCTTTCCCTTTTCCGCTTATTTCAAAGGTGTATTCTGATTTGATAATAAAATCCCCTTTTGCGGAAAGCTCAATGGTGTTTTCAACCAGGCCTGGATGGAGGGCGCTGGCGTTGCGCAGTTGATTGACGAAGAAGAGTTTCCACAAAGTGCGGGTACTGAATATGCTGCTTTTTATAAAACAAGATTTACAAAAACACAAAAAAATGGAAAACAGAGAAGCAAATTCATTAGCATACCGCGTTGTAGCATGCTGGGAACTCATTGCGCCCGGAAACCATTTCCATACAAGCCGCACCAATTGCATCAAACCCTTTTATTATGTACACTGCTAACCATTTTCCAGAACAACGAACACGCATGAACCATGAATATTGACCGGCGCCTCTTTCAGTTACTAAAAGAAGAACGGAGGCCCTTTATCGTTTCGATCATATCGGGAATTCTTGCTGCCGCAATGCTGATTGCCCAGGCTTACTACCTCAGCCAGGTGATCGACAGCGCCTTTATCCAGAAAAGCGGTATGGAGAGGCTCCTCCTGCCGCTCAGCCTTTTTGCGCTCTTCAGCACCCTGCGGATGACCTTCAACTGGTTCTCGCATACTGAAGCAAACCGTGGCACGCTGATCATTCGCGGGAAAGTGTTCACCAAGCTCACCAGCACGGTCGGGGCGCTCGGGCCGATCTATGCTAAATCGGTACAAAGCGGACGGCTCAGCACTACTCTCTTGAAGGGGGTTGAAGCGCTCGATGCCTACTACAGCCAGTACATCCCTCAGATCTTTTTTGCCCTCTTCACGCCGCTCCTTATTGCTGGCACCATCCTGCCCGGCGACCCGATCTCCGGCAGCATTTTGCTCGGCACCGCACCCCTTATTCCCCTCTTTATGATCCTGATCGGGAAATCAGCCAGCGCCATGACTGAAAAACAGTGGAAAACCATGAGCCGGATGAGCGGCTTTTTCCTTGATGTGCTGCAAGGTTTGCCAACCCTGAAACTTTTTGCGCAGAGCAAACGGCAGCACGATGCCATCGAAGAGTCGGGCGAAACTTTCCGCCACGCCACCATGCGCGTGCTGAAAGTAGCATTTCTCTCCTCCCTGACACTTGAGCTGGTGGGTACTATCGGCACCGCCATTATTGCTGTCGGTATCGGGCTCCGGCTTATGGCTGGTCAGCTCACCTTTCAGCATGCGCTTTTTGTGCTGATACTCACACCCGACTTCTACCTCCCGCTTCGCCAGCTCGGCACTAAATTTCATGCTGGTATGGAGGGGGTCAGCGCTTCAAAAGAGATCTTTGCCATCCTCGATCAAAGCTCCCCTGTTTCTGTGCAGAAGCCTGCCTTTGCCGTGCAGGAGAGCGCCGGAAAGCGGCCCATTCTCTTCAGTGACGTGAGCTACACCTATCCCGGAGGAGTGCAACCGGCGCTGGAGGGGATCAATGCCACCATTCCTGCGGGTAAAACTACCGCCATCATTGGCCCGAGCGGCGCGGGAAAGAGCACCCTGATCAACCTGCTTCTCCGCTTTCAGGTGCCCGGTGAAGGCCGCATCACCATCGACGGCAACCCGATTCATGACATCCCGCTTGAGGATTGGCACAGGCAAATTTCCTGGGTTCCACAGCACCCTTACCTCTTCAACGCTACACTGAGGGAGAATATCCTCCTTGCGCGTCCGGAGGCTTCAGCAGAGGAGATGGAGCGCGCTCTGAAAAAGACTGGCCTCACCAGCTTTGTCATGACGCTGCCCGATGGACTTGAGACCATGATTGGCGAAGAGGGAGCACGGCTTAGCGGCGGAGAGGCGCAACGGGTGGCGCTTGCCCGCGCCTTCCTGAAAAACGCTCCGCTGCTGGTTCTCGACGAACCAACCTCGCACACTGACCCTGAACTCGAAGCCGCCCTGCGCCGCTCCATCCAGGAGCTGATGAAAGGGAGAACCACGGTCATCATTGCCCACCGTCTCGAAACCATACGCTCAGCCGAACAGATCATTGTGGTCAGCGGGGGAAAAATCACCCAGTGCGGTACCCACGAGGAGCTGATGGTCAACGGAGGCTTTTACCACGACAGCCTGCTTCTGCAACAGGAGAGAGAATCATGAAAACCTTATTTCGCTTGACAGGACTGGTCAAACCATACTTCTGGTGGATGGCCCTCGCAGCACTCATCGGCTTTGCCACCACTGGCAGCGGCATCGGCCTCCTGATGACCTCGGCTTACATCATCGCCAAGGCGGCCATGCAACCACCGATGGTGACGCTGCAGCTTGGCATCGTCGGCGTGCGCTTTTTCGGCCTTGCACGGGGAGTATTCCGATATGCAGAACGGCTCATCTCTCACAATATCACCTTCAGAATCCTCGCAAAACTCCGACTCTGGTTTTACGATGCCATTGAGCCCCTCGCACCGGCACGCCTCATGCACTTCAAGAGCGGCGACCTGCTGCAACGGGTTGTTGACGACATCCAGAGCCTCGAAAACATCTACACCAGAGTTCTCGGCCCACCGCTCACCGCGCTGCTTGTTGCCGTGCTGATGTGGGTTCTCCTCGGCATCTACTCTATGCAGGCCGCGCTACTCATCCTCTTATTCCACACTCTTGCCGGAATCGGTGTGCCGCTCCTCACCAAACAGTTGAGCCGAGGCGTCTCGGTCGGCATCATGAACTACAAGGCTGAGCAGCAGGAGCTGGCGCTCGACCTCTTCCAGGGCATCGGAGAGCTGCAACTCTACGGAAAACTACCGGCACATCTCACCGCCATGCATAACGCTGAGACCGGCAAGCTGCAGCTCCAGAGAAAAAACGCCATCATTGAAGGGCTGCACGAATCACTCACCGGCCTCCTCATGAATGGCGCCCTCATCGCCATTCTCTGGACGCTCATTCCCTCAATCTCCACTGGAGCGGTCAACGGGATTTCACTCACCGTCATCACCCTTGCCGTCATGGCCTCGTTTGAGCCTTTTCTCCCGCTGCCATCCACCCTCAAGCACCTCGAAGCCGACCAGCACGCCGGGGAGCGCCTCTTTGAAATTCTCGATGCCAAACCGGAAACTGTCGCCCCGGCCACTCCACTACCCTTTCCGACTGACCATACCATCAAGGCAGAATCGCTCAGCTTCACCTACCCCGGCAGCACCACAAAAGCACTCGACCAGCTTACCTTCACCGTTCTTCCGGGAGAGCACATCGCCATCGTCGGCCCAAGCGGAGCAGGAAAATCGACCATCACCTCGCTCTTCATGCGCTTCTGGAACAGCAGCAAAGGGAGTATTTCTATCGGCGGGCAGAACATCAGCCTCTTTGACCCCGAAGAGCTGCGGCGCAACATTGCCCTCGTCTCTCAAAAAACCTACCTTTTCGCCGAAACCATCCGCGAAAACCTGACCCTTGCTGCACCTGAGGCCACTGACGACGATCTCAAAAAAGCGCTCACCGCCGCCGGGCTAAGCCACTTCACCACAAAACTCGACGAATGGTGCGGCCAGCACGGCATGAAACTAAGCGGAGGAGAGCGCCAGCGCATAGCCATCGCCCGCATTCTGCTGCAGAGTGCGCCGATCATGATTCTTGATGAGGCAACCGCCAACCTCGACGGTGTGACGGAGAGAGAGGTGACCCAGACCCTGAACGCCATCAGTGCGGGGAAGACGCTGATAACAATTACGCACCGGCTAAAGGCGATGGAGCAGTATGACCGGATTCTTGTGCTTGAGAAGGGAAATATTGTCGAGCAGGGTGTGCATGGGGAGTTGATGGCCGCAGATGGGCTTTATCGGAGGATGTGGGAGTTGCAGCATGTAGTGGAAGTCGGGTAAAGTATTTCACCTCAGATGAAATATTAAATAACGGCTGTCAGGCTATTATATCAGTAAAAAATTTCAGCTACAACATTTTTGTGCTCCCTGTTCATGCAGAAACTGAAGTATTGCCTCCAGTGTGAGCGTTGTCTGCTCAGAGGTTACCAGATTTTTCAGTGAATAGTGGCCAGTCTCATATTCTGTAGCTCCAAGAAATAGCGCATAAGCGGCATTTATCCTGTTGGCCTCTCTCATCTGCGCTTTCATACTCCTTCCTGCCAAATCGATCTCTGTCTTGATACCAGCCTCACGTAATTGCCAGGCAATCTGCATGCCATGATCAGCAAGATCCTGCTGCTGTACAACAAGATAAACAACCGGCGCATCTGAAGGAATTGTCGCCAGAAGTCCCTGTTTTTCCATCGTTATAAGCAGCCTTTCGATGCCTACCGCAAAGCCTGAGGCTGGCACATCCGCAGAACTGCCAAGCTCTCTGGCAAGTGCATCGTAACGTCCTCCTCCCCCTATTGCATCCTGGGCGCCAAGCTCTGAACTGGTAACTTCAAAGGCCGTATGACAGTAATAATCAAGTCCTCGAACAAGACGATGATCAATTTCATAAGCAATACCACGCTCTTCAAGATAGAAGAGCACTTTCCTGAAATCCTGCAGCGAAGACTCTTTGAGATAATCGTACAGCCTCGGAGCCCCGGCAACAAGCTCTTGCATCGCCGGATTTTTTGAATCGAGAATCCTCAAAGGATTTTTTTCAAGTCTCTCTTTTGATGCTTCGTCAAGAATGTCATGAAAAGGGGCAAACCATGCCTGCAAGGCCTCCCTGAACCTTAGCCTGTCTTCACTGTCACCAAGGGTATTGATCCTGAGTTTGAGCCCTTTGAGCCCAAGCGACTGGAAGACCTGCATCATCAGGGTAATAACTTCAGCAACAGCCGCAGGCGAGGAGACTCCAAGGAGTTCCGCTCCAAACTGTGAAAACTGACGCTGACGCCCCGCCTGTGGCCTCTCCTTGCGAAACAGCTCTCCAATGTAGAACAACTTGTGAACAGGAGCCAATGAGAAGAGATTTTTTTGCATTGCGGCTCTCATGACACCCGCTGTCATCTCTGGACGCAACGTGATGGAGCGGCCTTTCGGATCAGGCTGAAAGGAAAACATCTCTTTGCCAACGATGTCCGTTGTCGAACCAATTCCTCTCTGAAAAAGCTCTGTATACTCGAAAATTGGAATCCGTATCTCACGAAACCCGTAAAGAGCGGCGAGCCTGTGAACAATAGTTTCAACATAACTCCACTGAGCAGCCTCTTCAGGAAAGATATCCCGGGTGCCCTTGACCGACTGGTATTGCGACATAATTATATCTGCGGAAAATCTTTTTCCTCTATCCTGAAAAGCTCAATAACCTCTTCTGGTGATTGTGCAAGAACAAGTCTCTGGCGAAAATCTTCTCGCCCTGCCAGCTTCGTAATGCGTCCAAGGAGCTTCAGATGCTCTGCAAGCATCTCCTCGGGAGTTGCCAGAAGAAAAACAATCTTTACCGGTTCATGATCAATGGAATCAAAATCAATCTCTCTCAGAAGGGTGGCAAGAGCCAAAACAGGCCGCATCACACCGGAACTCTTTGCATGAGGCAGAGCTAATGTCTTGCCAATACCTGTCGACATATCATGCTCACGCTTAAGCACATCTCCCCGAAGCTTTACAATATCTGTTACTGCGGGGTGATCGACCACGATAGAGAGCATTCTCTCAATCACCTGACTTTTTAGGGAGAGTTCCAGATTCAAAGCGATATATCCCTCGGAAAGAAGGCTTTCAATTTTCATTATGGCACAACCTCTTGCGGTTAATACTCCAAAATGGAGTTTAAGTCTCTTCTCATCACGAATTTGTCTGCTGCTAATATAAAAAACATTTGGCTTCCATACCGTACAAGGCGCCTCTCATTCATGTATAGTTCAGAGGTAAAACGTAATAAAATAGATAAATGGCGACACAAACATGATAGTGTCAAAACGATCAAGCACCCCCCCGTGACCGGGAATCAGACCGGAAGAATCTTTTACCCCCGCATCTCTTTTAAACATGGACTCAACAAGATCGCCAGCCGGACTTGCCAGGCCGATCAGGACTCCAGTTAACAATGCTGTCATCAGGGGCAATTGCGGAACAAAACTCCCGTAAACAAGAGCCGCAGACATGCTTCCAATCAACCCTGACAAAAAACCTTCCCACGTCTTGTTGGGGCTCAGACGCTCAAACAATTTGCGGTGAATGAACTTGCCGCCTAATGTGCTCCCGCCAAAATAGGCAAAAATATCAGCGCCCCACACACAAACAAACATGAGAAATACCATGATCTCTCCGTTTTGGTGTGGAGATTCAAGACGCAGCCGCAAGAGTGAACCAAAAGAGAGATTAACATAGAGCAAACCAGGAAGTACAGCTCCGAGATTGAGCAATGGAGACCCCTCTTTCAAAAAGAGCTCCATGACCATCAGCGCAAGCAAAACTGCAAGCAGCAACTCCCATACCTCAGCATAGTGCAGATAGAAGTTCACCTGGAAGAGCAGCGTTATCACCAACACAACCCAAAGTGGAGGCGGATGCGCCTTTTGCAGTGCAAGACGATGGAATTCAAAGACGGCCAACAGCGCCAGCAGGGAAAAAAAAGAAAAAAAGAGAATTCCACCGCTTCCGATCACCCACAACAGCAGAGGAATACCTATCAGAGCCACAATGACCCTCTGTAATAAATTAACACTCAAGAGCTTGCCCATACATCACCTTTTAATCAACTCATCATCCCGATATCTTTTTTACAATACATCATTCTTTGATGGCAACGAAGAGGAAAAACGCAGGATAATCATAACAAACAGCAATGAGCTCACCGCAACAACCAGCCACCACCAGGGTGCTCTCACCAGAGGCTCAACCCACAACACCATTAACGAATCTGCACCTTCAGCAAACATAAGGAAAAGCAGAGCTGCAAGATTGTTTACCAGATGGGCAAAAAAAGGAACTGCCAAATTACCTGTTTTGCTGAAAATATAGCCAATATACCACCCAAGCAAAGCAAGAGGAAGCAGATTTGCTGTGCTCAAATGAAAAAAAGCAAAAACCAAAGCCGTCAAAAGCACCGCGCCTCCAGACGACATTGATTGAGTGTAATTCTGCTGAATGTACCCTCTGAAAAGCAACTCTTCACAAACTGCCGGAGTAAGGGCAAGAACAAAGGCAACAAGCAGAAACTCGGGAAAAGAGCGCACTAACGCCAGCTCCTTGATAAAAGAATCCATCATAGTACGTTGACGAACCACCTCTGCTCCCGCCTCACCAAGAGATTGCCAGAGATAGAGATCCTGGAGAGCTGTTATGGTATACAAAAGCGGCTGAAGCAAAAAAATACCGACCACAGCAAGAGCGACTGAACCAACATCAACACCTCTGCGTATTCCCAAAAAAGCCATACTGTCCAGACTCAACGGATTTTTTCTGCCCGTATGCAAGGCGGCAAGGAGAATAACCGGCAGGGCAAGCATGAGTATTTGTCCGACTGACTGCACCATGCGCAGCAAGGGAATCATACTGCGGTCCGGATGCAAAAGTGATGTGCTCTGCTGGAAACCACCATTGAACAGAGATAAAAGCAATGCTCCTGCAAGTGGATAAAGCAGCATAATGGTGATCAACAGCAGTGTATTGACCACAAAAGAGGGGCGGCGGGAGACAGAAAAGTCGAGAGAGGAATACTTTTGCATTGAAAATATGCTTTACAATGAATCCTTGAGAATTTGATACTTTGTCATTCGTGAATAACCGTAAAATTCGTACTCTATCAACAGATAGGTATTGATCATCTAAAAAACAAGCGAAAACCAGTTGATAACTGCTTGCGCATCAAGAACCTCAGATATCACAGGTATTGCTGGAACAGGAAAGCATGAACATCCTTTTTATGAACTCTGCCCGAACATGGGGTGGAACTGAAAAATGGACTCGAATGGCTTCTGAAGCCATGGCAAAAGATCACAAAACCTTTCTCGTTTATCGCCGTGAAGTTGTGGGTGACAGATTCACTATCCCCAAATTCCGACTTCCCTGCCTCAGCCACATCGATCTGTATACCCTTTTCAAACTTGTACAGATCATCCGAAAAGAGAAAATTGAGGTCATCATTCCGACCAAACGCAAGGACTACGTGATAGCTGGGCTGGCAAGCAGGATCTGTGGCACTACAAACATTCTAAGACTTGGCATTGTCCGGCCCTTAAGCATCCCTATCCTGCACAAGCTGATCTATCATACCCTTGCTGACGGGATCATCGTAAATGCTCAAAAAATAAAAACGACCCTCCTCGAAACATACTTTATGCAAGAGGAAAAGATCAGGGTCATCTACAACGGTCTCGATACTGAGGCTCTTGACCGATTGAGTTTGCCGCCAGCTCAAAAAAGGTTCAAATTTCAGATAACCACAGCAGGAATTCTGACAAAACGCAAAGGACACGATTTTCTTCTCCGAAGCTTTACGCAATTCCTTAAACTTGCCCCTGAGGCCGATGCAGGGATAATCATTATAGGGGAGGGCCCTCAAAAACAAGAGCTTATAGCGCTCGCTAAAGAGCTGAATATCGCTGATAAGGTATGCTTTACTGGTTTTCTGAAAAACCCTTACCCGGATATGGCTGTAAGCGACGTCATTGCCATGACCTCTACCAATGAAGGAATTTCGAATGCTCTGCTCGAAGGGATGTACCTGAAAAACGCCCCTGTCAGCACATTTGCCGGAGGCACAGAAGAGCTTATCAAAATTGGAAAAAATGGCTTTCTTGTTGATTATTGTAACGAGGAGACTTTAGCGACCATACTTCATGAACTTTACCGGAACGATCAGCAAAGGAAACAGATAAGCGAAGCCGCAAAAGAGACCGTAATACAGAAATTCTCCATGCACAGCATGACTAAGGAAGTTGTGCTTTTCTGCCAGGAAAGCATTAAAAGCCGGTCAAGAATAAAAAAGGAAAAAGAATAATAATCCACGATCACCTCTGATAGAGTCGAAATCAACAGGAGCACACAAAAAAAATAGACTTTTACCAATAAATTATTTTATTGGCTGATGAGATTGTTCCTGCGTGCGGGTTATTTTCTGTTAGTTCGTTGACTGTGAAAAAGAAATTTATGCCTATCTGGAACTGGGGCTCGGGTAATAATCAGAATCAAGCTGTAACAAACAACTGTTCATGAATATTCTCTTCATCAACTCTATTGGCCGTGACAAATTCGGTGGCGGAGAAAAATGGATGGTTAACGCAGCAAAAGGGCTGGCGAAGCGAGGACATAATGTTGTTCTTGGAAGCAAAAAAAACTCCAAAACGCTTGATTATGCGACATCAAATGGTGTAAAAACAACAGTGTTTGAGATTCGTAGCGATATCAGCCCTCTCAGCACATTGAAAATCGCGGTTTTTCTGAAGTGGCATTCTATTGATGTCCTGATCTGTAATCTGAACAAAGACGTCAGAGTCGCTGGTCTTGCGGCAAGGATTGTCAAAACACCGATTGTTCTTGCCCGTCATGGGATGCTGCTTTGCGGCAACAAATGGAAGCATAAAGTTACCCTTACAAGACTTGTCAATGGCATAATCACCAACAGCAACACCATCAGGGAATCTTACCGGAATTACGGATGGTTTGATGACGATTTTGTTAAGGTCATCTATAACGGGATCACGATTCCCCAGCAGATTATCACGCATGACTTTTCAAGACCTTTTCCCGGCAAAAAAATTATTTACAGTGCCGGAAGACTTTCTGAGCAGAAAGGTTTTTCCTATCTGATCGAAGCCGCTGCGATCCTGAAAAAAACACGGAACGATCTTGTCTTTGTCATTTCGGGGGAAGGAAAACTTGAAACAGAACTAAAAAAACAGGCCGCAACGGCTGGCCTGGAGGGCTCTTTCATTTTTCTGGGATTTGCTGCTGATATTTTCCCTTATCTCAAAGGATGTGATCTCTTTGTATTAGCTTCACTGTTTGAAGGTATGCCTAACGTGGTCATGGAAGCCATGGCTATGAAAAAGCCAGTAATTGCAACAGATGTAAACGGTGCCCGCGAACTGATGGTTGATGGGAAAACAGGCCTGATCGTTCCGTCAAAAAGCCATGAAGCCCTTGCTGAAGCAATAGCAAAAATCATCGATAATCCAGACCTGCTGGCTGAATTCGGAAAAGCTGGATATGAACGGGTGAACCAGGAATTTACCATGCCCGCTATGGCCGATAACCTTGAACGCCACCTGCTGCAAAAATTGATGGAAAAGAAGCACGCCTTGTGAAACCGAAAAAAAAGAAAAAAAGACAACTCCGAGAGGCGTTCGCGAAATTTCTGCAGCTCACTGTCCCTAAAAGAAAATCTGAAGGCCCATTTTCCGGCCCACTTCGCTCCATTGCCATTCTTGCGCAGGAAAAACTTGGCGACTCAATATTGCTCACTCCCCTGCTGAAAAACCTTCGGGCGAAGTTTCCTGACCTGGCTATTCATATCATTACGTTCACCAAAGCTTCATTCAATTTCTTCAGTGCTGATCAAGACATCACAGCAGTACATCTTGTAAAATATCACCCAATCCGATATTTCAGGGAGGTACTTTCAAAAGAGTTCGACATGTTGTTCAACACCAAAGACCACCCTTCAACTAATTTCCTTCTGCAAACAGCCCTGATCCGGGCACGTTACAAGGTCGGCCATGCCTCTGAATTCCATCAGGGACTTTATGACCACCTCATTACCATGGAGTTTCACAGCCATATTGCAATAAAAAACTGCGCATTACTGACACTCCTTGGATTTCCTGCGACGCGGGAACAGTGCCGACCCTCACTGCCGCCTATGCCCATATCGGACAATATCAGAAAGTTTCTTGCTGAAATAAAGCAGAAGACAATCATCGGCATAAACCTCAGCGCAGGACAACCAAATCGGAAATGGCAGGAGAATAGCTGGATTAGCCTTCTTGAAATGTTCCCAAGTAAACGATTCGTCGCACTCTGCAGTCCGGAAGATCAGGAAGAAAAACTGAGGATTGAACAACACTGCAACCAAGTCATTCCGTCACCCCCAACCCGGAACCTTTATGAAGCGGGCCTGATCATTGCTGCACTCAAGCTGCTCATCACTCCCGATACATCCCTGATCCATGTTGCATCCTGCTCTAACACCCCGGTTATTGGACTTTATCGCAAAGCCACTCAAGATATTTCTCGATTCGGCCCGTTACTTATACCTTATGAAATAGTGATCTCTGAAACTGGAGAAGTAAGCGACATTAGTGTTAAAACGTTATCATCAGCGTTGTTAAAGGGGTTACATGAGCTCACGGTACAAAAAGAAATTTTTACAGCACTTAAATAGCTGAATATAACCCAATGGGATGATATGAATATCGGTCTCGACTTCACTCACGATTTAGGACACAGCGGCATAGGAACTTACAGCCGTTCACTGACTGAGGCAATGATTCGAATTGAACCTGAAAATCTCTATACTATACTTACACTCCAAAATCAAATACCAGAGGTTCGCAAGCACTTTCCCAATCAAAGTAAGCTTGTCTATTCTGCTCTATTTCAAAATCCGATGCTGCTGGGCGGATCATTTAAAAAATTGATCAGAAACCGTCATAAAAAAATCTGGATAAAACAAGCTCAAAAACATGATATTGTTCATTTTACTCATCAAGATTATTTTGTCCACGGCATCCCCAATGCTGCAGTCACCATACACGACATCATAAAACTCTACAATAAAACGTTTACAATCACTGACAAAACGAGCCCAAGATTCCTGCATACTGAGGAAATGATCAACAATGCCTGCCAGATATTTGTCCCTTCCAATTTTGTACACAATGAACTTTTACATTATTTCCCCTGTTGTAGAAATAAAATAAAAATCACTTATGAAGGTGTAAAAAGCATATATCGCGAATTAGCCGTTGACCAAAATTTATTAGTAAAATATGGCCTCAATCCGAACAGCAACTTTTTCCTTTATGTTGGAAGGCTCGAAACAAGAAAAAACCTTGACAACATCATGCTGGCATATTCATATCTACCTGATAACCTGAAAAAAGATATAAAAATTGTGCTGATCTGTCCAAGTGAAAAAAAAGGAACCGCGAAGCTGAAAAAAAAGATTGCTTCTCTTGGTCTCAGCAACAACATCCTGCATTTAACAAATGTTTTTGATAACGACTTGGTGCATTTTTATAATGCCGCACTTGCTCTTCTGTTTGTCTCCTTCTCTGAAGGATTTGGGCTTCCACTCATCGAAGCCATGAATTGCGGATGTCCTGCAGTCATAGCAAACAGCTCATCACTGCCAGAAATTTCCGATGGATCATCAATTCTTGTTGACCCGGCCGACACAGAATCTATTCGTGATGGCATGATACAAATCAGCGAAAACAGGCAATTACGACAAGCTCTTTCAGAGAAAAGTCTCCTTCGAGCAAAAAAATTTTCCTGGAACACCACTGCACGTGAAACCCTTAAAGGGTATCATGAAGCTATCATAGCATGATGTATTGATCCATACAACAAAAGACGATATGAAAATCTCAACCAATGTGATAAAAACATCCGTATATAATGGAAATTTAACCTATACGACGAATCTGATTAACGCACTTGCTCAATATTTTCCGGATAATCAGTATGTACTGCTTACTCAACTGAACAAGAAAAATGAGGTAAGCAGCAGTTTTATCAAAAGCAATACATTGGAATACCGCAACATTCTGGCAAACGAAGGGATGCTCGGAAAAAAAGGAAAACCTTGGCTGCGGGGATTCAATCAAACGATAACACGTATTGTTGCACAACACACTGATCTGTACCACGCAACCAACCCGACTGACTTTCCAGAAGGTATTACCAATGGCGTTGTGACTCTGCATGACCTGATCGCCCTGCGAAAAAATCCCTGGGCATCTCCTGAATCCATAAAATTTTACCAGCAACATATCAGCAAAATTCTCCGACAGGCAAAAGTTGTCTTTACCGTCTCTGAGTTCACGAAGAATGATGCTCTACAACATTTTCCAGAGTATGCAGAAAAATATCTGCCAACGCCTATTGCGGCTAGCCCTCTCTTGCAGAAAATCGAAACCAGCAGAGATTTCCTCTCAAACTATGGCATCACTGATATAAACAAACCCTATCTTCTCTTCGTTGGAGAGATTCAGCCAAGAAAAAACATTGAAGGTCTGCTTGAAGCATTTGATGCATTACCCGCTTCGCTACAAAAAGATCTATACATTATTATTGTCGGGTCTGCAAAACGCCACGAAAACCTTCAACAATTTCAGAAAACTATTGCCGGCATGAAGTCACCTGCAAAGGTAGTTCACCTGCAAAATGTGCCAATGGATGACCTCGTCAAGCTATACAATACTGCTTACGCCTTTGTCTATCTTTCACACTTTGAAGGGTTTGGCCTCCCTATTATCGAGGCGATGAGCTGTGGATGCCCCGTACTGACCTCAAACACAACCTCTCTCGGAGAAGTTGCCGGAAATGCCGCGCTTACCGTAAACCCTGATGATAAGGAAGCAATCATTTATGCAATGACGAAAATAATTGAAGATAATACCGAACGAAACTCATTGAAAGTAAAAGGCCTTTTGAGAGCAAACGATTTTTCATGGGAAAATACTGCTCAAAAAACCATAGCTGGCTACAAAACTGCAATGGAAATGTGAAGGGAAATCACTTATCGTTTTTCTTTTTAACTTATTATAGCCACAGTATATGATTGTCAATAAGTTATTGAAAATATTCAATATTTTCATTGTATACAGATTTGGAAGTGCAATAGGTGATCAATTATGTATGACCGCTGTGGTTGAAAATTTGTTTGACAAACATAACTTGAAAGTGGTTGTCTTTTCAAATTATTATGAATTATTTGAGAATAATCCAAAAGTCTACAAAAATTATAGTTTCAAACGAATACCTAAGTTACTGCGAAACATACTCTTAAGTTGTTTTCGTATTTGTGAGGGTGAAAATATTGCCAATTTTTGTTTCCCGGATAATAACAAGAAGACTCTTGAAGAATATATGCGGAACACAAAAGCTAAAATCAGCCTTATAGAGGCACATTCACTTCATTTCAAGAAAAAACTGGAACTAAAGACCGCATCACCAAAAATATATTTTAGTGATGTTGAGCTAAAGAGGTTATCCGAAAAATATATAAATTTACCATTAAATTTTAGCATTGTTCAGCCTATCGGAAAAACTACCTATACTCCAAATAAAGAGTGGGGATTTAATAACTTTCAAAAAGTAGTTGACAGTAACACAAACATTTCATGGATACAAACAGGATTACATAACGACGCATTACTTGATAATGTCATTGATTACAGAAGAAAAACAGAAAGCTTGAGAGAGCTGGCCTACGTTATTTCAAAAGCTCATTTTATTCTTTCACTTGAAGGGCTGCTCAATCATATTGCTGCATCAGTGGGTACAAAATCATTCTGCATATTTTCAGGATTTCACCCTACTGAGATAGCAACATACTCAACAACAACTCCTGTTATGCTTGATCCACAACCAGCATGCTCACCATGCTGGTTACTTGAAAAATGCCCACAAGAAAAAAAATATTGCACTGTAGGGATTGTTCCGGAGCATGTGATCAGTGTTATAAAAGAATATCAAACCCTCTCATAACGCCCGGATACCGGATAGTGATATACAGAGAATTAATCATAGCATAAGCATAATGAATATACTTTACATAGCCAGATCTACCATCCCATCGCGTGAGGCAAACAGTATTCAGGTCATGAAAATGTGCCAGGCATTTGCCCAAAACGGGCATAAAGTTATGCTGTTGGTGACAAATAAACAACAAACACCTGATGGCGATATAGACAACATATACACCGCTTATGGAGTCAAGGAATGTTTTACCATTCAAAGACTCCCAAGTGACCATAAAAAAGCACGGGCTTTTTTTGAGATCATTGGAATTAAAAAAACATTAGCCGCATTTAAGCCTGATTTGGTCTATGGCAGATGCTCTTTTGGATGCACAATAGCATGTATGAATGGCTATCACACCATATATGAAGCTCACGGCCCGATATGGAGTTCCAGTACCTTAAAAAAATATGGTTTTTTATTGCTCTCAAGAAATAAAAATTTCAAACGCTTAATTGTCATTTCAGAAGCTTTAAAAAAGCTATACATAAATGAAAAAATTATTACTACCGATAAAATATATGTAGCTCACGATGGTGCCGATGAAATTACTGACTTTGATACAAAAGTAAAGCTCCATGGCAAAAGCAACAAGCTTAATATCGGCTATTCAGGACATTTATATACAGGTAAAGGCATGGAGGTGATTACAAAAATTGCTCCACTGGCAAAGGAGTTCAATTTTCATATTGTTGGTGGAACGGAAAAAGATATTGCATACTGGAAATCAGTAATCTCCACCGATAATGTTTATTTTTATGGTTTTCTGCCACAAAACGATGTGGCAAAGTACATTAATAGTTTTGATATTTGTTTACTGCCAAATCAAAAAATAGTCCTCCCATGTGGCACACAAGATACAAAACGAAACATATCAGACTTTACATCACCATTGAAAATGTTTGAATATATGGCTCACAAAAAAGCCATTATAGCATCAGACTTACCCGTACTCAGGGAAGTGCTGAATAGCTCCAACTCTCAATTGGTACCATGTGACGATATTAATGGCTGGCTTAGCGCTCTTGACAATTTTAAAGACCTACAAAAGCGAGAGGTAGTAGCACAACAAGCGTATAGCGATTTCATGCAGACTTACCGTTGGAAAAAAAGAGCAAAGCTGGTTTTATAAAAAAATCAAAGTAAACTTAAGACTTCAACAAGCTGAGAAACATTTTTCTCCCAAGTATACATTAAAGCTTTTTCTTTCGCCTTTGCAGCAATATTATTTCTTAGCTCACGATTATTATGTACCATATAAATTGCATTTGCCCATTCAGAAGCATCATATGGAGAAATTAAAAAAGCAGAACCCTCTAATAACTCTGTCATAGCGGGTCTTGAGCTGCATATTGAAGGAACATCCAAAAGAGCTGCTTCGAAGGGAGGAAGCCCAAAACCTTCATATAAGCTTGGAAACACTAATGCTAATGCGTTACTAATCACATACCCCACTTGATTATCATCGAGTTTTCCAAGAAAATATACTCTACTATCTAAACCTAAATCTGATACCGATAATTTTAAGCCCTCATTATCTCCAATTAAAACTAGATCAACTCCAGCAGAAGCTGGCAACAGTAACGCATCTAATAAAATCTTAAGATTTTTATTTAAATCATTAGCACCCAAATAAACGACATAGTTAACTGGAAGAATGTAACCTTTTGCTTTTTCAGCGACTGGTAACTTAGTAACCCCATTGTGAATAACATGTATCTTGCCTTCAGGAATATCTAATAAACGTGCTATATCAGAAGAACTTGAATGACTAATAGTAACGATTATATCTGCCTGCTGCACAATTGGCTTATAAAATTGCTGCCATTTTTTTGATGCATTTTTATATAATTCAGGAAATAGCATAGGAGTAATATCATGCACCATTACACACGAAGGATGCGGCAGTAATGATGGACACCAATGCACAGAAGCATAAAAATATACTGTTTTTTGATTAAATCCATGGGCATTAATAGAAGTCTCTATCCGATTCAAATTATTCAAAAGCTCTCTTGAAACTCTTCCTATACCCCTATTATCAATAAGAGATTGTTTATGAAACTTTATAGTCAAATCATTTTTTTCGATCTTTATATAGCATTCATCTTCACTATCTATCCTCCTTTTTTTTCTATCTTTATAAGATTTAACAAATTTACCTAAAAACGTATTATAAACGGAATGCAATTCTTTACGAGATAAATCTAATTCTTCTTGGACAAATTTAAGCTGTGATTTATACGTTTCGATCTCATAATGCAAACAGCGCGCATAACTAGTAGAAGAACTCAAAACGAAATCATCAAAAATACACGGTGGATAACGAAATGCTGCTTTTAACTCTGTATGATTATTCGACACATAAAACCGATTAAGCCCATCAAAATAAACATATACATATCCTTTACATATTAGCAATTCTTCCCAATCATTAAAGGTCTCTATTTGGGTTAACGGTAATGTACTCTCTACGACGACTATCCACGGTCTGATTGGTGAGTCAGACCAACTCTTTAATACCTCAGACTCCATACCCTCCACATCAATTTTCATCCAATGAATATCTTTATTCGCATAAGGATGAAGTAGAGAATCTAATCTCAATGTGTCAACAATTACTTCTTTAACTTTAAATCCATTTTTTTGATGCTCCAGCGCTATAGAAGCATTACCTGTGCTCAAACCTGTTTCTGGAATTTCAAAAAATGAAATACTTTTTTCCTCTGTAGCTATAGCAAATTGAAGAACCTCTTCATCAAGTCTTAATGCTTTTATCTTTGAAGCATAAAAGATGTTTGGTTCAACATGAACTCCACGCCATCCTTTTTCATAAAAACCATAACTGACAGAATCAAAAATCGGGTCTTGTGCACCAATATCTATATAAAACCCTTTTTCAACATGCTTAAGAGCACGCCAAAGTATAACATCCTCAAAACTCTGAGCATATGATATAAACATAATTCCTAAAGAAAAGATTTAAAAACTTATCTCTTAAGCAAGACATCACAATGCGCTGTATTTAATGCCTCACTTAATGATAATTCTTGTAATGAGGAATCCGTATTTATTCTTTTAATCTTGAAACCATATTCTTTTAATTCACGATAAAAGTCCTCAATGGATGAATAAGCATTTCTTATAATAAGTGGCGAAAACTCCATCAATATTATAATATCTGGATTATTAGCTATGATGTTTTTAGCACCTTTTAAAATGAATGGCTCTGCACCTTCAGCATCTATTTTAAGAAAATTAACTTGAGATATCTTATCGAAATATGTATCAAGAGTAACCGCTTCAACCGTTATTTTCTGAGTAGTATCGTTAAATGGTGCTAAAATTTCATCATTTATCCATAAACTTGAAGAACCTAAGTTCTTTTTACAAATATTAAAGTCAATTAAAGTATTTTCAGAGTAGACGGCCTTAGATTCCACAATAGAATATGATGAATAGCCGTTAATTTGAAGATTATTAAAAAGTATCTCTGCTAATTCTGGATTAGCTTCAAAACAAATAAGGTGCCCCTTATTACCAATTTTTTGTGCTCCTATCAAAGAATAATATCCAATATTAGCCCCTATATCAACAATATTCATCCCTTGCTTCACATGTTCCAAAAAAACATTGGTGATCCATTTTTCCCAATACCCATCAATCAAAATATGTGGCGATAAACTTAAATCTCTAGTATCTACATACATTTTATGTCCATATATCGTCTTGGTTAAAGCCCGATGTGCGCCAACATATACAGATTGCCGCAAAGAATTTGATTCCTCCATTTCTATAGTCCTTGAATAATTTTTATATCCAGTTAATAACGCTTTAATCATGATCTTTTTTGACAGTTTCATTAATTAAAAAATTTCCAAAATGACAAAAAACTCATTAGCATACAAATGCTTTTTACCGATAATTACAGAAATAATTTTATTTAAATTATTTGTTACTAAATTACCTTTACTAATGATAATGATAAAAATGAGTATTTATATCAAACTCATCGACCTGATTCATTAACTCTCAAAATTCTTTAAACTCTACGGTACCAATAATATTTTTTTGTCTAACTTTTTTTAACAAGAAAATCATAAAATTAATGCTAATATTGATCAAATAAAAATTTATTTTCAAATAGTAATTTGGTTGCTTGAATTGTAAAAAAGGGACATATATATTTTTAATAATTTTTTTAACTCATAAAACTTTCCCCACAAACTGGATATCATACAGATGCTTGTATAACCCACCAATCTTGAGCAGCTCATCATGATTGCCCGACTCGGCCACCTGCCCGCGATCCATGACAATAATCCGATCAGCATTCCTGACCGTCGATAAACGATGCGCTACCACAAGCGCAGTACGGTTTTCTAAAGCATGATCAATGGCCTGCTGCACCACCTTTTCTGATTCATTATCAAGTGCGCTGGTCGCCTCATCAAAAATCAATAGTTCAGGATTTTTCACCATGGCACGAGCAATAGCCAACCGCTGACGCTGTCCGCCAGAGAGCTGCACTCCCCGATCGCCAATCAAGGTCTCATACTGCTCCGGCTTCTCTTCGATGAACTGATGCGCATTTGCCATTTTCGCCGCTGTAATCACGCGCTCATGACCAATATCTTCATGAGTACCGTAAGCAATATTGGCCTTGACCGTATCGTTAAACAGAATTACCTCCTGACTCACCACACCGATCATGCGGCGCAACTGCTTGAAGTCAAACTCACGAATATCAATCCCGTCTATGGTGATTCTACCTGAATCGACATCGTAGAAACGGAGCAGCAAATCGACCGTCGTGGACTTACCAGAACCAGACTGACCTACCAGCGCAACCATCTCCCCCTTCTTGATCTCGAATGAGACATGATCGAGCACATTCTGAGCATCAGCATCCTTACTGTATTTGAAACAGACATCTTCAAACTTGATGTCATGCGAAAAACCATTAATAGCACGTGTTCCATTTTTGATATCAGGAGCAGTATCGAGAAGCTCAAACAAACGTTCTGCAGAGATCATCCCTAAAGCCATCTGGGTATTGACATCGCCAAACATTTTAATAGGTCCCATCGTGGAGTAGAGAGTAAAGGCAAAGAGCATCAGTTCGGAAGAGGTCATCACACCAGAAAAAACCTGCAATCCACCAAACCAGAGCACCAGCGCAATAGCAGCAACCAACAACGTCTCATTGAGCGGCCCGATCACATTTCGTAACTGAGCTATTTTAATATCAAGCGTCCGAAATCCGCGCGTAAATTCCTGAAACCGTTGCAACTCAACATTTTCAAAAGCACTCGATTTGATAACCTTGATTCCGCTGAATTTCTCCTGCAGCACAGAATTCATATCTCCCATGTTACTGCGAAAAGTGGCAGCAAGACCTTTCACTCTCTTTCCGATAGTGCGGATGATAAAAAAAATGATGAGCGACGTGAACGAAGCAAAGAGCGTCAGCTTCCAACTCAATACAAAAAGAACGCTGACGTAGACAAATATCGAAAAAGGGTTTTGCAAAAAGTTCACGAACGTTGAGCTAACCGTATTGTTAACCGCCTGAACATCGTGATACACCAGATTCATCAAATTGCCAACACGATTCTTGTTAAAATAATCGAGGTGCATCTCAATAATATTGCTGAACACATCATCTCGAAGCTTTTTAGCAGTCTTAGTCTGTATTCTGAAAATGAGCTGGCCGTTCAGATAGACAAAAAAGTTCTTAACCGCAAATGAAACAATGAGAAAAAGACAGATATTCAGCAGTGTCTGCTCTTTGGTTTCTGCATGAAAGACACCCTCAAAACTTTCCGTTACAGAAGCCTTCAGCTTTTCGGTATCCAGCCCCTTAAAACCAAACAAACCTGTCTTGCTGTTACTCTCGAGACTCTTTTTAGCCAAAGCAGCAGATCCAGGATTGAGTGGTGCCTCAATAGTCTTGTCAGCATTAAAAACAGCATTAAGAAGAGGAAGCATCGAATAGATCGAGACAACTCCAAGAAGAGAGGAGATGACGCTGACAACAACAACAAGCACAATCTTCCCTTTTGAAGGAAGGAGGTAGCGAACCAGCCTTAAAAATAATTTCATTACAAAAGTTACCTGTTCACCGAACAATCTTTTTGCCCTAATCTACGGTTTCACCCACGTCTTTACAACAGCGAGTGGATATGGCTTGAGAAATCACGGAATGGATGACCTGAATAATTCAGTGCGACGTGAAGTCGCGTATTGGAATTGTCCGGTAGAGCGTACCCGCTGTTCAGTCAGCGGAACCGGCCGATACATGCAAGATAAGTAATTGCCTTGTGTGAAGCTGTCGGAAAAGTACCCGCAGGAAACTGTAGGCCGATCCGTGAGGGGAGGTTGAATCTGCCAGTAACAGGCGGAGAGGGGCGACGGTTAGAATGATATTGGCTAACGCATGTGAACTGTTGATAAACATCGTTAACAGGAACGAGCCAAAGTTACTGATAGGCTCGAACCAAAAGGTAAGCGGGTAGGTGAGTTCCCTTGAATTTGGACTTACACTGACAATAAACCCCGCCGGTGAAAAGACAGAGCCTAACTCATTCGCATATTCGTTACGCAGAACACGGAAACCCCATACCTCCGCCCGGTTATGTCGGGCAATCGAACCGTAAGGGACGACCATGGAAGTGTGGGCACAAGATCGGGGAGAAAGCGAATGCCGTCCTGTAATCGGACGGATAGGGGTTGCAACATTACCCTACGCGAAAGTGGGCAGACTTCCTCGGGGTCTCGCGCTACATGAACATTGGAGAACCTGCATAATGGTGGAAAGCAAATGAATACGGATTTTTCCGTATGTGCACCATCAAGATCATTATGATCGAGCAGGCTGCAGTCATAATGTAGAGGTAAGGAGTATTGTGCATCTTTACCGGGTACAGCAATGTGCCTTTGCGAGGCTTGAGCCCGGTACGGCGAAAGTTGTACGCCGGGTTCTTAGGGGACGGTGGCGCAGCAATGCGCCGCTGTTACCCGATTGAACTGGACACTACCGACAGGAATTCTCTTCCCTCTTGAGTACATTAGAAGCTTAAATGCCAGTACACCTCCAGACAAAACAACAGTACCAATGCCCTTGACCAATGCCGAGTTACTCTCAACTCCCGGGAATAACTCCATAACAGTACCACCCGTTGAACTTATCGCCCCTGCTGGCGATATGACCTGCTTGATTACTGCCCTTAAGGCTGGTGCAGATGCTGTTTACTTTGGGGCCGAGGGGTACAACATGCGTGCCGGAAGTGGCAATTTCACCTCAGCAGAGTTCTCTGCCGTAAAAGCCCTCTGCGCTTCATACAACGCCAAAGCCTATCTGGCGCTCAATACCATTGTCTATGATGGTGAGCTGAAAAAGATGATGCAGAGCATTTCGGCAGCCAAAGCCGCAGGTATTGATGCCGTGATCTGTTCGGACATGGCGGTTATTGAAGCATGTAAGAGTGCAGCTCTACCCTTTCATATTTCGACACAGGCATCAGTCAGCAACTACAATGCAGTTAAGTTCTATGCCACTCTTGGTGCAACGATGATCGTGCTGGCTCGGGAACTGACCCTTGAGCAGGTTCGCCATATCACCGGCAAGATAAAAAGCGACAAGCTGGATGTGCGCATTGAGTGCTTTGTTCATGGCGCAATGTGTGTTGCCGTGTCGGGGCGCTGCTTTATGTCGCAGGAGCTTTTTGGCCGCTCGGCTAATCGGGGCCAGTGTGTGCAACCTTGCCGCAGGCAGTATATTATTACTGATCTGGAGGAAAACGAAGAGCTGGAACTCGGCACTGATTATGTGATGAGCCCGAAAGATCTTTGCGCCATTGAGTTTCTTGATGTGCTCATCGATGCAGGAATCAGCGGTTTCAAAATTGAGGGAAGGAGCCGCAGCCCTGAGTATGTTCAGGCAACAACCTCCGCCTACCGCAGCGCGCTTGACCTCTGCACCCGCCATCGTTCCGACGAGGAGTTCAGAAGCAGGTACAGCAAACTGACCATAGCGCTCAAACATGATCTGGCCCAGGTCTATAACCGTGGCTTCTCTACGGGGTTTTATTTCGGAAAACCTCTGGACGCATGGACAAGGGAGTATGGCTCACTGGCCCAGGAGAAAAAAACCTATATCGGTGAGATAAAAAAGTACTATCCAAAAGCGGAAGTGGCCGAGCTGCTCATCTATGCCCGTGGCCTTAAACGAGGTGAAAAGCTCTCCATTCTTGGGCCTAAAACTGGTGTGGTCACGGTGATTGCAGAGAGATTTTACACCAATGACCTGCCTGACACCGATGCTTTAAAGGGCGACAATGTTACCATCAAATGTGCAACAGTGAGAAAAAACGACAAAGTGTATCTGCTTGAAAAGAGAAGATGAGCCTGCTGTTTCAGTCGTGCAGAAGATCGTTATGAATTTTATTGCAGCAGGCTTTTTTGTACCTTGGCAGTAGGGTCTGTTATGTTACTGCTTTTGACCGCAATGCCTGAAAACGGGAACATGAGCAATGATCTACAAAGTCATTTCCAAAGGTGAGTTCAGGAGGTTTGTTGATGCCCTGGTGAAGAGTAACAACTCTTTAGGGCCGCGACAGGTTGATACCGATAGTCAGGGGAATCCCGTGTACCAGTTTAAACCTGTGCAGTCTGTTGAGGAGATTGCCTTCGACTATACGGCAACCACATCATCGGCCAAGCATCTCTTTCTTCCTTTCCGTGAGGAGCTCTCCCGCTTTTCCTTTCATGGTGATGATTGGGAACAGCAGATAAACTACGAGGCTGACCCTGTGGTACTTGTCGGCTTGAGGCCTTGCGATATCAGCGCACTCAATATTCTGGACGATGTACTGCTCAACAGCCATTTTCCCTCGCCCTACTACCTGGCCAAGCGCAAAAACACCTTTGTGATCGGCATGGATCATCTGCCATTGCCCGACTGCTTCTGCAAATCGATGAACCATCACACGGTCACCATCGGCTTTAACCTCTTCTGTTCTGATATTGGTGATAACTATTATCTCTCCATCAACTCATCGAAGGCCTTCAACTTTCTGAAAGAGTTCGAAATCCGTGATCCAAGCCATGATGATAACTGCCTGCTTGTTGAGCGACGCAAGCTCATCCAGAACAGTTTTCAAACCGAGATTGATGTTACTGCCCTTCCAAGCATTCTCGATATAGAGTTTGACTCTCCTGTCTGGGAAAAATGGGGGCAGAAGTGCCTCAACTGCGGCACCTGCGCTATGGTCTGCCCATCCTGTTACTGCTACTCGCTCACAGAGTCGTGTGAAACCAATCGGAAGGGGGCGAGACGAGAAAAAAGCCTCTACTCCTGCAACCTTGTCGATTTTGCAGTGGTAGCGGGCGGTCACAATTTTCGTCCGAAAAACGGCGACCGGTTGAAGTACCGCTATTACCATCAGCACCGGGGATTTGCCGAAAATGGCAACCAGCAGATCTGCGTCGGTTGCAACCGATGCGGAAGAGCCTGCCTGTCGGGCATTAACCCAAAAGATGTTATCAACGACCTCAGAATGGAGAAGGAGTCATGCCTGATATGCGTTTCGTCATCCCCCGCCAGGATATAAACCGCGAGAATTTTGCATCATCTGCGCCGGATTTCAACCGCCGTTCGGAAATGATGAACACTGACAGGGGGTTCAAGTGCCGCATCACCAATATTGTGCGCCTCACAGAGCATGAAAAACTTTTTCAGCTCCGTATTGTTGACCCTCTGGAGCGAGCAATCTTCCGCTTCAAACCTGGCCAGTTTCTCATGCTTGAACTACCCGGCTATGGCGATGTGCCAATCTCGATTTCAAGCTCCAGCACCAACCATGAGTTTTTGGAACTCTGTATCCGCAAGGCGGGCCATGTCACCTCGGCGCTCTTCACCGTTGAAGAGGGGGCTTATGTCGCCATACGTGGCCCTTTCGGCTCGTCGTTTCCGATGGATGAGATGGCCGGGCACAACATCCTCCTTATTGCTGGCGGACTCGGCATTGCGCCGCTGCGCGCCCCGCTCTTCTGGATTAACGAGCATCGCGACCGCTTTCTTGACATCAATCTGCTCTACGGCGTAAAAGAGCCATCGCAGTTGCTTTTCACCTGGCAGTTTGAGGAGTGGGAGATGATCAACCATATCCGGCTGCATACCATTGTGGAGCATGGCGATGCAGAATGGAGAGGCAAGAGAGGCAAAACCGGCATGATCACCAATCTTTTCAATGATATCTCTGTTGATGTCAAGAAGAGTTACGCCATTGTCTGCGGGCCTCCGATCATGTTCAAGTTTGTCTGTGGCTATCTCGACAAACTTGGCATACCGATGAACCGGATGTTTGTTTCGCTGGAAAGGCGTATGCACTGCGGCATGGGCAAGTGCTGCCGCTGCATGGTTGGCTCAACGTTTACGTGTATTGATGGTCCAGTGTTTGATTACTGGTCGGTAATGAATTTGAAGGAGGCGATTTAGCCCATGAATATCGCAAAACTCAAAATCGCCTCGTTCGACTTCACCTGCTGCGAAGGGTGCCAGTTGCAGCTTGCCAATCGGGAGTCAACACTCTCCGACTTTCTTGAGCTGCTCGACATCAGAAACTTCAGGGAAATCCTGTCGGAAAAGCATGACGATTACGACATCGCGTTGATAGAGGGGAGCATCAGCCGCCAGGATGAAGTGGAACGGCTGCTGAAGATACGAGAGCAGGCGAAAGTGCTGGTGGCTTTTGGCACCTGCGCCTGTTTTGGCGGCATCAACAGCCTGAAAAACAGATTCCGTATGGATGAGACCGTCCGGGAGATTTATGGCGACATGGCCATTGAAACCCTGCCGGTGAAAAAAATCAGCGACGTGGTGAAGGTTGATCTCTCCATTCCCGGCTGTCCGGTTGCCAAGGAGGAGGTGGAACGGATTATCGTGAGTCTTGCCACCAGCTCACTGGTAACGCTTCCAAAATATCCAGTCTGCGTGGAGTGCAAGCAGCAGCTCAACACCTGCCTCTTCGACCTTGGCGAAATTTGCCTGGGCCCAATCACCCGCGCTGGCTGCAATGCGGTCTGCCCGACGGGGAAAACCGCCTGTCTGGGATGCCGGGGCCCGGCTGAGGAGCTCAACATGCCCGCCTTTCTTGAGCTGGTAAGGGAGAGAAAACTGAGCCACAGCGACTTGCAGGAAAAACTTGCTTTCTATAACGCTTTTGAACCGGTCGCTACCGATGAAACGTGACTTTGCGCTTGATATCCGTCACTTGACCAGAGTGGAAGGACATGCCAATATCCAGATCACGGTCAGGGATGGTCAGCTTGTTGATGCCCGCTGGGCAATTGTGGAGACTCCACGCTTTTTTGAGGTAATGCTCAAGGGGATGAGCGCTGAACGAGTCCCCTTTCTGACATCAAGAATCTGCGGCATCTGCTCCATCAGCCACTCACTTGCAAGCATCAGGGCGGTTGAACGGGCCATGGTGATTGTACCTCCGGTTGTGGCAGAGAAGACAAGGCTGCTGGCAATGCACGGCGAAACCTTGCAGAGCCATGCCCTGCACCTCTTTTTCCTTGTCGCGCCCGATTTTGCCGGCACCTCCAGTGTTTTGCCGCTGATGCAGTCTCACCCTGATCTGGTCAGGGCAGGGCTTCAGCTCAAGGAGCTTGGCAATGAGATCAGCACCATAACAACCGGACGCTGCACCCACCCGGTCAGCCTTGTGGTGGGCGGAATCAGCAAAGCGCCTGACAAGCAGAGGCTGTTCCATCTGCGCACAATGATTCAGGAGAGCAAACCAGCGCTTGAGGCCGCCTGCACTTTTTTCCAATCGCTCATCATCCCTGATTTCAGCCGTGAAACGGAATTTATCTCACTCTCAAACGGCTCAACCTACCCGGCCATCGGTGGACAGCTTCTTTCGACAGACGGCGTTATACGGAATGAGAATGATTACCTCTTGATGACCAACGAGTACACCCGTGATTTTTCAACCTCGAAATTCACCCGCCTCAGCCGCGAATCGTCGGTTGCTGGTGCGCTGGCACGCTTCAACAATAACGCTCACCTCTTGCGCCCAGGAGCAAGGGAGGTGGCCACAAGTTTCGGCCTTCAACCGATCTGCCACAACCCCTTCATGAACAATATTGCCCAGCTTGTGGAGTGCGTTCATATCATCGAGGATGCTGAAGAGCTGATCAACTCTCTGCTCAACATGGAGTTGTCGGAGATAAAAACCGCGTACACACCAAAAGCCGGTGCTGCAACCGGTGCGGTTGAGGCTCCTCGCGGGATTCTCTATCACCATATTGAAACTGATGATGAGGGCAAAGTGGTAAAGGCTGACTGCATTATCCCTACGACGCAGAATAACGGGAACATTCATGACGATCTGCGAGCGATTGCTGCACAGGGGCTTGAGGAGGGGAAAGAGGATCAGGAGATAAAAAAGCTTTGTGAAATGGTAGTGCGATCGTACGATCCCTGTATTTCCTGCTCGGTACATTGAGGAGCGCATAACCTCCTCAGAAGAACCGGCACAAGGCAGGGGAACAAAAGCGGCTCCCCTGCCCTGCAAACTCAGAGAATCTCCACAAGCTCAATCTCAAAGGTGAGCTGCTGTCCAGCCAGAGGATGGTTGGCATCAAGTGTCACCGAAGTATCGCTCAAATCAACAATCATGACAACGGCCTGATTGCCATCCTGCAATCCTACCTGAAGCTGTTGGCCGATTTCAAGCTCCATATCAGCCGGAAACCTCTCACGATCAACGTCAGTCACGAGATCTTTGCTGTGCTCTCCATAAGCCTCCCCGGCAGGAATAACCGTAACCTTTTTGTCGCCAATGGACATCTCAATGACTGCCGTGTCAAACCCGGCTATCACCTCTCCGCCACCTACGGTAAACTTCAGCGGTTCACGCTCTGCCGATGTGTCGAACATCGTACCATCCTCAAGGGTTCCGGTATAATGAACTTTGACCGTATCCCCTTTTTTTGCCTGCACCATACAACTCCTCCTTTTTAATTTTGTCAAAACAAGTCAACCAATCTTATAGCATAAATTTTTATTGCGCTCCGGCGCTGGCGGCCGTCTCCGATTCCATAGTCACTTTCGGCAGGAAACCCGAATAGTTAAGCCTCAAAAATGCAATCAACTCTTCACGAACCAGACAGCGGAGATCCCACAGCTCAGCAGAATTTGCGGCGCTGACCAGCGCCCGTACTTCGACCGACTTGTCGGTGGCATTGGTCACCTGCATTTTTGCTACCCGCTTGTCCCACAGCGTTGTGGCAGCAACAATCCTCTCCAGCTCTTTGCGGAGAATATCTGGCGAAAGAGCATAATCAATCGAGAGAAGAACCGTACCAAGCAACTCTTGCGAGGTTCTGCTCCAGTTCTGAAAAGGACGTTCAATAAACCAGGTAATGGGCAGAATCATCCGCCGCTGATCCCAGAGCTGCACCACCACGTAGGTGAGCGTAATCTCCTCAATTCTTCCTTTCTCGTTTTCAACCACAACCTCATCTCCAATGCTGATCGGCTGGGTTATGGCAATCTGAATGCCGGAGATAAGCGTTGTCAGGCTCTTCTGGGCTGCAAAACCAAACATCACACTCACAATACCGGCTGAAGCAAGAATGCTCAGTCCAACCTGACGAACCGTATCGAAGGTCATCAGCACACCGGCAATGGCGAGGAGCAGACAAAGCGCATTCAAAATCTTGCGGGCAAGGCTGACATGCGTGGCAATTTTTCGCGCCGCTTCATTTTCACCTGCCTTTGCTGCATAATACTGAAGAATAAACTGCTCCAGCACCATGAGCGAACGCATGATGAACCATGCTGTCCCGATAATGGCAAATACAAGAAGCGTATGGTTCAGCAGCTCTACAATGGCCGGAGAGAGTGGGATATAGTGGACAAGGATTCCGAGACCAATAAGGGAGACAAGCAGCCGGAATGGCAAGGCCATAATCTCCAGCGGAATACTGAATCCCCTTATCGCTGAACGGAGCAGAGCAACAATTTTAACAAAAAGGGAATTCGCCCCGAAATAAAACAGCAGGGCAAAGAGTACAATGAGTGAGGGTATCAGATAAACCCCCTGAAGCGCATCCCATAAATTCATCGTATTTCCCGGTCGTGTGATCAGCCTATCCTTTCATTCTTTCGAATTCACTCTTTGAACGACTCACACAATCCTCTATGGCCATACCACCAAAATAGTTGCCGGTCAGGAAGAGATTTTTTTTCCCTTTCAGCATGGCATTGCTCTTTTCATGCCACTGATGATGACCCATCCGCAGTGAAGGAACCGTATTGATTTTTGAAATCGTATGCTCTATTTTTGAAAAGCTCACCCCGAGCACCTCGGTAATACGGGCTCTTTTTGCCTTGTCATCGAGACCTGGCTTGAAATGGAAAGCAAAACCGCGATAGTTATCATCGGGCACCGTGTCTCGGGAGACTATCGAGAAAAAGAGATCGTTTGGTGAAATAATGGCTGCAACCGGTTGGAGTTTAACATTCTCCTTACGAACAATAACACCGATGGAATCAACCTCAGCCGCTTTGAGTTGGCCAAGATGGTTGGCTATATCGGGATGAATATCCCACAGCAGCTTTGAGGCAACCGCAGATGGCGTTGCAATAACAAGCTTTTTGGCAGAGTACTCTCCGCCATTGGCGCTCCTGATCTCATACAAACCATTCTCGTACTTCACAGAGTTTATATCCTGGCTGGTAAACAGGTTAAGACCACTCTTTGCCGCAATCACCCGGGCAACACTCTGCATACCGCCCTTAAAGGTATAGTTCTTCAACATATCCTTTCTTTTTTCGCGGCTCTTGAACATCATGTCAGCCGGAAAGTCATCAGTTTTTTGTGAAGGGACTGCATTGAAAAAGTGGCTTACCACGTTATTGTAGTTCTTTTCGCCTACAATTTTTGAATAGTAGGATTTGACGCTCTGGCCATCTTTTTTGAGCTTGAAAATATTCAGGCCATTAAGCAGCAACTCAACAATATTAAGCTGAGAGACAATGGACTTGATCTGGTCGTTCACAAGCAGAGTAAATGGAACCTTTTCGCGTGGAATGATGGTCTCTGTGATGCCGCATGAGTCAACGATGTCGAGCAGATTCTGATAGGAGCTGTAACAGGTGTGCGCTCCAAGTTCGAGCCAGAACTTTTTTCCGTTTGCGCTGTACTGTGGAGAGGAAAATGAGCCTCCAATCGTATCACTCTTTTCAAGCAGCGTGGTTTTCATGCCAGCCTGCACGCAATAATAGGCAAGGGTGAGGCCACTTATACCACCGCCAACAACAACAACATCGTTTTGCATCATAACAGAAAGGGAGTTACATGATAACTATGAAAAAAACAGGAGTGGTATAACGGCAACAGGAGCCAAGCCACCCAGGAACAATCAAAAACTTGCGCTGCAATTTAATGAAATCAGGGAAGAAGACCGCTTGTAATCAGGGCTGTTTTTCATCTTCCCGATAGTTTTGCGAGTAGCGCACATAATTTTCAGGCGACTCCTCAATATTCTTCCGCTCCGCATCAGTAATCGGGCGCATCACCTTTGCTGGTACACCAGCCACAAGCATCCCTGAAGGGACGGTAAAACCCTGCCGCACCAGTGAACCGGCGGCAACAATCGACCACGGCTCAACAACACAGTCATCCAGCAGCACAGCGCCCATGCCAATCAGTACATAATCTTTGACCGTACAGGCGTGGAGCACGGCACCATGGCCAATGGTGACGCAGTTGCCAATGTTCAGGGGGCCGGTGTCGTGCGTAACATGCAATGTCGCATTATCCTGCACACTGGTCTTTTCACCAATACGGATTGGACAGACATCACCACGTACAACGGCGTTAAACCACACGCTTGAATTCGCGCCGATATGCACATCGCCAATCACAAAAGCTCCATCAGTCAAAAAAACCGTCTCATGCAACTGCGGCCACATACCTTTGTAAGGCATCACTTTTCCCATACTAAATAATCAGTTAGAGTTACTACGCCGATTTTGAGAGAGTCAACTGAATAATAATAAACAACAGAAACCGGAATAAATGCAAATCATTTTGCAGAGTTTTGAGAGTTGCCAACCAGCCATGCCTGGGAACGCCGAGCTGGAGCTCGGCGTTCCCGGACATATGCGGATCTTTACCTTCATGCACTGGACGGCATAACAGTCAGAAACTTTATCATTTCCCCATATCAACCCATTATGGTTATCTTCATGAAGAGAATCCTCTTTTCACAACCTGATCACCGTCATGCGCACCTACTTCGATTTTGACAGGCACCAGACATCATACCGGCAGGAGACATTGGCCGGTATTACAACCTTCTTCACCCTCGCCTATATCATTATAGTCAATCCTGCCATTCTTGCTGCCGCAGGAATTCCGAAAGGGGCCTCAATGACGGCGACAATCCTCACATCCATCTTCGGAACGCTGCTGATGGGCGTATATGCCAAACGCCCTTTTGCCGTGGCACCCTACATGGGTGAAAATGCCTTTGTTGCCTACACCGTGGTACAGACGCTCGGCTACTCGTGGCAGACAGCTATGGCAGCAATCTTTATCAGTGGCATTCTCTTCACGCTGATCACCATCGGCGGCTTGAGGCGATGGTTGGCGGAGGCGATTCCTGCCTCGCTGAAACACAGCTTTTCGGTGGGAATTGGCCTCTTCCTCGCCTTTATCGGCTTGAACGATATGGGTGTCGTAGCGCTTGGTGTTCCCGGCGCTCCGGTACAATTGGCCAATATCGCCAAACTTCCCGTACTGCTGAGCCTTGGCGGTCTGCTCCTTACGGCCATTCTGCTGATCAAAAAGGTAACAGGGGCCCTGCTTATCGGCATGACCGTCACCACTGTTGCATTTCTCCTGACGGGCCTTGTTCCCCTCCCAACAGCACTCTTCAGCCTGCCGCCCTCCATTGAGCCAATCTTCATGAAAATTGACATGCAGGGCGCGTTAACCTGGGGTTTTGTGGGGGTGATTATCAGCGTTCTGGTGATGGATTTTGTGGATACCATGGGAACACTGTTCGGCCTCTCCTCAAGAGCAAATCTGCTTGATGAGGATGATAATCTGCCGGAGATTCATAAACCGATGCTTGTCGATGCACTCTCAACCATCGCCGCCTCGCTGTTCGGCACAACCACAGCGGGTGTCTTTATCGAATCAGCCGCAGGCATTGAGCAGGGTGGCAAAACGGGCTTTACCGCACTTGTGGTGGCCGCTCTCTTTGCGCTCGCCCTCTTTTTCTCACCAATCCTCACCATTGTCCCACCCTTTGCTTATGGCCCTGTTCTGCTTCTTGTGGGCATGTTCATGATGCAGTCTGTCACAAAATTCAACTTCACCGACTACAGCGAACTGCTGCCGGCATTTCTGACGATTGTGCTGATGATCTTCACCTTCAATATCGGTGTCGGCATCACCGCAGGATTTATCGCCTTCGTTCTTTTGAAACTTCTCTCCGGAAAGATCCATGAGGTACGCAGCGGTATGTGGATTCTTGCCCTGCTTTCGCTTACCTTCTATCTCTTTTACCCTTACCACTAAACTGGACGAACAATGCTCAACGCAAAACTGCGAATAGCCCAGATTGATTGCACACTGGCCAATTTTGACGAAAATCTTGCCCGGCACTGCACCCTTACTGAAGAGGCTATCCGTGATGGCGCAGATGCCATCGCCTTCCCTGAACTCTCGCTGACAGGGTATAACGTACAGGATGCTGCACAGGATATTGCCATGCACATTGAGGATGTGCGGCTCGATCCCCTGCGTGAACTGAGCCGTAAAATCTGCATCATTTGTGGCGGCATTGAACTAAGCAACGACTACGGCGTCTATAACTCGGCATTCATGTTTGAGGAGGGAGTTGGCCGTAGCATTCACCGCAAAATCTACCTGCCGACCTACGGCATGTTTGAAGAGCTGCGCTACTTTTCAGCCGGTCAGCAGGTCAAGGCTGTCACCTCAAAACGGCTTGGCAAAATTGGGGTGGCGATCTGTGAAGATTTTTGGCACCTCTCGGTGCCCTACCTGCTTGCCCACCAGGGTGCCAAACTGCTCTTTGTGCTGATGTCGAGCCCCCTGCGCATGTCGCCCGGCAGCGGCAACCCCGCCATTGTAACACAGTGGCAAACTATCGCAGCAACCTACTCATTCCTCTTGAGCAGCTACGTCGCCTGCGTCAATCGCGTAGGCAATGAGGACAGCTTCACCTATTGGGGAAACTCCTCAGTAACCGGACCGGAGGGTAATATAATCTGCGCTGCTCCTCTGTTTGAGCCGCATGTGATGGATGCTGTGCTTGATGTTAGTGAAGTCAAACGCGCCCGCTTGCATTCATCTCATTTTCTTGATGAGGATCTGCGTTTGATCGGAGCAGAGCTGAATGAGATTATTGCAAAGGGGCGGCAAAGGTGACAAGTTGGTGTGTCGCTGATTTTTCATTAATTCTTTCACGAAGCTGTGCTTCGGGCAAAAGAGCCAACAGAATATGAATAAGCACTCAGCACCAGGTCATGAGGTAATCGTTACCAAAATAGCTCTTTGCACTTCTTCATTGAACAGGTTCCTGCTTTTTCATGAAGCAGTTCTTGCGGATTCCTTACTATAAACGCACAAAGGCAGCCTGAAAAGCTGCCTTTGTTTACTACAAGGATTTGCAAGGCTACTGCCAGCCGTTCACCATTTTAAAGATCTCCCTGTCACCAATCGGCACAGGAACTGACGCTATTGGTTCGTCCTGCACCAGGGTGTCGGCAATTTCATTGTATGGTACCAGGCACTCGGCTTTTCCCTCGGTGTCATCCATGGCAAAGAGGGTTTTGCCGGCAAAGCGGCTTTTGCGGATCAGTTCGTGGTAAGGCACTTTGGCGAGAAGCCTTGTGCCTACTTTTTCGGCGAACTGGTCGAGCATGTTGGTACCTCCGCCAGTGGTATAATCGACGCGGTTGGCCACAATTCCGGCAAGTTTCACCTTGTAACGCACACTTTTCTGCTGAATAGCCATGCAGAGGCGATTGGCAGCAAAGATGCTGTCGAAGTCGTTAGTGGCAATGATGATTGCATAGTCGGCATAATTGAGCGGAGCGCTGAAACCACCACAAACGACATCACCAAGGACGTCAAAAAGGATGATGTCATATTTATCGTAGAGGCCAAGCTCCTGGAGCAGGGTGACGGATTCACCGACTACGTAGCCGCCGCAACCGCTTCCGGCGGGTGGGCCGCCAGCTTCAAGACAGTCAATACCGGCGTATCCGGTCTCAATAATATCCTCGGCACTCAGCTCCTCGTGGTGAAAATCGACCTCTTCAAGAGCTTCAATAACAGTTTTTTGCAGTTTTCCGGTAATGGGAAAGGTGCTGTCGTGCTTTGGATCGCAGCCGATCTGCAATACCTTGGCCCCTTTCAGGGCAAGCGCTGCTGAAATGTTGGAACTTGTGGTGCTTTTTCCTATACCGCCCTTTCCATATACCGCCAGAACTAAACTCATAATATTTAACAGAAGAATATGATTGATAAAATAATCTTATCCGCCAAGAGACTCTTTGGCCTTCCGAAACACCTCAACGGTGATGACTGGCTCGCCTATACCCCGGGCAAAGTTCTCTGTATTCTTTCGCACCTTTTTGCGAACGAAAAATGGCACCTTCTTCAGCATGGTTTCAGCCTCATCGCTCCACTTCATCTCTCCATCATCGGAAGTTTCGATGGTCGCGGGTACAACAGCCGAGGCTCTCTCAACCGTTGAAGAGAGCTCCTCATTGCTCTCTGACTGGGCCGCATGAGCCTCTGTGGCTTGTGCACTCTCTTCATACTCCAGACCCGCATCACCAAAAAAGTCAATAAGGTGCTTTTCGAGGCCCAGTTTACAGGAGAGATAGACTCTGTCGGCAATAACATCAGCTCCGGCAAAACCGAAAAAGGGGTAATAGCCGAGCAGATGGTTTTCAATATGTGTTGGCGGGCAGACTACCATGCAGGGCACATCAAGCTTGCGGCAACTGTGGCGCTCCATCTGTGTTCCGCAGACCAGGTCAGGCATCTCATCTTCAATAACCTGGGCCACATCCTGAAAACGATCTGTCACCATAAGCGCACCAGGAAGATATCCCTCCAGCTCTTTGCGCACCCAGTCGGCATGCTGCTCAAGATAGGTTCCTGCTCCGATAATCTGCATACCAAGCTCGTCGCGCAAAAACTTGACAATACCGACGGTATGCGTGGCATCGCCAAAGACAAAAGCTTTTTTATTGCTGAAACTCTCCATGTCAGCAGTACGGGCAAACCATGGAACGCCGCTCGGGGCACTGAGGCCATCAAGCGAAAATGCCTTGAGATTCGGCATGACAAGAGGCGGAACGCCCCGTTCCGCTCCAGTGGTATTCAGTTTTTCAATGAGCGAGCGAAGCCAGGCCATGGTGGATTCAACCCCGAGAGGCGCTTCAGTAAGTGATGGCATAGAGAACGTCTCTTCAAGATATGCGGCAGCGTTGACACCGATTTCCTGATAGGGGGCAATATTGAGCCATGCTGCGGGAAGTCTACCGAGATCCTCGATGCTGCTTCCCCATGGAGCAACTACATTCACTGTGATACCCAGCGTCTGCAACATGCGGGTGATACTGGTCAGATTGGCCCGAAGATGAAAACCAAGTGAGGTAAAGCCAAGAATGTTCACCGAGGGTGCGACCGTTTTTTCCTGACTGACGGCGTAACGCTTCACCAGTTCAGTAAACAGGCCATCTGCTGCCTCATTTTCCGAAACACGGAACGGATTGAGTGCATAGACCATCAAACGTTCATTCGACACCCCTGAATGGGCGGCAAGCTGATGGAGATCTTCCTGAAGAAGGGCCGTGCTGCAACTTGGCGCAATGACGATAAGTTCTGGATGGTAGTGGTTATCAACCTGCTGTAGTGTGGTCGGAAGTCGTGAGACTCCCTGCGCAAGATCTCTGCCGCGAACGACGCTGATGGACAACCCGGGAAATTGCGGAGTTCTTTCAAGCATGGTATAGGTGGCCGTAATGTAATCATCGCCCTGCGGGGCATGATAGACGGTGTGGACCCCTTTCATACTGTTGGTGACTCGGCTGATACCATGAAGGGCTGTCCCTTCATAGAGCCAGAAAGCTAAGCGCATACTTCTATAACGTTTGTTGTTGCATTTCTTTGCAGTAAATTATTCGGCACTCGGCATAACACCTTCAAGCCATACTTTTTCATCAAATGCCGGCAGCTTGCTGCGACGCTGGAGCGGTGAAACAAAGAGATTGGCAAGAGAGATAACTCCTGACCAACTGTGAATTGGCATGAGCATGAACTCCATACTCCACTTCACCACAAAACCATTACCCACAAACGGGTTGGCTGTCATCAGCGAGGTGATAATCAGATCGGGTTTAATGCGCCTGACATCCTCAAGCTGGCGATGAAAGTTCGGCTGTTCAACAACGCGCACACCATCAAGAGCCTCAAGCTCACGTGCATGAAACTTCTTGATGATATAAGCACTGCTGCACTCCACAACATCGGCACCGGCGTTGTGAAGAAAACGTGCAAGCGGCAGCTCCATCATGGTGTCTGCTGTAAAAAATACTTTTTTTCCTTTCAGGAGATCGGTCTGTTTGCGGATCTTCTCCCATGCTGCTTTTTCGCGATCGCGAAGATCAACGGTGATCCCGAATTCACGAGCGAGATCCTCCCAGAATGCTCTGGTACCATCAGGGCCAAACGGAAAGAGTGAATGGAGAACGCTGCATCCCCGTTCACGGGAAAGCTTGACGGCAACTCTTGAAAGATAGGGCTGTATCGGAGCAAGAACAGTATCGGGGCCAATGGCTGGCATTTTGTCGAAACGGGATTCGGGAAGAAATCCGCCAACAGGAATACCGAGCTCTTCAGCCTCGGCTCTGAGGTCATCCGCAGTCGAATCATTGATCGACCCGAGAAAGACCACTTTTTTCTCGCCAGCAGGCGCTTGTGGACAAAATGGCACAAGTGCAGCAAGCACAGAATCTTCTGCCTGGGTAAAATTATAGACGAGACCGCTGGCAGGAACAAAGAGTACCGGCACTTCAGGAGTGCTGAGGTGGTGGGCCAGCCCCTTGAAGTCAACCTTCATCACCTCGGGAGTACATGAAGAGAGCAGAAAAATGACGGATGGGTTATGATCAGCCTTGATTTCACTGATAATTTCCTGAAGCGTTGGCTCATTTTTTGAAAGGTCTCCCTCCTCCATGAGGGCTATACCAAAACGCGGTTTGGCAAAAATCATCATACCAAGGGCATTCTGCAAAAAATTGGCGCAGGTATGCGTTCCAAGTATGAGAAAAAAGCTGTCCTTGATCTTCTGATACATCCAGCCAACACAGGCCAGACCACAAAAACTATGCGTAACGTTATCTTCCTTGATTATCTGAATATCACCGGGAACCTGTATCATTACTTTTTTCTATTGAGAGTTACTGGACGTGAGCAAGCCGTGTTACTACTGGCCAGACATAAAGAAGGTGAAGATAAAATATTTTCGGTATTCCCCCTACTCTCCCGACTCGCTTGTCGGGGCTATTTTAGCTTTAACTGATGCTGTTTTTTCGCCCAGACGGACTGCTCGATCACGACGGTCGTCAATTTTTATGACGGTATAAACACGCTTGCCGCCCTGGCTAAACGAGTAATCGTGAAGATTCAACGCAAGTTCGAACAGCAAAGGTGCCGGACCTTCAACAGTCGTACCCATATCATGCAGCCGGTAACTGCAACCACTTGCTGCGAGAATCTCCTGCAGCCCGGCCACAAAGCCACTAAGGCTCCCCTCCTTGCTGTCGAGGGGAAGAACTGCAATATCCATCAACGCCATAGCAACTAACTGGTGATTTATTGAAAAACCGTCTCTTCGCGTCCTGGGCCAACCGAAATAAAGGTAACCGGTATCTGAAGTTCATTCTCGAGGAAGGTCACATAATTCTGTGCTTCAGGCTGCATGTCTGCAAATGTTCTTGCCTGGGCATTCGAGGCCATCCACCCTTTCATGGTGGTATAGACCGGCTTCACTCGGGCAAGCGTCTGGTGATCGGTCGGGAAATCGTGAATCTCTTTGCCATCAAGCATATAGGAGGTACAGGCCTTTATCTCTTCAAAGGTGTCAAGCACATCGAGTTTGGTAAGGGCTATTTCCGTCACACCGTTGACCGTCAGTGAATAACGGAGGGCAACCAGGTCAATCCATCCACAGCGACGTTTTCTGCCAGTCGTGGCACCGAACTCGTGGCCAATCTTGCCAAGAAGCTCGCCGGTCTCATCAAGAAGTTCCGAGGGAAACGCTCCGTTGCCAACTCTGGTCATATAGGCCTTGCTGACCCCAATCACCTTGCCAATATAGTTGGGAGCTATGCCGGAACCGGTACAAGCGCCTCCGGAGGTGGGATTTGAAGAGGTGACATAAGGATAGGTGCCATGATCAACATCCAGCAGGCAGCCCTGGGCACCCTCAAGCAAAACGGTTTTACCCTCCTGAAGCTGACGGTTCAGATAGAGCTGAGTGTTGGTCACATAAGGGTCAATAATCTTGTCGAACTCTTCGTACTCCTGCACCATAAGCTCCACGTCAAGCTCTTCTTTCTCATAAATATTTTTAAAAAGCTTGTTCTTGGCTGCAAGGTTTTCGCGGAGCTTCTCCTGCAGCACTTCCGGACTGAGAAGGTCAACAACACGTATACCCTTGCGGGCAAACTTATCTTCATAGCTTGGGCCGATTCCCCGACCGGTAGTACCTATTTTCTGGTCACCTTGGGCTGTTTCATGCAGGGAATCAAGGAGTTTATGATACGGCATGATGAGATGTGCATTATGACTGATAAAGAGCCTGCCCGTAACCTCATAGCCAAGTTCCTCAACCTTTTTTATCTCTTCGAGAAGCGCCACCGGGTCGATTACCACGCCGTTACCGATAACACAAACACATCCTTTGTGGAATATTCCGGATGGGATCAGATGCAGCACGACGGTTTTATTATCGAAACAGATCGTATGACCGGCATTCGCCCCTCCCTGATAACGGACAACGATATCGTACTTGTCCGAAAGATAGTCTACAAGCTTTCCTTTACCTTCATCACCGAACTGTGTGCCGACAATAACAGTTGCCGACTGCGACGGAGTCCTGAATTTTTTTGATTCCACGACGGTTTTTTTTATTGAGAGATATAATGATCAAAATGAGCCAGAAGCTCACTCTTTCCCTTGCCAGAAAAAGATGAATAATTTACAATAAATTTGGCTTTTGTCGCAGTGCTTTCCATAATACGCCGAGCCTGTACCTTTTCCTTCTGCGTAAGCTTGTCATACTTGGTCAGCACAATCCCGTAAGGCCTTTCGTGAAACTCCAGAAAGTCTATCATCGCCCTGTCGGACTGCATAGCCGGATGACGGGAATCAAGCAGAAGCACAATCAGTGAAATGGTTCTCCGCCGTTCAATAAAGGAGGCGAGCAGATGGCCCCATGCGGCCTTTTCTGCCTGACCGACAGCGGCATAACCATACCCTGGCAGATCAACAAAATAAAACTCATTGTTAATCCTGAAATAGTTGATCAACCTGGTTTTTCCGGGAGTTGAGCTGGTTTTTGCAAGACCTTTTACTCCTGTGAGTGAGTTAAGCAGGGTAGACTTGCCTACATTTGACCTGCCAGCAAAAACTATCTCAGGAGATGACTCTTCCGGAAGACCGGAGAGGGCTGAAGCACTGATAAGAAAGGAGGCAAAAGTAATCTTCATACAAAGGTGAGCGGTCTCAAAAAAAAGAGCAATAAAAAGGAAGCTAAAAACCTTGCGTTAAAAACCCAAATGTTTAACTTTCATCCGGCTTTTTACAGGCAATACCATCACTTTACTCCAAGAAAAAGGAAGAACAGCAGAAGATGTCACTCTTCATTTATAATTCCCTCGGAAGAACCAAGGAAAAGTTTGAACCGCTCCACCCGGGGATCGTCAGTATGTATGTGTGCGGGCCAACGGTTTATGGCCACGCCCATCTCGGCCACGCCAAAAGCTATGTCTCGTTCGATGTTGTTGTTCGCTGGCTTCGCCAGAGCGGCTATCGGGTCAAATACGTGCAGAACATAACCGATGTTGGGCACCTCACTGATGATGCCGATGAGGGCGAAGACAAAATCATGAAACAGGCCCATCTCGAAAAGACCGACCCCATGGAAATTGCGCAGTTCTACACTCGCAGTTTTTATGAGGATATGGATTGGCTTGGAGTTATGCGCGCAAATATTGCCCCTGCAGCCACTGCACACATTCCTGAACAGATAGATTTGGTCGAAAGGTTAGTTAAAAGCGGTCACGCCTACGAGGTTAATGGTAATGTCTATTTTTCCGTGAAGTCATTTGACGGGTATGGTAAACTTTCAGGAAGGACTGATCAAGATGCTCTGCAATCGGGCATCAGGGTAGGGATACGATCTGATAAGAGGGAGTCATCTGATTTTGCGCTTTGGAAAAAGGCAGATGAGGGGCACCTGATGAAGTGGAATTCTCCGTGGAGCATCGGCTATCCCGGATGGCATCTTGAATGTTCAGCCATGTCCATGAAATATCTTGGCGAGACCATTGATATTCACGGTGGCGGAATGGAAAACAAGTTTCCCCACCATGATTGCGAAATTGCCCAATCTGAAGCGGCAACAGGCAAGCCCTATGTGAGGTTCTGGATGCACAACAATATGGTGACCATCAATGGCATAAAAATGGGCAAATCACTAAAAAATTCAATTAATCTGAAAGATCTCTTCAGGGAGACTGATCCGCTTGTTATCCGATTCTTCATTCTTCAGTCTCACTACCGCTCACAACTCGACTATTCGGAAACTGCCATCAAGGCATCGGCAAGCGGGCTGGAGAAACTTCGTGAAACCCGGCGACGCCTCAGGGAACAAAAAGATGGAAGTGGAGTCTTTGATTGTGAACCGTTCGCCCGTCGCTTTACGGAAGCAATGGATGATGACTTCAATACACCTGTAGCTATTGCAGTTCTTTTTGAACTCTCAAAGGCCATTAACGCCGCACTGGATCATAACGAAGGGATGTCAAGACAATCCCGCGAGGGAGTTGAGACTTTCCTTGACCAAGCGGGAAGGGAGACCCTTGGCATCCTCAATCAGGAGGAGCAGAATGGTAATAGAGAGAAAAAGGATTGTGTAAAAAAGCTTGGGGAAGTTATGCTGATTCTGCTTGAATTGAGAGCTGAAGCCAAGAAGAATAAAGATTTTATACTAAGTGACAAAATAAGAAACCTGCTCCTTGATGTCGGTATTGAGATCAAGGATACAAAAGAAGGGGCCATCTGGTCGGATAAATCGGGCGGCTAAAGATAATCGTCCAGCCCTTCTCGCCGGAGTATATCAACAACTTCACGAACCCGATGAGACTCTCCTTTTCGGCATATCAGCAAAGCATCGTCAGTTTCAACAATGATCACATCCTCTATCCCGATAGTGCAGACAACCTTGCCTGAGGGATTTTTGACAAAGACATTCTTGCAGTCAATCTGCACCAACCGATTGTCCGGATGCTCACCAGAAAACACACTCCTGCTTCCTGCAACTTTAAGAACTTCATCCCAACATCCAAGATCTGTCCAGCCAAACTCCCCTGTCAAGACAAAAACCTTGTCAGCCTTCTCCATAATACCATAATCTATGGAACGAGGGTGAATCCATGAATAGACATCCTCAATAACCTTATGCTCACGCTCAGTACCAAGACTCTCGTAAATGTCAAGAAGATCTTTGTAGAGATCGGGCATAGAGCGCTCGAACTCCCTTGATATGGCATCAATATGCCAGATAAATATCCCACTGTTCCAGTAAAAATCCTTGCTTTCAAGAAAGACTTCAGCAGTGGCAGCATCAGGCTTTTCTGCAAAGGCCTTCACCCTGAAGAGCTGAAAATCTAAGCTCTGAGAAAAAGGGGCTGGAAGTGGCAGCTCTCCATCAGCCTGAATGTAGCCATAGGCTGTTTCAGCTCTGTCAGGTTTAATGCCGAGAGTTACAAGCCCATTTTTTTCCTGGGCTATCTCGATTCCTGCCTCTACTATTTTTATAAAAGCATAGTCGTCAAGCACAAGATGGTCTGAAGGAAGCACTATGGTCACTGCGTCAGGATCCCTCTTTTTGATATGTGCTGTAGCGAGAGCAATGCAAGGAGCTGTATTACGGCTGGCAGGCTCAACAATAATGTTACCTTCCTTAAAGTTGACAAGTGTGTCGGAAAGAAGCTTACGACCGAGTTCGCTGGTAATGATAAAAATGTTCTCTTCAGGCACTAACCCTGATATACGTCGTAACGTTTTTGCAATCATTGTCCCATCGTCAAGCAGATCAGCAAACTGCTTGGGCATTTTTCTTCTCGAAACGGGCCAAAGCTTCTTACCGAAACCACCTGCCATGATAACCGCGTAAACATGATTGCCTGATATTTCTCTCATAGCACTACTTCTCTAAACTACTTTCGCTGGCTGATAAAACAAGGTATAGCTACACCCCAGCCAATTTACTATTATTTCTGTTCTAACGTGGGGTGAGCACTGCCAAAATATCAATCCCGATTTGTCATTCTTCGTAAAATATCGTTTTTTGATCAAAACAACTGAATAGATAACGATGGAATACCATGACCATGGAACACCTGAATGATGATTTGACGACACTAACGACTTTATGTACTGAACAAGGAATTTATATTGCCCCCTTGATGCTGGAGCAATTGGTACGTTATCGTGATTGTCTGGAACAGTGGAATAAAAAAATAAATCTGATCAGCCGTAAGGAAGATGCGCCGGTCATCATCAAACATATCTTTCATTCACTGTTGATCACTCAACACCACAACTTCACTGATGGTGAGCAGGTGCTTGATCTTGGAACCGGAGGGGGGCTTCCAGGCATCCCGCTCGCTATCCTCCATCCAGGAACAAGGTTTGTGCTGGTTGATGCAACCGGGAAAAAAATTGCAGCTTGCCAGGATATGATAAAGCAGCTTGGCCTGAAAAATGCCGTTGCGATACATACAAGGGTAGAAGAGCTGAAGGGTGTAGTGTTTGACACAGTGCTTTCAAGACAGGTTGCCCGGCTTGAAAAGCTTTGCGCCTGGTCTGGGAGACTTTTGAAACCCAAAGGAATTCTGATCTGTCTGAAGGGGGGGGATCTTGAAAGCGAAGTAGCAAAAGCACTGTCATCACATGACGATCATAGCAACTTCCCTACGAAGATCGAACTACATCCAATCCATGGAGTCAATCCATATTTCACTGAAAAAAAGATAGTCATTGCTCGAGGATAGATACTTTCCTGCTAGGCAATGACTATCAATTAACTCCAATAGATCGTCGAAAACAAGGAGTTATTCGGCAGAAACTGAGGCCGTTTCAGCGGTTTTTTTGGAACCTTTAACTCGTTTTGCTCGATCCTGCTTACCTGACTTCTGGCTTATTGATGGAGCTTCATTATAATCAACTAACTCGATAACGGCCATTTTAGCCGCATCACCGAAACGGGGAGCAAGTTTGATAACACGAGTATAACCACCATTACGTAACCCTACTTTACCAACAATCTCTTGAAAAAGAATTCTTATTGCCTGTTTGTCACGAATATCCTTAAAGATTTCACGCTGCGCATGAACTGTCCCTTTACGCGCTTTGGTAATTATCTTCTCGACAACCCGGCGGGTCTCTTTCGCTTTGGCTTCTGTCGTCTCAATACGCTTGTAAACAAGCAGTTGTGTTGAGAGATTACTGAGTGTTGCCTTTCTATGGGCTGCTGTTCTTCCGAGTTTTCTTGCCGGCTTAACTTTACGCATGAGTGTTTCCTGATCTCAATAATTCTAAAAAAACGGTTACTAATCCTCTTACTTCATCTGATATCTGGTAATATCCATACCAAACTTCAAATCAAACTTTTCAAGCTGCTCTTTCAGTTCTGTAAGCGACTTCTTTCCAAAATTCTTATAGTTGAGCAATTCGTCTTCCTTATGGGAAACAAGCTCACCAATAGTATCGATCTCTGCGAGTCTGAGACAGTTGTGCGAACGAACTGAGAGATCAAGGTCTTCAATTTTGGTATGAAAGAGTCGACGCATGGTCTCGAACTCATCATCCTGCTGCTTGAACTCTTCCTCTGTAAACTCTTCCTCTGTGGGCGAGAAATTTGCAAAAAAGGTGACATGTTCCGTAATGATCTTTCCAGCAAGACTGATGGAGTCATCGGGCGTAACAGATCCGTCCGTTTCTACATCAAGAATCATTTTCTCATAATCGGTACGCTGCCCGACGCGAGTGTTCTCAACCGTAAACTTTACATTCCTGATTGGTGTGTAAATAGCATCAATTGCGATATACCCTATCGGCATACCCTCCGGCCTATTTTCCTCCGCAGGCATATAGCCTCTACCTCGACCAACATAAAGGTCTATTTTAAGAGTCACACCTTCATTTACGGTGGCAACATGCATATCCTTGTTTAATACCTCAAACTCACCTTCCTGTGCAATAATATCTCCAGCCGTGAAGTCCTTCGGGCCAACAATGGTCAACGAAGTTTTGCAGTTCCTTTTACAGGTTGATTTGAATCGGACCTTCTTAAGGTTCAGAACAATTTCGGGAACATCTTCACGCACGCCCTCAATGGCAGCAAACTCGTGATAGACGTTATCTATTTTAATTCCTGTTATTGCAGTTCCCGGAAGTGAGGCAAGCAGAACCCTTCTCATAACATTTCCGAGCGTTACTCCGTATCCGCGCTCAAGCGGCTGCGCAATAAACCTGCCGAAAATGTCAGTGTGGGTTGCTTCGTCTACCTCTATTTTTGCAGGCATCTGCATTTGGTATATCATAATATTTATACCTTAGAATTCATTAAAATCACTTGGAGTATAATTCAACAACCAACTGCTCGTTGAATGGCTCCTGTACATCCACTCTCTCAGGAACACTCAGAAATACAGCTTTCTGATTTGCCTTGTCGACCTGTATCCATGAAGGGATACGGGATTCTGGAGCTTTATTGAGAGAATCAGTAACTGCTCCCATATTTTTGCTTCTCTGTCGGAACTCAATCAACTCCCCAGGAGAGACGATATACGAAGGGATATCAACCTTCTTTCCATTTATAAGGAGATGACCGTGCGTTACAAGCTGGCGCGCACCTGATCTTGATGGAGCGAAGCCAGCACGGTAAACAACGTTATCAAAGCGACGTTCAAGCAGTTTGACGAGGTTATCGCCGGTAATACCTCTTTGAGCTACTGCCTTCTGATAGTAATTACTGAACTGTTTTTCAAGAATACCGTAAAGATATTTCATCTTCTGCTTCTCTCTGAGCTGGAGAGCATATTCAGAAACCTTTCCTTTACGTCCTTGTCCGTGCTGACCAGGAGGAAATGGGCGTCTTTCAAGATATTTTTCAGCCTTGGGTGCAAGCGCAATACCTAACCTGCGAGATACTTTTGTTATTGAGCCTCTGAATCTTGCCATATCAATTACTTCATTGAAATTCTATGAATAGTATAAAATCAGACCCTTCTGCGCTTTGGAGGTCTGCAACCATTATGCGGAAGAGGTGTTATATCCTTAATTGTCCGCACATCAAGACCCGCTCCCTGCAATGCCCTAATTGCAGCATCGCGTCCAGCACCCGGCCCTTTGATAAAGACATTGACATGCCTCATACCAAGATCATAAGCCTCCTTGGCTGCGGCTTCGGAAGTCACCTGGGAAGCGTAAGGAGTATTCTTTTTTGACCCTTTAAAGCCATTTTTACCTGCACTGGACCAGGAAACCGTATTTCCCAGAACATCGGTAATGGTTACCATAATATTGTTAAAGGATGCCTTGATGTGTACAGCTCCTTCAGGGGTAACCTTTACTTTCTTTTTCTTCCTGCTTATTGTAGCCATGAACTTACATTCTTTAGTAATCGAAGATTTATTGCCTGTACACTACTACTTCTTGACCGCCTTCTTCTTGCCTGCGACAGTCTTGCGCTTACCTTTTCTGGTCCTTGAGTTAGTGCGTGTCCTCTGTCCACGAACCGGCAGGGAGCGACGATGACGAAGTCCCCTGTAACATCCGATATCCATCAAACGTTTTATGGCAGTCTGCTGCTCTCCACGTGCCTGCCCCTCAACCTTGTACTCTTCAGCTATAATCTCCCTGATGGCATGTGCCTCTTCATCATTCAGATCAGAGATTTTTCTATCAGGCGCAATACCAGCTCGCTGCAAAATACTTTCTGCTGATGCTCTCCCAATACCATAAACATGTGTCAAAGCAATAACAGCATGCTTATTCAACGGCAAATTTACCCCAGCTATCCTCATATTCTCTTTAAAGTTCTATTGTTTTTCTGAAGATCAACCCTGTCGCTGCTTATGGCTTGGATTCACTTTGCAAATCACATATCTCTTGCCTTTGCGCTTAACAATGCGGCAATGCTCACAACGCTTTTTGATAGAAGAATATATTTTCATAATAAACCCGACATACAATAATTAAACCAACTCATCCGAAATGTGAAAAGGTTTTTAATGTAATAAATAAAGATCTTAAAACCAACATACTTGCGGCCTGTTTTGTCACTTATTTATACCTGTAGGTAATCCTCCCCTTGCTGATATCGTATGGTGATATCTGTACTTTAACCTTGTCACCCGGCAGTATCCTGATATAATGCATCCGTATTTTACCGGAAACATGCGCAAGCACCTCAAGACTGTTTTCGAGCCTTACTTTAAACAGGGCATTCGGAAGTGCATCCAGAATAACACCTTCAATCTCAATTGATTCCTCTTTGGCCAAATTGTCTGCTCCTTTATTTCGATAATGTGTTGTTTGCGATCAAGAATATTCCCCTTAAAGAAAGGTACCGGTAAGTATCTCAGCTTGACCTGACCTTACGACTATCGTATGCTCAAAATGTGCAGAAGGCTTTCCATCTTCTGTTACGGCAACCCAGCCACCTCGCCGACTGACCGCCCTGCGCGATCTCCCAAGAGCAATCATCGGTTCAATAGCAAGGGTCATCCCTTCCCGTAGCTTCACTCCGGTATTTTTACGTCCATAATTTGGAACAGCAGGATCTTCATGCAATTCACTACCGATGCCATGGCCTACCATGTTTTCAATAACACTGAATCCAAATGAACGGGCATAATCCTCTATAGCCGATGAAATATCATGGAGGCGATTACCTGCAACAGCCATAGAAATTCCTCTGGCAAGAGACTCACTGGTTGCATCAACAAGCAACTGTACCTTTTCATCAATAACACCTAACACGAAAGTTCTTGCAGCATCGCCATGATAACCTCCCTTGTAAACGCCGCAATCAACAGAAACAATGTCTCCTTCACGAATAACACGTTTGGTGCTCGGGACTCCATGCACGACCTCTTCATTGATAGATACACAGAGTGTCGCCGGATATGGGGTTACACCTGGATCACTCTTAGGGACATAGTTGAGAAAACTTGGAACCGCCTGGTGATCACGAATATACTCTTCAGCCATGACATCAAGCTGTTTCGTGGTCATACCAACCGCTATCTCTGTTTGCAGCAGATCAAGGACCCTTGCAACCAAAGCTCCGGACTCTCTCATCAACTCAATTTCTCGTTCGCTTTTAATCGTGATCATAGGAGTTTCTTACCTGCTCTGCCGGCCCCGTGTTTTGCCTGATTTCATGAAGCCATCGTAATGGCGCATGAGCAGATGGCTTTCAACCTGCTGGAGTGTATCAAGACCTACACCAACAATGATGAGCAGACTTGTACCTCCAAAGAACTGGGCAAAACCCTGAGTTACATTGCCAAACTTTGTGAGAAAAGTTGGAAGAATCGCTATGACGGCTAAAGATATTGCACCGGGAAGTGTGATACGTGTCAAAATATTATCAATAAAGTCGGCTGTGCTTTTACCAGGACGTACACCAGGTATAAATCCACCCTGCCGACGCATGGTATCGGCCACTTCCTTTGGATTAAACGCGATAGCTGTATAAAAGTAGGTAAAGAAAACAATCATGGTACCAAACATAAGGGCATACCACCAGGAGTCATACGCTAATAAACCGGCAATTCTCTGCATAACTTCATTTTCAGGAAAGAATGAAAGAAATGTACCAGGAAGAAACATGATTGACTGAGCAAAAATAATAGGCATAACACCAGCCGTGTTAATCTTCATAGGGATATACTGAGTGCTGCCTCCATAAACTTTCCGTCCAACAACTCGTTTGGCGTGCTGAACGGGAATGCGACGGGTACCAACGGTCAACACAACAACAAAAGCAACAATAGCCGCCATCATTGCCAGAATAATTATCTCAATAATCCAATTTTTGCTGCCCAAGGAGACGGAACGAAACTCAGCGACAAGAGCCTGGGGAAATCTTGCAAGAATACCTATCATAATTATGAGCGATATACCATTCCCGATTCCTCGCTCTGTAATCTTTTCACCAAGCCACATCACGAAAACTGTCGCCGATGTAAGAAGAACAACAACGGTCAGAGTAAAAAAAACGCCAGGATCAGGTACGATAACCTTACCAAATGATGCCGGGCTGGCAAGGCTTACACTCACACCCCATGACTGAAGAATAGCAATAAGAACTGTTCCATAGCGAGTCATCTGGCTAATTTTCTGCCTTCCGTCTTCACCCTCTTTCTGTAGTTTCTGAAAATAGGGAGTAACAGCTCCAAGCAACTGAACAATAATTGATGCAGAGATATAGGGCATAATGCCCAGGGAAAAGATTGAGGCCCTGGCAAAAGCACCACCTACAAAAAGATCGAACAGTCCGAAAAGATCGTTCGTATGGGTCTGAGATGCGCCTGAGACTGCAGCCGCATCAACACCCGGAATTGTAATGTGAGAACCAAGCCTGTAGACAAATAAGAGAAGAAGCGTATAAAGAATCCTCTGACGGAGTTCAGGGATTTTATTAATGTTCCTTATACTTTCGGTAAGCTTCATAGCGTCCTTTTAAGGAATTCAGGCCTTGGTTGATTTTTTGGTCCTCTTGACCAATTTTGCTTTTGGCTTCAAAAGTGCCTCTTCATAAGGGAGATCAGTGACCTTGCATGCCTCTTCAAGTGTACGGAACGCCTTGATAGCTTGCCCTCCCGCTGCTGTAATTTTCTCTTCAGCACTTTTACTAAATGCATGAGCAGTAATCTTCACTGCACAAGTCAGCTCACCATTACCAAGAACCTTAAAATAATCGGCATTACTGGCATGAAGAAGGGCTTTAAGATCAAGAACAGTAATCTCGTTCTCAAGCACTCCATCCTGCACCCATTTTTCAATCTGAGAAAGATTGACGGTATTTACCGGTTTTTTATCGATCGGAGTAAAACCAAATTTTGGCAACCTCCGATAAACTGGAACCTGACCACCTTCAATTAAAGGTCTTTTGTAGCCGCTTCGTGACTGCTGACCATTATTTCCTTTGCCAGCGGTCGTTCCGTTACCAGAACCTTGACCACGACCGACACGCTTCTTATTCTTGACTGCGCCTTTTGCTGGACGAAGTGAACTTAAATCCATGATTTCAATTCCCGACTTGCTATTAGTAAAAATCCTAAACTTCTTCAACCTTTACCAGGTGCTGTACAACCCTGATCTGACCTCTGGTACAGGGATTATCCTGCCTGTCAACGCTATAATGCGGTCTGCCAAGTCCAAGAGCCTGAATGGTGGCTTTCTGCTTTTTTGTGCCACCAATGACACTACGCACTTGGGTAATTTTTAATGTTTTCTCACTCATGTTCGTATTTATCTCTTTTAGCTTTCAAAAACCTCTTGCAGGCTCTTTGACCGTCTCTCCCCTACATCATAGGCATCTGACATGCTCTGAAGACCCTTGATTGCAGCCTTTACAACATTATGCGGATTGGATGATCCGAGAGATTTCGTCAGAATATCGTGAATACCTGCCATTTCGAGAACAGCTCTAACAGCTCCTCCAGCAATAAGACCGGTGCCGGGTGTGGCCGGCTTCATCATGACCTTTGCTGAACCATACTTTACTACAATCTGATGAGGTATTGTTCCCTTGACAATTGATACCTTGATCACATTTTTCTTGCCATCCTCAATACCTTTTGCAATTGCATCCTGCACTTCATTTGCCTTACCAAGCCCATACCCTACATGACCCTCCTTATCTCCAACAACAACGATAGCATTGAATCCAAAGCGTTTACCGCCCTTAACAACCTTTGCAGTCCTGTTGATATGAACAAGCTTTTCTTTCAGATTTAATTCTCCGGGCCTGATATTTTTAGCCGATGTTTTAGCCATTTACATTCTCTTTGAAACGTTTTTAAAAGATCAGTCCTGCTTCTCTCGCACCATCAGCCAATGCCTTGACTCTGCCATGATAACGAAATCCATTCCTGTCGAAAACAACATTTGTGATTCCTGCAGCAAGTGCCTTCTGCCCGAGCTGACTTCCAATAATACGGCAACGTTCTGATTTCGATCCCTGAAGACCCTTATTGTCTTTTGACATTGTTGAAACAGCTAACACTGTTCGACCGCTTGCATCGTCAATCAGTTGGGCATAAATCTGGGATAGACTCCTGTAGACACAGAGGCGTAACTTTGCCTCTGTACCACGGACGCTTGCCCTGCTTCTATCCTTAATTTTCTGCCTCCTGGAGGCTTTATCGATTTGACTCATTCTCTTGAACCGTTGAATAATGTTATTACCTGACTACTTGAGAGCATCAATTACTCTTTACTTGCCTGCTGCCTTACCTTCCTTACGACGGACAACCTCACCTTCATACTTGATACCTTTGCCACGATAAGGCTCGGGTTTTCTGAATGATCGAATCTTTGCAGCAACCTGACCAACAAGAGCTTTGTCAATGCCACTGATAAGAATGGTGACCTGATCGGGAACTTCAATCTTCACCTGATCAGGAGCCTTGAAATAAATCATATGAGAATAACCCAAGGTGAGGGCAAGAAGGTCATTTTTCAGCTCTGCACGATATCCTACACCAGCAATTTCAAGCTTTCTTGTAAAACCTTTCGTAACACCTTCAACCATATTGTTGACAAGCATACGGTAAAGTCCATGTTGTGCTTTCGCCTTTTTGCTGTCGTCGATCCGCAAAACAGTAACAACTCCGCCCTCTTCTGAAATCGTTACTTGATCCGTAAGCCTCTGTTCGAGGGTGCCTTTTGGACCAGATACCCTGACGTTCGAATCGTTTATCTCTATCTTTGCCTGATTGCTCAGGGATATGGGCATTTTTCCTATTCTTGACATGGTATTCTAATGCTCTCTTGCTTATGAATTAATAGATACGGAACAGGATTTCACCACCGACTCCCTGTGCCCTTGCCTCTTTATCAGTTATAACCCCTTTCGATGAAGAGAGGATGTACAACCCGAGACCACCAAGATATTTTTTTATATCCTTTCCATCATAAACACGGCGACCAGGTTTACTGACTCTTGTAATCTCCTTGATAGCAGGATCACCTTGTGCAGTATACTTGAGATCAATCCTGAGAAATGGAAATTTTTCTGTGGTTATGACCGTAAAATTTTTAATGTACCCTTTCTCCACGAGCAACTGGGAAAGATTTTCCCGGAGCTTGGAATACGGGATATCGGTTGTCTTATTTTTTGCTCTTCCCGCATTTCTGATACGGGTGATATAATCTGCAATAGAATCCGTTACAGGCATAGCGAACGTTGGTTACTTTCGAAAATGAACAAATACCTTTCTTTGACTTGAGAACAAGCGATCCTACCAGCTTGCTTTTTTAACACCAGGAAGCTTTCCTTCAAGCGCAAACTTGCGAAACATCTGCCTGCACAACCCGTATTTTGCATATACACTCCGACCTCTTCCGGTAAGCACACAGCGATTACGAACCCTCGTTGCCGCACTATCTCTTGGGAGCTTACGGAGTGCTTCATAGTCGCCAGCTTTAACGAGCTCTGCACGGAGAACTGCATATTTCGCTACAAGCTTTATTCTTTTCTCGTTCCTTGCTATAACGCTTTTCTTGGCCATCTGTTTTCTGAATTATTTAGTTGTTCTTCTTTTTGAATGGCATTCCAAGTTCTGAAAGCAGCACGTAGGCCTCTTCATCTGTAGATGCTGAGGTTACAAAACTGATATCCATTCCAGATATTCTCGGCACTTTATCGATATCGATTTCCGGGAAAATAATCTGCTCTCTAACTCCGGCAGTATAGTTTCCACGACCATCGAAACTAGTGTCGCTGAGACCGCGAAAATCACGTATCCTGGGAACGGCAAGACTGACAAAACGGTCAAAAAACTCATACATGGCCTTGCGACGAAGTGTTACACGACAACCAATGGGCTGACCCTCGCGAAGCTTGAAGTTAGATATTGCTTTTTTTGATTTACGGATCTGCGGCTTCTGGCCCGTAATCTGGGCTAGCTCCTGCAGTGCAATTTCAAGGAGCTTCGGCTCTGCTGCAGCGGCGCCGACACCAATATTAATCGATATCTTTTGAAGTCTTGGAACTTTCATAACATTCTTGTACTGAAAGCGCTCAATAAGAGCAGGTGTCACCTTCTCTTTATAGAATGTCTCAAGTCTGGCCACTGAAGGATTTGCCTGTGTCATCTCTTTACTCTTCTCCATCTTGTTGCTTTAGTCAATTGATCAGGATGGTCTTGGTCATCCTGAAATTTAGTATATACGCTCAACTTTTCTTCACATTTGAAGAATGAATAGGGAATTCACGCTCAATGATTGAGCCCTGCGTCTGGCCTTGTGCTGGGCGGGTATGGCGCTTCCTGATGTTAACGCCTTCAACAATAACACGACCCTTGATTGGAAATACTTTCAAAATCTTCCCCTCTTTTCCTTTATCGTTGCCACTTATAACGACGACAGAGTCATTCTTCTTGACGTGCAGCTTAACCTTTTTAATCCCTGTTTTCATTTTTCACTAATATGATAGTATTTCATAAAACCCGGAGCGGGAGACGAGACTCGAACTCGCGACCAACAGCTTGGAAGGCTGTGACTCTACCAACTGAGTTACTCCCGCCTGATACGCCTTACAATACTTCTGGCGCCAACGAAACGATCTTCATAAACTTCCTGTCACGAAGCTCTCTTGCAACTGGCCCGAAAATACGAGTGCCCCTTGGCTCGCCCTGAGCATTAAGAAGAACAACAGCATTCTCGTCAAAACGGATGTAGGAACCATCTTTTCTCCGTGACTCTTTGACACAACGAACAACGACAGCTCTACAAACATCCTTCTTTTTAACAATACCACCTGGGACTGCTGCTTTAACCGATACTATAATCTGATCACCCAATGAGGCATAACGCCTCCCGGTTCCGCCAAAAACATGAATACAGCGAACTTTTTTAGCTCCACTGTTATCGGCAACAACCAGATTTGTTTCTTTCTGGATCATCCTGTTTCAATCTTTAAAAAATGTATAAAAACCTTTTCTTACTTGGCTTTCTCAAGAATTTCAACCAAACGGCAACTCTTACTTTTGCTCAAGGGACGACACTCAACAACTTTAACCAAATCACCGACTCCGGCCTCATTCTTTTCATCATGAGCCATAAGTCTTGTTGTTTTCTTAAAATATTTCTTATAAACCGGGTGCTGAACACTGCGCTCAACAGCAACAATACAGGCTTTATCCATCTTGTCGCTGACAACCTTGCCTGACCAGCTCTTTTTTCTTCCTCTTACCGGAGCACTCTGATCCATAGTTACACTGCCCTTTTTATTTTCTTCCATGTAAATAACCAATTTTATCGCTTGACACTACAGTAAAACAGCTTGCTTTTCAGCCAATGAAAGCTGGTGAAGTCGGTTTTTCATACGTGCAATGTCGCGTCTTGAATTCCGGAAAATCATAGGATTCTGCGGCTGTTCAATAACCTTAAAAAAATTAATATCGGCAAGTCTATCTTCAAGCCCCTTGAGTCGATCAATCAACTCTTGCTTGCTCAATGCCGCAATTTCATACTTTTTCATAATGAGTAACCCTCTTGTCGAATTAGTTGCGCGTTAATCTTCGTAATCAGGACGAACAATGAATCTGGTCTTGATAGGCAGCTTTTTCGCAGCCAACCTGAATGCTTCGGTAGCAACATCTTTAGGAACACCACCAGCTTCGAACATGATTCTTCCTGGTTTTACAACCGCAACCCAAAACTCCGGCGAACCTTTACCGGAACCCATTCGCGTTTCGGCTGGTTTTTGTGTTACCGGTTTATCCGGGAAAATCCTGATCCAGATCTTTCCATCTCTCTTCATGAATCTGGTCATGGCAACACGGGCGGCCTCAATCTGACGACTAGTGATCCATGCTGGCTCAATAGCTTTCAAACCAAATGAACCAAAAGATACTGTCGTACCACGACCTGAATTGCCTTTCATCCGGCCTCTTTGTGTCTTTCTATATTTAACTCTCTTCGGCATTAACATACAGGCAACTCCATTCTTTTACTGATTGTATGGTACTTAATTATTATCGCTTTGTACGATTGCGACGCTTGGAACGTGGATCACGACTGTCGCGACCTCTTGCACCGGCATCACTTCTTCTGTCCTTCATTTTCTTCATCTCCTCCTCCTCTATAGCGTCGATACGCTGTACAAGTACCTCACCTTTATAAACCCACACCTTGATACCAATGGTACCGGCAATAGTATGAGCCGTAACGCTTGCATAATCAACATTTGCACGGATAGTATGAAGAGGTATTTTGCCCTCTTTATACTGCTCGGAGCGTGCAATCTCTGCCCCTCCAAGACGACCTCCGCACTTAACCCTTACACCCTCTGCTCCGGAACGCATTGCCTGCTGGATAGCCTGCTTCATCGCTCTTCTGAAGGAAACACGATTTTCGAGCTGGTAAGCAATATTATCACCGATAAGCTGCGCCTCTATCTCAGGCTTGACAACTTCGACAACATCAATTTTAACCTCTTTACCAGTAATACGACTGAGCTCCTGGGAAAGGTTATTAATCTCTTCACCTTTTCTTCCTACTACAGCACCGGGGCGAGCTGCATAAATATTTATCTTAACGTGCTTTGTCGTTCTTTCAATAATAATACGAGCTATACCGGCACGCTCCTTCTTAAGCCTTGCAAGAACATATGTACGAATAACATGGTCTTGCTTGATTTTCTCCGAAATAACCGGACTATCATCATACCATCGGGAAGCCCAATCCCTGATAATTCCAAGCCTAAATCCAGTAGGATTAACTTTCTGACCCAATGCTCTCTCCTTGTTTTATTTAGTTACTGGATTTTTTACCTTATCAATGACAATTGTAAGATGATTCGATCTCTTCCGAATCCTGAATGCTCGACCCATTGGAGCAGGAAGTGTTCTTTTCAATGTTATGCCCTCATCAACAAAAACTGCCTTAATGAAGAGCTCCTGATCACTCACCCTTTCGTCAGGATTCCTCTGCGAGTAATTAGAAACGGCTGACTTAAGCGTCATCATAACATTTCGAGAAGCAGCTTTTGTTGAGTTAAGCAGAATGGCCTTGGCCAGATCAACCTTTTTTCCTCGAACAAGCCCTGCAACAAGACGCATTTTCCTTGGTGATGTCGGTGTATTCCGTAAAATTGCTATAGCTTCCATGATATCGTTAACCTTTCGCGTTATTCAATTTATTTTTTTCTTGGTGCCGATCCGCCTTTTTCAGCCTTTCCACCACCAGCATGGCCGCGAAACGATCTTGTCGGGGCAAACTCCCCAAGCTTGTGACCTACCATATTATCACCAACATAGACCGGCACATGACTTTTTCCATTGTGCACCGCGACAGTGTGACCGACAAAATCAGGCGAAATCATTGAACTTCTGGACCAGGTCTTTATAACCTTTTTTTCTCCCTTGCTATTCATATCAAGGATCCGCTTCTCCAGTTTTATATCAATGAACGGTCCCTTTTTAAGTGATCTTGGCATAATTTCTCTGCTTGTTGTTGTTAACCGCTATAGTTATTTGGCGTTTCTACCCCGTACAATTAATTTCTGTGAAGCTTTCTTCTTATTCCTGGTCTTTAGACCCTTGGCAAGCTGACCCCATGGGGACATTGGATGCTTTCTTCCACCACCTGATTTCGACTTACCTTCGCCACCACCCATAGGGTGATCGACAGGGTTCATAGCCATACCTCTTGTCTGTGGACGTATACCAAGCCAGCGTGATCTACCAGCTTTACCAAGAACAACATTTTCATGATCTGTATTACCAACAACTCCGATTGTTGCCCGGCACTCAACCCTGAGCTTGCGAATTTCGCCTGAAGGGAGCTTTAATGTTACATAATCCCCTTCTCGGGCTGCAAGTACTGCAAATCCGCCAGCTGACCTTACAATCTGTCCACCTTTGCCAGCCTTCATTTCGATATTATGAATATCAGTACCGAGAGGAATATTTTTTAATGGCATAGTGTTGCCGGTCTTGATTTCGACCTTTTCACCACTTTCCACCTTATCACCTACATTTAAACCTTTCGGGGCGAGAATATAACGTTTTTCTCCATCATTGTAATGCAATAATGCAATTCTTGATGAACGATTAGGATCGTATTCAATAGCAGCAACTATTGCTGGAACGCCATCTTTGTTGCGCTTGAAATCAATAATCCTGTAATGTCTTTTATGCCCGCCGCCTCTATGCCTCGAGGTCTTACGGCCTGCACTATTCCTTCCACCCGATTTACTGAGTGGTACAAGCAAGCTTTTTTCAGGCTTACTCTTTGTGATTTCATCGAATGCAGGGTATGACATGAACCTGGACCCTGGCGTAACCGGCGCTAATTTCCTTAAAGCCATTTGAATGTATGATCTATCCTTTTTATGATTTCTATCCTTCGCTCTTCTGGGCTGTACCTGAATAGTAGTCTATAGACTGACCCTTTTCAAGAGTAATTATTGCTTTTTTCCAATCGCTCTTCTTTCCAAAAATTCTACCTCTTTTTGTATTCTGAGCTCTTGATTTACCAAGACAGTTAACCGTACGAACTGATTTTACTTCAACTCCAAATTTCTTTTCTACTGCTTTCTTTATATCAATCTTGTCTGCATCTGTTTTTACGACAAATACATACTGTCCTTTTTTTTCTGTCAGCCCTGTACTTTTCTCTGTCAACAATGGGCGCAACAACGGGTTTATCATCTCATTAACTCCTTTTTCTGAAAACTGAAAGTTACCCTAACGTTTCTTCTATTTTTTTCAACGCGGTCTTCTGAACAAGAACCGTCTGGCTGTGAAGAATATCATAAGTAGATGCCATTTCTGCACTCATGATAGTAAGCACCTCAATATTTCTTCCAGACCTTGTAATAACCATATTATACTCTGGGGTCAACATCAGAGTCTTTTTCTGAGAAAGACCAAGGTTTTTCAGTATATCTGCAAAAGGTTTCGTCTTGATCTGTTCAAGCTGGAAGTCCTCAACCACAAGAATTTGACCAGCCTGCGCCTTCGAACTTAATGCTGAACGGCGTGCAAGAAGCTTTACTTTCTTGTTCACTTTCTGATCGTACGAATGCGGTACTGGGCCAAATATTGTACCACCACCGATATGTAAAGGTGAACGGCTTGAACCCTGGCGCGCATTACCAGTACCTTTCTGACGCAAAGGCTTTCTACCTCCACCACGAACTTCACCACGTGTTTTCGTCTTGTGAGTACCCTGCCTTCTATTTGCGAGAATCGACTTGACGTCGAGATACATCGCATGTTCTGATATTTCAGCACCGAATATATCGTCACGGAGCGTTACCACTTCACCGGTTTCAGTACCGGCAGTATTTAAGACTTTAAGTTCCATAGCTTCGTGCATTCAGCATTTACTTTTTTGTAGAAACAATCTTGACATAGGAATTCCTTGGGCCTGGAACAGAACCTTTTATCACAATAAGATTCAATTCCGGCATAATTTTAAAGATCTCAAGATTCCTGACCGTAACATTATCTGATCCCATTCGTCCAGCCATTCTGGTACCCTTAAAAACCCTTGAGGGATCTGACGAACCACCTACTGATCCAGGAGCTCTCTGTCTGTCTGACTGACCATGTGTTCTCTGAGAACCGGAGAAGTTATGGCGCTTCATAACACCAGCGAAACCTTTTCCTTTTGAAACTCCAAGAACGTTAACCGTCTCACCCTCTTTGAATGATTCAACACTTACAGGGCTTCCAAGCTCCAAAATCTGGCCCATCTCTGCGAAATCAAACTCGACAAGTTTATAGCCCGGAGTAACACCTGCTTTTTTATAGTGTCCCTGCAACGGCTTGGTCAGCTTGCTCTCTTTTCTTTCACCGATACCAACCTGATAAGCATCGTAACCCTCTTTATTTACACGTTTAACCTGTGTTACAAAGCACGAACCTGCCTCAATAATCGTGCAGGATACAGCCTCGCGTTTCTCATTGAATAAACGGGTCATGCCGATTTTTTTCCCAAGAATCGCACCCATATAAGATTACCTTTTCTAATTCTTTAAGACTTAATTTCAACATCAACGCCACTGGGAAGCTC
>CAIWUU010000120.1 GCA_903915955.1 uncultured Chlorobiaceae bacterium | reverse complement strand
TAGTTGACAAGTATAAAAAGTTGAACAAACTAACAGAAGAGTTAAAGGTAAAAGAGGGGCAGCGCCTTTCCGCTGCATGAACAGGTCAGGTTACCAACTTAAACTCAGCCACTTTTTGTCCACCGGCTGGGGTCCACTTCATTTGCATAATTTATCAAAGCATTACAAAATATGTGCAAAAGAGAGTCGTCAACCAATGACGTATTCCGCGATAATTTTGCCCTACTGCTGGAAGTTACTAACATTTGAGTATTCACCAGCGCAGGTAGCATTGGCATTCCTGAGTTTGTGGTGTCATCAGTTCCCGCAACAAAACAAATGTTCAGCATCCGAGCACTCCTGCCCACTCAACCCAAGTCGTCTGGCACAAACTTTCCACTCTTTCACCACCTCAAACACATCATTGACGATTCGTCCAGCACGTGCGCTATCCATCCGGTAATATCCAGCAGTCGCCATTGCTATCTGAAAATCCGGCTGGCGATTATAGAGATCGAGTGATAAAACATGCTCGGCTTTCCTGAAAGAGGGGTTCATGTCGAAAGCGGGCGCCAGTCGCCAGCCTGAAGGAGTGCGGATGAAGCCGTGATTGCGCAGATGGTCATCGCGGTTTGCCGTGGCAATGTTGAAGACCATTCTGGTGAAAAGCTCTTCGAGGTCGCGGGTGATGTGGTCAGCTTCGCCATAGGTTGAAAGAAATTCTGCCAGCTCCAGATAACTGGCATCATTGCTGTCAGTATGGTGAAGCATGGTCATGGCTGAGGCAAAAAAACGGCGTTGATTTCTGGTTCGGTCAAATCGCTTCACCAGAAAAGTGTGGTAGCCTTTACCAATCTGCATGAGGCAAGCTTCAGGAATGGTAATATGGCATTGCTGTGCCAGTTCATGCAGCAGTTTTTCCCAGAGGGCAACATCGTAGTCATCATCGGCGGAGGGGAATTTGGCAATCCAGAGAGCGCCATCCTCATCAACCAGATTCGCTTTGGGACGAGCGCCGCCAAGTGACGATCCGGGGGCAACAAGAACTTTCAGCCACTCTTTGATTTTACCGAGGTCATCCTGCTTTTTTCTGGTCAACTCAAAGGCCACCTCCTGCAACTCAGCAATTTTTGCCACCGGTGGAGCAGATAACGCCTCGTTGGCCAGATAGAGCGATTCCCCGGGGTGGCTGAAACGCAAGGCACCCATGCGCGTGCAGTCCTGAACTCCCAGCAGAAAATCCCAGGGGGCAAGCGTTCTCGGTGTACGCTCCTCCTCCTTTGCCTCAATCGCCTCCCTCCGTTTCATCAGGAGTTGGCCCCAGCGATCGGGACATGAATCCATGAAGACTCCAAAATTGGAGCCTCCCGGAAAGAAGTTGCCCGTCGAGAGATCAAGCTCCGGATCAAGTGGAAATGCGTTGACCTGCCTGAGCCATGCTGGTTCATAAACAAAACGGACTGTACCCCGAGCCCCACGCGAGAGTGTGCCTATCTGCTGGAGAGGCCCGAATGCCGGGTCGTCAAGCCACACCCAGAGCTGCTCCTCTTCACGCTTCGCCATCACTCGCTCCTGCTGGTGCTTTTTTGCGCGGTGCCCTTCTCCGTTGGGGAAGCGATTCATCCTGCAGGCGACGGCCCAAAGCGTCCTCTTTGGCGATCAACGACAAATCCCCAATCAGTCCGAGAACACGAAGCACCTGGATGTAGAAGCCGACAGCGACCGACGGGTCACCATTCTCAATTTTATAGAGCGTTGGACGAGAGAGGTTTGCCCTGGCACAGACGGTCTCCATGGAAAAACGACGACGAAGTCTCGCATCCCTGAGGCGCTGCCCCAGAGCCTCCATCTCTTTTGCCGAAGCGGGGTATAGTGGTGTGGCTCTGCTTGTCATAACGATAGCCTTTGTTTGCATTATAACAAGAATTTGTGAATTATCATTGCGGTTATAGCTTGCGAAAATGAGCCGGGGTTGTTCATGGTCAACAGGCAACTCTTTGCTGAATCCCGGGCTCTGTAAGCCACCGTTTTATTATTTTTGAAGCGCTGCATATCGTAAACAAGTTATTGCTGTTGGATGTTTTCTGAATGCTCAGTATGTTGAGTAAAATTACTCAATCGGTTGAGCAAAAAAGCAATGATCATTGAACGCTCTCAAAAGAAACTTCTGACACAACGGATCGAATCATAACCCCGTCAATTCATCCAGGTACTCTATGGCCCGCGTCAAGTCGGTAAAACGACGCTGGCATTGCAGTTTATGGAGTCCACAAAACTTCCGGTTCATTTCGCTTCTGCAGATCTTGTTGCATCCGGGCAATCGAGCTGGATCAGCCAGCAATGGGAGGCGGCACGCATCAAGCTTCGGCAATCAGAAGAGAAGGAAGCGGTGCTCATCATCGACGAAATCCAGAAAATCGGCAACTGGAGCGAAGCGGTAAAGAGGGAGTGGGACAGCGACACAGCACAAAGGCAATCACTCAAGGTGGTTCTGCTCGGCTCATCCCGGCTGTTACTGCAGCAAGGATTGACTGAATCACTCGCAGGCCGATTTGAAACCCTCTTCATCGGGCATTGGTCGTACCGTGAAATGAAAGAGGCATTTAACTTTACTCCCGACCAGTACGTCTGGTTTGGAGGCTATCCGGGCGCGGCAACACTGATCAACGATGAAGAGCGGTGGAGACGCTACATCACAGATTCACTCATCGAAACAAGCATCTCAAAAGATATTCTGATGCTGACC
>CAIWUU010000119.1 GCA_903915955.1 uncultured Chlorobiaceae bacterium | reverse complement strand
ATTTTTCAGGTGCAAGGGTTTTGGGCTATTTCCTCCATTTTCCCTGCACAAATATATGAAAAATATAGACTTAATCAAATATAAAATATAGCTTTAGCGCTTTTTCAGCAGACCCTACGAAGAGCGCCAGAAATCCAGCCCGACGCTCTTTGACGCAGCCACAGAAAACGAGCATATCCGGCGCGACGGCCTTTCCGACTTCATCCTCGAACGCGCACAAAAAATGTACGGCAACCGCGTCACCAAAGAAAATATCTTCTACTACGTCTACGGCATCCTCCACAGCCCCGAATATCGCACCCGTTTTGCCAACGACCTGAAAAAGATGCTCCCCCGTATCCCCCTCATCGAAGAGCCCCGCCACTTCTGGAGCTTCAGCAAGGCAGGCCGCGAACTCGCCGACCTCCACCTCAACTACGAAACCGTTCCGCCCTCGCAGGATGTCACCGTCACCGGCGCCGAAACCGGCCACTTCACCGTCGAAAAAATGCGCTTCCCCAAAAAAGGAGAGAAAGACACCATCATCTACAACAGCGCCATCACCATTCAAAACATCCCCGCCAAAGCCTGGGACTACACCGTCAACGGCAAAAGCGCCATCGAATGGATCATGGAACGCTACCAACTCACCACCCACAAAGAGAGCACCATCACCAACAACCCCAACGACTGGGCCAAAGAGGTCGGAAATCCCCGCTACATTCTCGACCTGCTGCTGAGTGTGATCAACGTGAGCGTGAAGAGTGTGGAGATTGTGGAGGGGTTGCCGGAGCTGAAGTTTGGATAAGCGGAAGTATTACCCAATAGTTAAAAAGGAGAAAAAATGGCTCTACTAATGAGAACTCCGGCTTTCCGCGAGTGGCAATGGGATCATCGTTTTGATCCTCATATTGCTCCAATCAATCATTATGTTGATACTCTCCGTAAAGGTGCCGGGAGTGATTCAGTTCCTTACGTTCCGCCTATGTACGGTGGTGTCAAGGCCCGTTTATTAAGTGTTATGAGAGACCCGGGCCCAAAAACACAGGATGCCTCTGGAGGGAGTGGGTTCATTTGTATGGAAAACGATGATCAAACAGCCGAAAAGATCTGTAATTATTTTGCTGAAGTTAAAATACAAGCAGAGGATATTGTTCCTTGGAATGCTTATCCATGGTATATCAACAGGAAGCCAACGCCATCAGAACTCGAGGTAGGTACCCTGCCTCTGAAAACGATTATCGATTTGCTGCCCAAGCTTTGTGTTGTGATGCTGCATGGGGGAGAAGCAAAAGATGTGTGGAAGCGATTGAAAAGAAAATATCCCGAGATGTCAAGACTTCGGGAATTATATGTGATCGAAACTTATCACACCAGTCCTCAGGCATTTCGGCATAAAGACCCATTGGAAAGAGAGCGGCGCAGAACGCAACTCGCCGATTCCTTCAAAAAGGCAGGAGAGATATTACAGAGTGGAAAACCTTCGGTTTTCAGCACGACACCCGCTTTGCCAAAAATTCATACTTCTGCTGGGGTTGATATGGGAGCTGAACCCCGGATATCGGATATCCCTGTTAACATGATCAGAGAAGTAAAACATGTAGGTGAAGCTGTGATGACTTATGAAGGGCAGAAAAATCAGAATATTTCAGAAGGTGTAAGAAAAAGCTGGGAGAATCCTGAAGTTCGGGAAAAAAGGCGGCAACACCATGCGGTCAGGGTTCATCGAAATGGCACGCTTGTGGGAGAGTTTTCATCACTGTATCAGGCGTTCAAGATATTGGGTCTTCCTGTAAGTAAACATATACCGTTTCGAATAAAACTGAAGCAGGTTGGGAACCTGCCATTCATCTATGGTAACTATGTCTATGATTTTGAGATACTTCCGCCCATATGACGGAAAGGGAACTTTGACAACGACTTAAACATACGAAAGCGGTTTCGATTCAGCATTGCTGCGCAGGGGGTTTTGAGCCAGTGTTTGAATGTGGTCAAAATAAAGGAGAGCACAACCGGATGGGCCGGAAACGTGAAACGTCAGCGCCACATCGGCGACTTCACTCACTGGAAACAGCACGACACCTATCAGGCAGCATTCGACCACCTCTTGAGGGATTTGAAAGCTGGGTAATATCTCTCATTACTCACAGTTGTGAGAACAGTTCACTGATACCCTCCTTTACACAATGTACTTGTTTTAAGCCGAGCTGGAGCTCGGCGTTCCCTGGGATGCGGGATTTGAAAGCAGGATAAATGACTATACTACTAACGTCAGCAATAGGTCAAATATTTTATAAGACCCGATTTTACTCTGAAGGGACTACTTTTTATGATTGACGGCATTGGCTTCGGTATAAAAAAGAGTTTTTTGAGCAAATGAATATTGATTACTTTGCTGTCGGTAGAGTTTAGTGAGGTAGACAAGCGTAGCCTTGTCGTGAAATTTATTGAGACCATGAATATGCAAACCATCCAAAAGCCAACCCGAGACAATGCCTTTTCAATGCTGAAGGCAAAGAGCAGCAACAAAAAAGGTAAATCTGGTTGCACAATGACAAAGTCAATGAGCACTGGCAAGGGAGACACTTCTGGTTGCGAAAAGTTGAACCGACCACTCCATTCCAGCCCGACTGAAGCGGTCAATCGATCGGTACAATCTGAACTCGACCTTCCAATTCTTCGAAAAATGTCGGTGAACATTCGACTTTCACAACCCATTCGGTTTGAGCCTGTTGAGGATAACAATGGATTCATCTGAATGAGCGACTTTGCGTGGTATTCCAGGATGTCATATTCAAGTGATCTTACGCAAGGAGACCTCTTGATGCAGTGCCCGATTCCGTTTCCAAACGCTTCGATGTACAAAGCAATTCTTGAAAATGAAGCTACCGCCGAGGAACCTGTCGATATCAAAACTGGAAACTTGGTGGTACTCTCTCAAGCTTGCGACCTTGTCAATGAAAAATTGGACACTGTGGTGCTCTGTCCTTACTGGCCTCTGACCGAAATCATGAAAACCAGTGAATACTTCAAAAGCAAAAACGGGAAAGAGAGTCTTCGGCAAGGCAAGGAACCAGCATACCATTTACTGAACCGATATACATCCAGTGAGATTGAGATCGATTATTCCGTAGTGGATTTCCATCGGATATACACCCTTCCAAAAGATTACCTAAAGGCATTTACCATCACGCAGGCTCACAGACTCAGGCTGCTGCCTCCATATCGAGAACATTTGTCTCAGGCGTTTGCACGTTATTTTATGCGTGTGGGATTGCCTGTTGATATCGACAAAGAGGAAATCAAAAAAATAGCTGTGTCCTGACCCAAGTGCCATAATCAATAACAACAACGACCTGAAAAAGATGCTCCCCCGCATCCCCTTCGTCGAAGAGACCCGCGACTTCTGGAGCTTCAGCAAAGCTGGCAGGGAACTCGCCAACCTCCACCTCGACTACGAAACCGTCCCACCCTCCCAGGAGGTCACCGGCGCTGAAACTGGCCACTTCACCGTCGAAAAAATGCGCTTCCCCAAAAAAGGGCAGAAAGAGACCATCATCTACAACAGCGCCATCACCATCCAGAACATCCCCGCCAAAGCCTGGGAATACACCGTCAACGGCAAAACCGCCATCGAATGGATCATGGAACGCTACCAACTCACCACCCACAAAGAGAGCACCATCACCAACAACCCCAACGACTGGGCCAAAGAGGTCGGCAACCCTCGCTACATTCTCGACCTGTTGCTGAGTGTGATCAACGTGAGCGTGCAGACCGTGGAGATTGTGGAGGAGTTGCCGGAGCTGAAGTTTGAATGAAGAATTAATCCAACATCAATAACAAAAACATTGACAGCCATGATGAACAAACTACTTGTGTTTTTTATTTCTGCAATCCTGCTGTTCGGATGCGCAAAAAAAAGTGAAGCTCCTGTAGAAGCGCCAGCACCAGCAGCAGAAGCACCTCCAGCACCAGCGGCAGAAGCACCTCCAGCGCCAGCGGCAGAAGCGCCTCCAGCACCAGCAGCAGAAGCACCTCCAGCACCAGCGGCAGAAGCACCAGCACATGCAGCAGAATCTGCACCAAGACGGTGGTCTTCAGATGCTCAAGGAGTAAAAGCCATAGAAAAATTGAGCGTACATTTTTCACGGCAACTACTTACCAACAACACATCTGAGCCAGCAACAGCAGCACAACAAGCACAGAAACCTGCAGGAAATCAAGTTGTTGTAGCAACAACAAAAAACGCATTTGATGTAATTGATGAACAACTTAAGAAAATGTCATTTGGCAACATTGCGTTCAATACTCCAAAAACAATCAATATTGACAGTACAAAAACGATCCAGTTAAAACTTGACTTAAAAAAGTCCATTGACGAGTTAAAAAACACCATTAACAGTCAAGAGGGAAAAGCCGGAGCACAAATCAAGGTTTCTAACCAAATGGAGGCTCGTTTAACAGGCCAGAACTTTTCTATAACACCGTTAACACCTGAAACTCAAGCCATATCAAGTAATGAAACCACTGAGTGGATGTGGAGAGTTAAACCAACTGCAGAAGGAAACCAGGATTTGAATTTAACATTGTCAGCTATTCTTGATGTCAATGGTAAAGCCATGCCTCGAAAAGTAGAGGTTTTCGTGAAGGTGATAGAAGTAAAAGTAACTGCATATCAAAAAATCCAATTATTCGTTGAAAAAAATTGGCAATGGTTGTGGGCAACTCTCGTTATACCAATTGCAGGCTGGTTATGGAAAAAGAAAAAATAGGCTGCTTGATAAGCCCATCACGACAGCTATCAATCAACCATGAATAGCGGTGATGGGATAGGCCGGAAACGTGAAACGCCAGCGGCACATCGGCGACTTCACCCAATGGAATCAGCACGATGCCTACCAGTCAGCCTTCGAACACCTCTTGCGGGATTTGAAAGCATGATGCGCTTAATATTGGTGCCGAGCTGGAGCTCGGCGTTCCCGGGAGGGTATGCGGAATTTGAAAACAGACGACAATATGCCGTCAGGCCTGACATTTCCGTTGGCAGCACTGCTTTTATGTTTGACCAAATTATCTATACCTTTTTTGTACTTTTCAGGGTCAGTTAACCTCGCAAGTGTTTAACAAAAAGAAGAACACCTTACCCAACATGAGCACAATTTCTATTGCTGACATTCTTGAACTTCCAGTGCAAGAACGCATTCGACTCGTTGAGCTTATCTGTGATAGCATTGCAGCACTGCCTGAAGCCGTGGAGATTTCGCCTGCGCTCAAGGCTGAGCTTGAAACACGCCTTGCGGAGTTCGAAGCAAACCCTGAAGCTGGCTATTCCTGGGATCAAGTGAAATCACACCTTAATGATGGCTCATGGCGTACCGTCTGAAGTTCTCTGCACGAGCGTTACGTGAAACTGGCGAAGCTCAAGAGTGGTACGAATTACAGAACCCCGGCCTTGGTGATGAATTTATGGCCGCAATGGAGTTACAGCTAAAACGGCTTGAGCAAGCTCCGTTACTTTATTCCGAGGTTATCCCAAATGTCCGCCGCGCTCTCCTTCCCCGCTTTCCTTACGGTTTATTTTATGTAGTGCGGAGTAATTTTGTACACATTTTGGCGGTATTACATGATGCTCGAAATCCGGGTTGTTGGCCCCAAAAACGTTAGACATCATCCATGATTATCCTCAACACCAGCACCGGTACTCTACTGCCTCTTGCGGGATTTGAAAGCCTGACACGCTGATATTTGTGCCGAGGGAACGTTCATAACGACATAAACTTTGGAGAGCAGTTCGGTGAGTCCCCAGCTTTACACTGTATCCTCGTTTTAAGCCGAGCTGGAGCTCGGCGTTCGTGCGCTCGTAAAGGCGCTTACACAGCACGGTGAAAGTCCGTGTCAGGGAAAGCCACAAACCCTGTAGCCAATGGAAACTGCGTCGTCGTGAGGCGTCGTGGGGAGCAACCGGAGGCGAAGCAGTGGTCCGCAGGAAACGAACTTGATTCAGCGGGAAACAGCGGCGAGCTTCTGAACGCAAGGCGAAGCCTGAAAAACATCGTATGCGCTGTGGTGGCGGAAAAAGCGACATATGGGCTGTCACTGTGGTTGAAGGCGGAACATTGGGAAGGGTAAGCGAAGTAAGCGAGGAGACCTCTGCGCTGAGGTGACAGCGAAGAGGAGTCAGAGCCTTCGTAGTACTGAAGTGGCCGAAAGGTTGCGAGAATTGTGGAGAGCAGAACCCACAACGAGGGAAGGGAGGCAGGAAGAGAGATGCAAGAAGGAAAGAAGGAACGAGAGGGAACCCAAAGAACCGGAAGTGTTGGAAAGAACAACTAAACAAGGTTCGTCAGTCGAGACGAAAGCGTCGTGGATTGACCGTTCAATCTGGACGGAAAGCATGTTGGCGGCGCTGGGCAACGGCGTCAAAGGAAAGAAGTGGTTTAGCCTGAATGATAAGGTCTGGCGAAGGTCAACGCTCGAAAGCGCCTGGCAGCAAGTCAGGAGCAGGAAAGGGTCAGCCGGAGCCGATGACCAGACCATCGAGCTCTTTGCAGCCAACGCGGACAAATACCTTGACGAGTTGACAGAATCCCTGCGCAATGGCAGTTACAAACCGCAAGCCGTCAAACGGGTAGAAATCCCGAAAGGGAACGGCAAATACCGCCCGTTAGGAATCCCGACGGTAAAAGACCGGATAGTACAGACGGCCATAAAACGAGTGATCGAACCGATCTTCGAGCAGGAGTTCTTGCCAATGAGTTATGGATTTCGACCCGGCAAAAGCTGCAAGGATGCGCTACGGGAAGTAGACCAGCTTTTGAAGCAAGGTTACAGTTATGTTGTGGATGCTGATCTGGAGGACTTTTTTGGCAGCATCCCGCATGAAAGGATGATGGAGAAAATCGAGGAACACATCAGTGACGGTAGACTGCTGAGGCTGCTGAAAGCCTATCTGAAACAGGATATCGTCAAGGGACTGAGCGGCTGGACTCCGGTGCCAGGAACACCACAGGGAGCAGTCATCAGTCCGTTGCTGGCCAACCTCTATCTCAATGATCTGGACAAGCGAATGCAGGAGTGCGGCTATCGGATGGTGAGATACGCCGACGATTATGTCGTACTCTGTCGAGAAGAAGCCGAAGCGGAACGAGCCATGGCAGAACTGGAACAATGGGTAACAAACAACGGCCTGAAGCTGCATGCCGACAAAACCCACAGGGGCGATTGTCGGATACCAGGACAGGGGTTCGAATTTCTGGGGTATCGGTTTGAAGCCGGTCAACGACAGGTACGCAAGAAAAGTCTGCAAGCCCTGAAGGAGAAAATCCGGAGCAAAACGAAGCGAACAAGAGGAGCCAGTCTGTCAACTATCATAGGCAAACTAAACCCGTTGCTGAGAGGTTGGTTTGGATACTTTAAACATGCCCGGTGGTGGACGTTCCGTCCGATTGACCAGTTTGTACGTCGTCGGTTACGGGCGATCCTGCGCAAACAGGCGAAACGCCCCGGAATGGGCTGGAGCCTGCAAGATCATAAGCTATGGCCGAACAAGTACTTCGCAGAAGCAGGGCTTTTCACCATGAATGAAGCGTGGCTGACTGCGAGCCAATCACGATGTTGAAACTCTCAACTGGAGAGCCGTGTGCGGGAAAACCGCACGCACGGTTCGGAGGGCGGGGAGGCTTTACGCCTTTCCGACCCCTATCCGGGGATGCGGGATTTGAACGCAGGATCTGTGATCATTTCGTTAATGCCAACGATATGACCCACTGTTGGATGAGTAACAAAGCAACCCATTAAAACCTTGCTTTTTTCGCGACAAGTGTCGATACAGCGACATGATGCCAGCTTATTCAGCCCAAGTCACTGATTTCAACAATTGGTTCACCCGAACGGATGAGTTCCACATCAACCCAGATGATCATGCGGCAATGACAGGGTGATTGAGCTTCTGACTTGCATATTTGAGTGCAGCAAGAATATCACCTTTTTCAAGATCCGGCAGCTCCTCAATAATTTCGTCGGAGGTAAGTCCAGCAGCCATCAAATCGAGGATATCAATAACCCTGATACGTAACCCGCGAATGCATGGCCGACCTCCACACTGATCGGGATTTATGGTGATTCTTTTTTGCCAATCGTTCATCATGGTTGTAATAAAGCTCTTGTCGTGCATAGTAATGAATAAGCACCATCCAATACCGGTCGCTGAGTAGCGCAAAGCGCGTATCGAAGTGACCGATGTCGGCTCCTTGGGGCTATCAGGACTCCCCCTTTACCCCTGCACCCCGTAATACTCACGATACCAGGCCACAAAACGCTTGATGCCCTCCGGCACGGTGGTCTCTGGCTTGTAGTGAACATCCTGCATCAGTTGATCAACGTCGGCATAGGTGTCGGGCACATCGCCGGGCTGGAGAGGCAGAAACTCTTTGATGGCCGTGCGGCCAAGCTGCTCTTCAAGCGCTTTGATATAATCCATCAGCTCAACCGGATTGCTGTTGCCAATGTTATAGACCCGCCATGGAGCCTTGCTTGTGGCGGTATCGGGCTTGAGGCCTGACCATTCTGGATTGGGTTCGGCAACATGATCAAGCGTCCTCAGAACCCCCTCGGTAATATCATCGATAAAGGTAAAATCGCGACGATGCTTGCCGTAATTGAACACTTTGATTGGCTTGTTCTTCAGAATGGCATCGGTAAAGAGGAAGAGTGCCATATCGGGTCTTCCCCACGGGCCATAGACGGTAAAAAAGCGGAGACCGGTTGTCGGAAGGTTGTAAAGATGGCTGTAGGTATGCGCCATCAGCTCATTGGCCTTTTTGCTGGCCGCATAGAGTGAAAGTGGATGGTCAACATTGTCATGAACCGAAAAAGGCATGGTTTCGTTAGCACCGTATACCGAACTTGAAGAAGCATAGACCAGGTGCTTCACTCCGTTATACCGACACCCTTCAAGTATATTGAGGAACCCCACGATATTGCTTTCAACATAGGCATGGGGATTTTCAATTGAATAACGGACACCCGCCTGGGCCGCAAGATTAACCACACGCTCAAACTCACCTTTTTTAAAAAGCTCTTCCATCGCACTCCGGTCAGCAATATCAACCTTCACGAAGGTAAACCCCTCATAAGGCTCAAGCAGAGCAAGCCGCGCAAGCTTGAGTGAAACATCGTAATAGTCATTCAGGTTATCGATTCCTGTGACCTGTTCTCCCCTTTCAAGCAGCCGCTTGCATACATGAAACCCTATAAATCCGGCAGCACCAGTCACCAGTATTTTCATTTTGTATAATCAGTAATTGGTTAGAGCCGCATTTCAGACGGCTTTGGCAAAGTTCAAGCGTTTTATCTTCAGCCATAATAAAAACAATTCACTGCCCTGACAAGACAAAAAATTCAGAACCGCCGGGCCCACCTGCTCTTGTTCTGCCGAGCTGGGATGCGGCGTTCCCGGTCTGGTTCTGCATGGAGAATGGTTGGAATATCCCTGCTCTTGTTCTGCCGAGCTGGAGCTCGGCGTTCCCTGTCTGATTCTGCCTGGATAAATGGTTGGTATGGGGGTATAACTCTCGCCTGATAGATAAAAAAGGAGGCGTTTTAGAGAAAAAACCAACAAAAAGGTAAAAAAACTGTCAATATTTTAATTATTCAGGTATATTCAAACAATAACCGAAATTATTTAAGATATAGAGCAATAATAGATCATGATTCCCCATCAACATCAAGAATTCATACTCCAATGAGTCGCTTCTTTGAGCGGTACGAACCTGAAACTCGTCAGTTTTTTGATGAGGTTATCGCAACGGAGGGATCACCTCGACCTCATTACGACAAGATGCTTCAGCGTTTTGCACAGTTTTCGATTGACGATATCAAGGCGCGCAGGGAAATTGTCAACATTTTTTTCCGGAACCAGGGTATCACCTTTACCGTCTACGGTGAAGATGAGGGGGTTGAGCGCCTTTTTCCCTTTGATCTGATACCCCGAGTCGTTCCCGCCCACGAATGGGAGACTATTGAAAAAGGGCTGATTCAACGAATTACAGCGCTCAATGAGTTTTTGAACGACATCTATCATGGCCAAAAAATCCTCAAGGATAAAATAATCCCTGCTGAACTGATTCTTGGAAGCCTGCACTTCAGAAGAGAATTTGTGGGGATAAATCCCCCGCTTGGCATCTACATTCACGTCACAGGAAGTGATATCATCCGTGACAGGCATGGCCACTACCTTGTGCTTGAAGATAACTTGCGCACTCCGAGCGGGGTTTCCTACATGCTGCAAAACCGGCAGGCAATGAAACGCGCCTTCCCTGTGCTGTTTGACAAATATAAAATTCGGCCAATTGAGAATTATCCACAGGAGCTGCTCCGTACCCTGCAGGAGATATCCCCGGTTTCGCGTCGCGAACCAAATGTTGTGGTACTGACTCCGGGGATATACAACTCAGCCTATTTTGAACACAGTTTTCTTGCCCGCCAGATGGGCATTGAACTGACCGAGGGCAAAGATCTTGTGGTCAATAACAACAAGGTCTACACCAGAACCACGAGGGGGCTTGAGCAGGTTGATGTAATCTACCGCAGGGTTGATGATGCCTATCTTGATCCGCTCGTCTTCCGCCCTGATTCAAAACTTGGTGTTGCAGGCTTGGTCAACGCCTATCGCAAAGGCAATGTCACCCTCGCCAACGCCATCGGCTGCGGCGTGGCAGATGATAAAGTTATCTACAGTTTTGTCCCGAAGATTATCAAATACTACCTTGGAGAGGATCCGATTCTGGAGAATGTTCCAACCTGGCTTGCGAGTAATCCTGATGACCTGAAATACATTCTTGCAAACCTCGACTCTCTGGTGGTAAAGGCCGCCAATGAATCCGGGGGCTACGGAATGTTGATCGGGCCGGAATCGACCATTGAAGAGCAGGAGAAGTTTGCCGAGATGATTGTGGCCAATCCGCGCAACTACATTGCCCAGCCAACTATTTCGCTGTCGCGCCACCCGAGCTTTTTTAATGACACCGAACTTTGGGGATGCCATATCGACCTTCGCCCTTATGTCTTATATGGCAAAAATGTTACTATTGTCCCCGGAGGGCTGACAAGGGTCGCCCTCAAGCGTGGCTCGCTGGTAGTCAACTCCTCCCAGGGCGGAGGGAGCAAGGATACGTGGGTAGTCGATGAATGAACACTAATATTGTATTATTATGCTAAGCCGTGTTGCTGAATCACTCTTTTGGATGAGTCGCTATTTTGAGCGGGCAGAGAATACCGCAAGGTTTCTTGATGTCAATTTTAACCTGTTGCTTGACCTCAACAAAATTACCCACGTTGAGAACCCGAACTACTGGATAGCGCTGATTCTTGTCACCAGCGACAAGGAGCGTTTTAACAGCCTGTACGAAAGCTACTCAGCCCGTACGGTCACCGACTACCTGGTATTCAACAAAAACAATCCAAACTCCATCATCTCCTGTATCAGTCTGGCGAGGGAAAATGCTCGCAGCATTATTGAGAGCATTTCGAGTGAAATGTGGGAGCAGGTGAATAACCTCTACCACTATCTGCAGAGCGTGACACCGCAGTCTGTGCAGAACGACCCCTACAGTTTCTATAAGGAGATCAAGAATGCCTCGCACCTCTTTCAGGGTATTACCGACAACACCTTCTCCCACAACGAGGGGTGGGACTTCATACAGATCGCCAAATATCTTGAACGTACCGACAATATCGCCCGGTTGATTGATGTGAAGTACCACATGCTGCTCTCCGAAGCAGAAAGCCAAACTGAAATTGTTGCTGGCTCTGAAGATATTATCCAGTGGATGGCCGTGCTCAAAAGTTGCAGCGCACTCGAGGCATTCCGAAAGGTTTATCTCTCAAAAATTGATCCCGACAACATCCTGCGCTTTCTCATTCTCGACCGAACATTTCCGCGCAGCATCAACTTCTCTGTCTGTGCGGCTGAAGATGCCCTGTGGCGCATATCGGGCAGCTCCCGCCACCGCTATGTCAACAACGCCGACCGGCTTATCGGAAAACTGGAGGCTGAGCTGAGCTACACCGCCATTGAAGACATCTATGCCAAAGGGTTGCATCACTATCTTGAAGATCTTGAACAGCGGTTGGTAAAAGTTGGTGAGCAGGTACATTTGACCTATTTTGCCTATCACACTCCAGAAATTGAGCCACTGGACATTGAAGAGGCACTTCCTTTTACCGGAGTAGCCGGAGGAAGGGCCTACTGGAGCCAGGCACAGCAGCATCAGCAACAGCAATAAACGGATGTAAACACAAAGAGCATGATTCTGAAAGTTGAGCACGCAACCCTGTTTGAATATGACAATCCAATCTATGAAACAGCGACCGAAGTAAGACTCCACCCCGACAACAACCCTGCCGCTCCACAGCGCTGCGCAAGCTTCAAGCTTGAAGTCGATCCCCCGGCCACCCTTTTTCAGTACACCGATTTCTACGGAAACCAGGTCAACCACTTCAACCTGCTCCAGAGCCATAAACGGGTGAAAATTGTTGCGACCTCTGTAGTCGAAACCGGTATGGGCTTCTCTTCGGCCAGTGAAGATGAGGATATCTATCTGATGGACTTTTCCTGCCAAAGCCGCTATGTCCATTTTGACCAGGCAATCCGCGACTTTGTTTCCCGCTTTGCCGCAGATGCCGACAGCTTTCAGCTTGCCGAATTGATCTGTCGCTACATTAACGACACCTTCATTTACGAACCAGGTGTGACCGACGTTCACAGCACCAGTGCCGTTGTTTTAGCACTCGGACGCGGTGTGTGCCAGGATTTTGCCCACATTCTTCTTGCCGCCTGCCGCTACCTGAACATACCAGCCCGGTACGTCAGCGGTTACCTCTTTGGAGGAAGCACCCCTGATGGACGTGATGAAGCCAGCCACGCCTGGTGCGAAGTCTATTGCGGCAAAGAGAAAGGATGGATCGGGATGGACCCGACCCACAAAACCCTCTTTGTTGATGAGCGCTACATCAAAATAGGATCAGGGCGGGACTATGACGACGTACCACCGGTGCGAGGCACCTATAAAGGCAATGCGAAAGAGAAACTCAGCGTCTCAGTAAGGGTAAGCTCCATGGAACAGGTATAAACAAACAAGCCAGTGCTTACTGGAAAAATTTCCATGACACAACGGTTGCGGAATGGTACTCGAAAATGGTGGTTATTGTTACTGATCACCGGCTTGACAATCACCACCGGTTTTTTGCTTCTTAAGCCTTGGGACATAGCGCACCTGTCGTCTTACCCCAAACCTGCACAGAGTTACACTGAGGCTTTACACCTCGTTGAGATCCTTCGAAAAAAGGACAAACAGGAGAT
>CAIWUU010000118.1 GCA_903915955.1 uncultured Chlorobiaceae bacterium | reverse complement strand
TTTCATCATCTTTATTCTTGCCGTTCAGCTTTTTCGCTCCCACCTCAATCTTGCCAGCACTTTTTTTCTTTCCACCACCGCCCGGGGTTACAATCCATTTCTCCCCTTGAGCCTGTACACTGAAAGTTATCCCTTTCACCTTGCCTTTGATTGCATCCAACGCTTTATCCAGTTCAGCCTTAGAATATGGCGCTTTGTTTTTCAGCCCATCCAAACTGCTCTTTAACATCTTGTTCGCATCCTGAGCGGCCGCAGCATTTTTGTCTGGATTGCGGGATTTTCCGCCGCCCGGCAGGGCTCCTCTCTTTCCTTGTTTTACGTCATCCTTTTTCGGCGCAGCTTTTTTCGGAGCAACAGTTGGCTTTGGCACAGAGCCATCCTCCTTGAATGTTCCCTGCCCTGCTCCTGACCCGCCAGTTTTTTCAGGCAAGGTTTTATCCACCATGCTTGTCATAAACTTCGATGGGTCAAATTCAGGTTTTTTCAGCTCGATTTCTGGAGCCACACCTGAACCCAACACATAATCTTTTAGCGTTGCACTCAGGCCGATCGGGTCGGTCAAGGGCCACTCTTTCGAAAACAGCGGCCACGTCCACTTTTCATCAGGCGCTGGAGACCACCATGGACTATCCAGTTCAATAAAAAAGTCGCCGCCCAAACCAAGCATTGGTTGCGCGACCATCTCCAAAGTGCCGCTGACATAAAATATCCCCGGATCACGGTAGCCTATTGTCGGACGTGCATCTGCATAGGCCTTGACTCCTATATCGGCGTTCAAACCAATGCCGAATTTAATATCATGCGCAATAATTTCAATTCCGGCACCTCCTTCAGCACGTAATCGCAGCCCTGCATACGCTGAAATATTGAGTGAACCGGAGATTTGAATATTTTTCTGGATCTCAGGGTCGGTAGAGTAGGTGCCAAGAATTTCAATGTTATAAAGTTTAGCGGGCCCTAACTTCGCCAGTGCATGCAGACTGATATTGGCAAATAAATTTAAATTACCGACTAATGGAATTCCATAGTAAGCTTTTGCTTCAAACTTGACGAGTTGTTTGTCCCAATCTCTTTGTTTGAATAACTCAATTTCAGCAGGCGGAACAATTTTTCCGATGACGGTAATGGCACCGTTTCCATCCACAACAACATTGACGGTTCCGGCAAACCAGGTTGTCAGATTAAATCCCAATTGACCGGTTGCAGCGAGGGCTCGTTGTTTCTGATTTGATTTCGGTGCGGGAACAGGTGCGGGAGCAGCCGCATTTTGAACGTTTTCTTTCCCGCCTGCCGCCGAAATTGCGTTTTTGGCAAAGCTGTTGGCGACATTGAGATCGGTAGCGACAAATTGAATTTCACCTGATAACTTATCGGCATTATAGGATGCCTTGCCACCTATATCAACGGTTCCGTCAGCGTTATAGGCAACATCTGCAGATCCACTGAATGATTTATAAGCGATCGCCAACGAAACCTTACCCGTCAGGCTATCCTTTGTATTATCTACTATTAACTGCCCCTTCGCGATTCCTTTAACAGTAATGTCTGCAGTCGCGTCAATTTTTGGTTTGTTGGTATTTTCAATGGATAAATTTAACACGGAGTCCAGAAAACCCCCGATTTCAACCTTAAGATTTGTCACCCCAAGAGTTAACTTTCCATTATCAAATCTATTGACCGGTGTTGGCAAGTTCCCGACCTTAAGGCCCAATCCTCCGAGCAAGGCCGAGTTTTTTTGAACTGCTTTCAGCCAGTCATTGGTATTTCCTCCAGCCGGTATTAACGAGGCATATCCTCCGGAAACCTCACTGTTTGTAACCTTGAAATTTATATACATTCCACCGAGTTGCTCACCCCATGCGTTGAGCAAAGGCATCGACCCTTTCCCTAGCGAATCATAGTTTTTGCTCTTGTCAACTTTAATCTTCACTCGTCCTTCACCGGTCAACCCTTTCACCATAACTCGAACATCCAGACCTTTGCCGCCTTGAGCCTCAATTTCATCTCTGACCTTCTCTGTAGGGTTGAAGGTATTGGAGGAGAGAATGACAACACCCGAACTTGCAGTTATCTGATTGCCTGTAACAGCAGCGGCCGGGTGAATTTTCTGGGTTGCCGCATCCCGTTTTTCAGGAACAGGTAATCCGACTTTTCGTTGCACTGCATTACCC
>CAIWUU010000117.1 GCA_903915955.1 uncultured Chlorobiaceae bacterium | reverse complement strand
GAAAACCTGCTTGATGCGGTCATCGGGCTGCCGGGCAATCTCTGTCCAACCACCAACATTCCGGTGGCGATTCGGCTCTTTGACAGAAGCCGAGAGCAACCTGGGAACGCCGAGCCCCAGCTCGGCAATGTACTTTTCATTGATGCGAGCCGTGAGTTTGTTTCTGGCAAGAATCAGAATACGCTCAGCACAGAGCATCTCGACAAGATTATAGGTACCTACAAAGAGCGCAAAGAGGTCGCAAAATATGCCCATGTGGCCGAGTTCGCCGAGATCAGGGAAAACGACTTCAACCTCAATATCCCTCGCTATGTGGACACCTTTGAAGAGGAAGAGGAGATTGATATTGATGCCGTCCAGGCGGAGATTGACAAACTGGAACAAGAGCTGGCAGAGGTGCGCCTGACGATGGCTGTAAAGCTCAAGGAGATTCAGCGATGAAGACGAAAAGGGTGGAATTTGAGCCGTTTAGTTTTAATCCCATCGAATTCGATGGCTTTAACCGTGTCGAATTCGATGCGGTTGCAAAGACTGTTGGTAAGCACCGTAATCCGGATTTTAATTACGGCGAATATGCCACAATTAGAAATCAGGCAGGCTAGAAACGTTTTGTGTTATCGGTTAAGCTGTGGGTAGAAAAAACAGGTTCTATTGGTATCGTTGCCAAAGCAGGTTATCCGTTCTCTATTTTCAACTGTTAATTTTTAAAGGAGATGTTGCCATGAGCAGCAAGGAGATAGAAAAAAAACATCACCAGACTTTTGAGGAGATTAAGCAGACTGCTGGAAATGGCAAAGAGTTTTGGACGGCTCGAAAGCTTTCAAAAACACTGGATTATTCTGAGTATCGTCATTTTATTCCTGTTGTTGAAAGGGCGAAAGAAGCCTGTCAAAACAGCGGTCATGGAGTGGTAGACCATTTCGAGGATGTCCTCGATATGGTCGAAATTGGCTCGGGAGCCAAGCGAACTCTTGAAGATATAAGACTTTCCCGTTATGCCTGTTATCTGATTGTTCAGAACGCTGACCCATCAAAACCTGTAATCGCCAACGGCCAGACCTATTTCGCTATCCAGACCCGCAGACAGGAGCTTGTGGATGATGAGGCTTTCAAACGACTCAAGGAGGAGGAAAAACGGCTCTTTCTTCGTAACGAAATGCGCGTTCACAAAAAACAATTAGTGGAAACTGCTCATCAGGCGGGGGTGGAAACCACTCTCGATTGTGCCATTTTTCAGAATCATGGCTACAAAGGGCTTTATGGTGGACTTGATGCCAAGGGCATTCACCAACGCAAAGAACTGAAAAAAAACCAGCAGATTCTTGACAATATGGGCAGCACAGAGTTGGCTGCCAACCTCTTCCGTGCTACGCAGACAGATGAAAAACTTCGCCGGGAACATATTCAGGGTAAGATTAGAGCCAATCAGACCCATTTTGATGTCGGTAAAAAAGTACGCCAGACTATCAAGGAACTGGGTGGCACCATGCCAGAAGATTTGCCAAAACCTGAAGAGGATCTGAAAAAGCTGGAGCGACGGGCGCAATCGTCGGAGAAGACGCTGGGAGGTGGCGTGAATGAACAGGAATAGAGAGGAATCAAGAATGGATAATGGACAATTGACAATTGATAATACTTTTCGTTGTCAATTAAGGGAGGAGAGGTGGTGATGAGCAGCTTAAAAACACTTCCGGTTGGTTGGAAAAAAATAAAGCTGAAAAAGCTTGTTACTCAGGATATAAAAAATGGTTACTCACCAAACTGCCCTGAAGAGCCAAATGGTAGTTGGATTTTAGGATTAGGCAATTTAACAGAGAATGGTTTTAATTCATCTCATGCAAAACCTGCGCCTGTAGATGATACAAGAGTAAAGGATTTTCTTTTGGCATCAGGAGATTTTTTAATAAGCCGATCTAATACATTGGATAAAGTTGGGAGAACAATACTGTTCAGAGGCGAGATTGAAAATTGTTCTTATCCTGATTTACTCATGCGATTTCGTGTCGACGAAACTCAAGTTCTCAATGAGTATTTAGAGAGCTATTTAAGGAGTTCAACCGTTAGGAAGTATATCCAAAGCTGTGCATCAGGAACAAGTGAGAGCATGGTGAAAATCAATAAAACAGCAGTTGAAAATATTCCAATAATTTTGCCGTCATCTCCTGAACAAAAAGCCATTGCTGATTTGCTTTCCATCTGGGATGAGGCCATCGAGAAAACAGAACGGGTGATTCAGGCGAAGGAAAAACGGTTTAAAGGGCTGATGCGGGAGTTGATTGTTGAACCGCGAAACACCCAAAAAGACGCGAAATGGGAAATGGTAAAGCTGGGGGATGTTTGTAAAGTTACGAAAGGCACGCAGCTAAATGTGGAACATATGAAAGATGAGGGTGAATACTATGCGTTAAATGGTGGCATTGAACCCTCTGGGTGGACTCATGCATGGAATACAGAAGCGGAAACTATAACGATTAGTGAAGGCGGTAACTCATGTGGATATGTAAACTACAATACGCAACGTTTCTGGTCAGGTGGTCATTGCTATTCACTTCTAAACCTCAAAAAGAATGTAGATAAACAATATCTTTACTTCTATTTGAAGCTCCACCAGCTAATACTTATGAAATTAAGAGTTGGTTCTGGTCTTCCCAATATTCAAAAGAAAGATGTTGATAAATTTGTAATTGCTTTACCGCCTTTGCTTCAACAGAAACAAATTGCAGAAGGATTATCTGCCGCCCAATACGAAATAAACCTGCTGACACAGCTTGCAGAGAAATACAAAGCTCAAAAACGCGGTCTGATGCAGAAGATGTTGACGGGAGAATGGCGGGTAAAACCGGATGTGGTGATGAGCTATGAGTGAAGTCCCCGGGAACGCGGAGCCCCAGCTCCGCATAAACAACGAATGGCGATCTCGCGGCTATCTTCCGCATCGAGAACGTATCGGCTTGTTGCAGTCCATCACTTTTCGTTTGACCGACAGCTTGCCACAGGAAAAGTTGCGGGAGTTGGAGATGGTGAAGAATGCGGAGCTGGGGCTCCGCGTTCCCGGCATGGATGTAGAGAAGCGGAAACGGATAGAGGTATGGCTTAATGCCGGAATGGGTAGCTGCGCTTTGGGTCATCCGCAGATGGCCGCAGTGATGCAGGACACTTTACTAAAATTTGATGAGCAGAAGTACCACCTTGTGGCGTGGTGCATCATGCCCAATCATGTGCATGTGCTTGTTGAACCAAAGGTTAAGCTGTCAAAAATAGTGCAGTCGTGGAAATCTTTTACAGGTCGTTGGGCGATGAAGCAT
>CAIWUU010000116.1 GCA_903915955.1 uncultured Chlorobiaceae bacterium | reverse complement strand
TCCCACCCCTCCCTCAGGCACCATTACAACCAATATTGGACGGTCGAAAAGAGACCGGAAGGTGATGGCAAATTTCCCCTACGAAGGAAAGGATGGAAAAACGGCCATCACCGACTACAGCATCACCGAAAATCTCCACTGGTTTTCCCTGCTCTCTCTCACTTTGCATACCGGGCGCACTCACCAGATCAGGGCACACCTGCAACACCTTGGCCACCAGATTCTCGGCGACGAAACCTACGGAGGCGCCTCACTGCGCACCCTCCCCTTCAGCAAAAGTGAAGGCTTCGTCCGCAACCTGCTTGAGCTGCTGCCGCGCCAGGCGCTTCACGCCGAAACCCTCTCCTTTCAGCAGCCAACCAGCCGTGAGCAACTCTCGTTTACCGCCCCATTGCCCGAAGATATGGAGCTTGCGCTGGAGAAAATCCGGGAGATCGTGGCCTCTGCATAACGTCAACAATGAGAATCAACTTGTTTGCCTTGTCCCAATAAGTATGTAAACTGAAACTCAGAAATTCAATCTGCATACTTATCGCAATGAACTATACTCAAGCGATTAATCACAAACGAGGTTGAAAAGGGGTTAAAGCACTATTGAGTGTCGTTCAGTCGCGCAACAGCTTTGGCAAACTCTTCAAAATCCTGAAGGTGTGCTGTGGCAATGGCGAAACGATTGCCCAGTTGATAGACTCATAGCTATGAACCGCGAGGTTACGAAATCCTACGGCCTTTTTCAGACGATCCGCCAAATCTGCAGTGATTATTCCGGCTTCACATAAAATATCAAACGTTTTTCCCATGGTCGCGGGAGGGGGAAACTCACTGCGGGCAACAAGGTGTGTCCCAATATCAACACACATCTGAACAGCACGAGTAAGGTTAAGGGAGAGAATATCCTGCGCATCGTAATCGTTACCAAGTGCTGCGGCACTTTTGGGGCATTTCTCTTTAACCCTTTGAATTGAGCGACGCAAAGACTCAAGCTTCTGTTCAATCAACGGCCAATCCATGCCTCTCTCCTCTCCTTCAAAATTCTTCGCTGATAGGGCACAAAATCCTCCTGGTTATAAAGATGTTTGAGCACCAACTCAGCATAAAGCGTATCACTGCCAACTATTCGTCTTCCTCCGGCGATGATCTGACCCAGCAAGGGTTCACCAACAGTGGACAAATCAATCAAGTCAACAGGGCGTCCTGTTGCTTTTGCCAAGTCAGAAATAAGTTCGATGGTATCATCAACGTCAAGCGGATGATCGGCGCCGACTGCAAGATCAAGGTCACTGTCAAAACGAGCTGTGCCTTTAGCCAGCGAGCCAAACAACAACGCAAGACGAATTGCCTGATGCCGTTCAAGCACTTGGCTGAGCTGTGTTTCGATACTCTCTGTCATCATGCTATAGTGGTTCTGTTCCCCATTTTTTCTCTACACCCTCAACCTGGCAGCTCAAGTCGCTCTGCAATAGCCGAGAAACCCCCCTCCTCACAAATATATTGATTTTGTCTCACTCCATCACAGCTTATAACGCGCTCCCGGATTTCGCGACAGCATCACCGTTTCACTTCTCAACCTGAAAGACAATATCATCCAGCGTAACGCTCAACGCTTTGGCAACAGCCAATAAGACTTCCGTCGTTCCAGTCCGTTTTCCAGTTTCGATTTGCGATAAATATGGTGTACTTATCTCAGCCACCTCAGCTAATTGCTGTTGGGTCAGACCGCGATATTCACGCCATACTTTAACCGGATTTTCACCATCAAGCAAAGCAAACGTAACTTCACCGGGAACAAGCTCCTCTTTGCCTTGCTTAATTGCAGTTTTTACCGCATCATAATCGCGTACATCCTGCAACATTTCCGATTCTTCAACAAGTTGGACGTATGCGTCATAGGGCAATACTGCCCATTCCGGCTTACCATCGCGTTCGATTACTTGTACAGGTGCATTCATCGGTAAACCTCTTTGCGTTGCGCTATTTTTAAGACAAAAACAACTAACTCATTATTTTGTATTTCGTAAATCACTCGCCAATCCCCTATACGTAACCGATAGCCCAAACGGTTTTGCAACTTTTTCGCGTTCGTCATTGGTGCATAAGGATCAATTGCTAACTGCTCCAATTTCTTTCGTACCAGTTGTGCCGTATTTTTGGGCAATTGTAACAGCGCTTTTTGAGCTTCTTTGGCAAAGATTATTTTATACATGACAAGATGTTAGCATAATGCAAATAAAATACCAAGAGGAATTGAGTAAATTATCAACGTCGAAAAGTTCGAGCATCCAGTCTCAGCCAGTTTCAGATCAGAGCTTGCCACAAGCAGTTCAAGAATCCGCCCCGGCGCTTTCACCGGCGATCCATTTCTGCTTCAATGCAGGAAAGGGGAAAAGTATTGTCAAGAACCTGCCAGTTTCCTATATTCTGTCTATAATAGCCAGAACGATCAGACTATAACCTATGGGGAGAAGAGGATGAAAACATGGCAACTGCAACATGCAAAAAATCATTTGAGCGAAGTGGTCCGCAACGCCCTCAACGAGGGGCCACAGGCTATTACCCT
>CAIWUU010000115.1 GCA_903915955.1 uncultured Chlorobiaceae bacterium | reverse complement strand
TGACGAACAATTCAGTTCGTTCCTTGCGCAGTTCTCTTCGAGAGAGATGCAAATACACGAACAATCTGAGTATATGAGCGACGATGAATATCTCAGAAGCATCAACGGCATGGCTCAAAGTCTTCATGACGCTAAAAGAGAGCCCCCGGAAAAAGGGGTGACACTTGACAAACTGGAGGGGTGATGTACACCGAAGCCCTTCACTTGGTGACGGAGCTGCACCATGACAGACACAACGCATGGCATCAGCACTTCCCGCGTTGAAGTGACAAATATTTCTCCTTATGGCTTTTGGATTCTCGTCGGGGATAAAGAGCTGTTTTTGCCATACACTGAATTTCCCTGGTTCAAAGAGGCTCCCGTTGGCAAAATCTGCAAGGTAGAACTTCATCACCCGGAGCATTTGTATTGGCCATCTTTGGATATTGACCTTTCCATTGAGTCAATTCGTAAGCCTGATGTCTTTCCGCTTGTCAGCCAATGAAAAACCGTTATGCTCTATTTCAAGAGATCGTTGGCTTGTTGTCCCGGAGGGGAAGATGCAAAGATATAAAGCGTGGTCAGCATCAGATCATACCAACATCAGAGCTCTGTTAATATTGTTATAACCTTAGCATTAACTCTAATTAATATATTGAATTATCATGGAAACAGTAAAAGAAAAAATAGTAGAAATCGTTCACTCTCAACCTGAAGATTCCAGTTATGATGAAATTTTAAGGGGAATTGTGTTTGAACGGATGGTAGCCAAAGGATTACAGGATTCAAGGAAAGGAAATTTGATTTCTAATGAAACAATGGAACATCGAATTAAAACATGGCAGTAATAAGATGGACAATAGAATCGGAGATGTGGTTAAGAGATATCCATGAATATATTTCCCAAGACAACCCATCTGCTGGTGCAAGAGTCGTGAAATCAATCTACGATAAAGTTCAGATTTTAAGAGACCTGCCTGAAATCGGATACAGATACAGGACTGAAGAAGAGGGTGAAATACAAATTTTACTGTATGGTCACTATCGAATTGCATACCTGATAAGGGAGACTGAGCAAATTGATATCTTGGGTGTTTTTCACGGATCACTGGATATTGAAAGTTATCTGTAACTTGAACGCAAGGAGAACCGCATGAACACAGACGCGACATATAACCCACAACTGCAGGATGACAGTGAAGAGGCTGAAAAGCATCTCGCCCTTTTAATCCATCAAGCAGGAGAAGACGCAAGAGTTCACACAAAAAAAATTCTGGACGCACATTTCAAAAAACTTAACGACATGATTGCCGAGGCAGTTTTATCTCAAAAAAAGTCCCTCCCTTCATGACAGATGCTCAAAAACCAGGATTGATTGTGGTAGCAGGGCCAAATGGTTCAGGCAAAACCACCATTACCGAAAAACTGCTCCGACATGAATGGATGGAAGATTGTCAATACATCAATCCCGATCTGATTGCACAGCAAGAGTTTGGAGACTGGAACTCCCCTGCTGCTGTGATTCAGGCAGCCAACAAGGCAAAGGCCACCAGGGACTATTGCTTGGCTCATAACATCAGCATCGCCTTTGAAACGGTATTCTCTACCCAGGAAAAGCTGGAGTTTCTCAAACGGGCAAAAGATGCCGGATTTTT
>CAIWUU010000114.1 GCA_903915955.1 uncultured Chlorobiaceae bacterium | reverse complement strand
GGATAGATTAGTCGGAAATGCCCACCGAATTGAGTTGAAAGGTGAATCATTAAGAAGAAGGAATTTGGAAATAATTTTGTAAGTTCTAACAGCAAATCTGGCATGAAAAAGGTGGTACACTTTGCTCCGGAATCGGGGTACACTTTCGTCCGGAATCGGTGGTACACTTTCCCCGGAATCGGTGGTACACTTTCCCCGGAATACTCAGCCAGAAGAAGGTTGATCCTCAACTTTATATATTATAAGCAATTATAACTGATGCTGTTAGTGATATCTCCTCAGGAAACATACGCTTTTGTATGAATCAGACATAGAGCTACGCTTTCGTATGCTGTATCAGGGCTTTTTCTTTACAGCTTTTTCGGAAATAGCCTGTTCAATATCCGAGGAGATGGAGAGGCTGCGCATGAGGTCGCCGAGATTCTGCTGGACACTGAGGTTCAGTTCGACTGGTCGGCCACGCTGAAAGTCGGGATTGGTCCCTTTGAGTTGGATGGTCATCAGCGATTTGCCGTCAGCGCTCATGTTGATGGATGAGAGCAGTTGGGCGTAGAGCATGTTGGAGAGCGCTTCGTAGGTGATGCGCAAGGCCGGATTGGCTGCGGTGCGCTCTTCAAGGGATGTGGCGTAAATGATCTGTCCGTTCTGTTCGGATGTGAGTTTGCCGTCAAGGATTTCAAACGATTCGTTTTTTATTTTTACCGGAATATTTCCCTTGATGTGGCCGGTGGCGTAGATTTTTTTTGATCCCTGTAAATCAAGCAGTTTCTGGATGAGGATATGATTGATTTGAAGCGTCGTTTCGCCCTCTTTTTTCGCCATATCGTAGTCCAGACGCTGGAGAGCAATGGTGCCGTCAAGAACTCCCGTGCTGAAGTCGGACAGGGTGACGATGTCGGGGTTGAGGTGGTTGTGCCAGAGAGAGAGCGTTCCTTTTGGCGAAGCGAGGCTCATTTCACCGCTCGAATTTTTTTGTTGGAGGCTTTTCAGTGAAAAGCTGATGGTTGCTTTGCCATCACTGGAGCGGCTGAATCGCAGCTCCGGCTCACTGAATGAATAGGTAGCTTCAGCGCTTTTTGGTCCAAACATGAGCTCACCAGGAGTTTGCTGTTTTTTTTGCGGGATGATAGTGACGCTTCCGCCTCCCCTGGATTGCAAGGTGCCATTCTTGATGGCGAAACTGTTGTTTGTTATTGAGAGAGGAATCGTTCCGCTTATCCCCCCCTTGAGGTTGCCCTTGAAATTCCCGAGCAGTCGCATACGGTCAAGCAGCTTGATATCGTTCAGCCTGACGATAAAAAAAGTACTCCCGGTTTTGGGATCGAAGCTGACAGGCGTCGAGGTGATTTTTCCACCAAAGAGTGTCGCAGACAGGTCGCGTAAAGCGAGACCGGAGAGTGTCTTGTCTTTACTGTTCATTGTTACAGTGGCATTGAGGTTTTTCAGCAGCTCACCACCACCTTTTATGGCCGCCATATCAAGTGAGATGCAGGGTTTTCTCTCCTTGTCGTAGAATATGGCATTAGTGCCGTTTTCGGCAATGACCATCGCATTGCGGACGAGGATTGTTGAATCCTGGAACTCAATGGGAATCGAGCCGCTCACCCGACCTGTGGCAAAGGGCATTTTACTGCTGCCCTGGCTTAATCCCGGGAGTGCGTTCAAGGGGATTTTTGCAAGGTTGAGGGTAAAGTTGGTCTGTTTAGCCTTCAGGTTATAGTCAATGCGCTCGGTTGATGCCATCCATTGAAACAGCTCAATTGAGCAGTCGCTCAACGTGAGGGTACAAGGGTTAAGAGGGTCACGCTTCGAGCCGAAGAGCGCTCTGAAATTTCCAACGGGCGTAGGCTGCCCATCACTCGAGAGTTTTGAAACATACAGCGTGTCGAGTGGCTGTTGCCATTTTGTGGCGGCACTGAGTCTAACGTTGTAGTTTATCCCCTCAAGCCGAAGTTTTTCACGGGTAGCGATGGCTCCATCAACAGGGTAAGTCGCTGAGAGTGGTTTGACGGTGAGGGCAAATCCATTGTTTCTTGTAATCCGGAACGTTGTGGTTATCAGTGCGCGTCGATCAGCAAAAGTAAACTGCCGGGGATCAGGAATCACGCTGAGCGAATCGGCCTTCAGAGAAAGAGTGAGATCAAAAAGACTCGGCAGCAGGTCGGACGAATGGGTAATTAATCTCCAGGCGATGTTGCCGTTGGTCAGTGAAAGGCTGTAAGTCGTTGCCTCGTCATTACAGTCATCAGGAGGTGTTGTAAAGACCGCCTGTAATGACTTGAATCCAATGCCGGAAGTGGAGGGTAGAGCAATGCCTGAAACCGTGACACGAAATGGCTTTCCCTCAAGAGCCCGGTCAATCAGTTGTTGTGCGTACCAAGGGAAAGCAAACCATGCTGCTGCGAAAAGAAGCACCAGGAACATAATCCCGGTTATCATGAGTCGCAGCAGCAATTTTGCCATCACATTGTTTTTAAGAAATTACTCGACTTTCTTCTTCCATGTCCCCTGCACCTGAATCCAGGTTCCGGCAGGAAGCTTGGTGAAAATTTTCTGGGCCATCAAACTACCAACCGCATCCAGTGACAGGTTATTCTGTGCGGCGATTCTTGCATACTCCGCACGTCTGGCGTTGTTAATGCTGTTGATCAACTCCTTGGCACCGGATGATGCTCCCGGAGGGGTGGCAAGCAGTCCGTTGTCTACCTCACCAGCAAGTCCACTGGTTCGTGCTGCGTCAAGGTCAAGCGCAAAGGCGTGTGACCCAATGCCAACAACCATTATTAGCACGACAACTGCATTCAAAAAGATTTTTTGTAGTGTTCTCATGTTCGTTGCTCCAGGTTAGAATAGGCCTTTTTTGTTATCCAGAAGAGTGTCGAGTTCACGGTCAACCTTGATCCTGATTTCATGATCAATCTTGATATTCATATTGATCACAATAGGTTTGTCAGATGCCTCAATCTTTACAGTTGGGCTGCACCCCGTCATGAGTGCTCCGGTTGTGAGCGAAAAAAGCGTCAATGCGCTCATCACTGTTCGTTTGTTCATAAAAAGTTGTTCTGTTGTTGATTAAATCACTCTCTGTTCAGTTAAAAATACATCATGGAAATTGTTGTATCAAGCTGCATAGAATTAAGCGTCAACGTACAATCATTATATTTGGGTGGCCCCCTTCTTGCTTTGGGGTTGTTTGAAACACCAATTCCCTCTTTGGGTATTCCGATAAGAAATGTTGTGTCCAGTTTTCCATTGCTGTTTTCATCGTGCAGGACGCTGACTGCGTACGTGCCATAAGGGAGATTGGTGAACACCACTTCATCTGTAGCCCCGGTGACTTTTTTCATCGCTGTTGCACAAGCCTTTGAATGATCTCCCGGGAACCCTTTGTTCGAGCTATAGAGTGAGACGCCAAGCAGGCCAATATTTTGTTTCAGGCCAGCGATACGCACAGTAATGCTGCCGCATTCGCCCTTGTATGCCGATGGTGATGCCTCTTCTGCATGAAGTGGGGCGGTCGTTATTAAAAAAAATGCCAAAAAAAACGAAAACAATATGTTCATGATGGTGCAGATGCGGTTTGTATTCTTCCCAGACCTCAATATAACAGCAAGCGAATGTTCTTGCATAGCCACGGGTTATTAATTTTTTTTCTCAAGGGTTACTGTCAGTGTTTCAAGTCCATTACTGTCTATCGGAGCAGGTACCCAGTTGACGGTCAGGCGATTGTTGAAAAAGGTCAACTGTCGTTTGGCATAGTTGCGTGTATGCTGTTTTATCAGTCTGACCGCCTCAGCATAATTGATTGCTCCGTCGAAATAGTGAAACAGCTCTTGATAACCTACCGATTTGAGGGCGCTCGTTCCTTTATCCACCAGGAGTTCTCTATACTTGTGATAGAGCTGTTCCGCTTCATCACAGAGGCCCGCATCAATCATTGCATCGGTTCGTTGATTAATTCGCTGATAGAGTATCTCGCGAGGCATGGAGAGTCCGAAGGTGATAAAGCGCAGGTCAGTGTCTCCCGCTTTTCCCAAAGATTGCAACTCTGTAACACTCTTTCCGCTGATCTCCATAATTTCAAGACTCCGAATGAGTCGCTGGCTCTTTGTGGGGTCAAGGGTGGCGGCTTGTTCAGGATCTCTCTGGCGAAGCCTTTCATAGAGCTGTGCATTTCCAAAGCGTTCGAGTTCAACAAGCAGTCGAGCTCTTATTTCAGGATCTGCCGGAGGCAGATCAGCAAACCCTTTCAGTATTCCCTCAAGATAAAGGGTTGAGCCGCCAGCGATAACAACGCGTCCTTCTCGCCGATGGATGTCGTGGATGCGTTCAACAGCGGCGACGGCAAAATCGCCAGCAGTAAAAGGCTCTTCGACAGTTTTCTCATTGACAAAATGGTGCTTCACTTCCTGAAGTACTTCAGCAGAAGGTTTTGCAGCGCCAATATTGAGTTCCTTGTATATCTGCCGTGAATCAGCGGAGATGATTTCTGCCCCGATTTTCTTGGCAACTGCCAGAGCCAGAGCGGATTTCCCTGAGGCTGTCGGGCCGAGAATAACAATAACAGGCGGTTGCCGAGATGCTGAGGAGGACATGTGTGGTTCTTCTGAAATTCATTAAAGATACTACTTTTCCTTGAAAAATCGTATCAACGGCATTGTGTGGCGGTGATCTTTTCAGTTTTTTCTTTTGTTGGATTAATCGTATATTTGCGATGAACAAATTTGTTGAATTATGAAGAGAACCTTGTCGGTGGTAGAATATAGCGGAGAGGAGGAGGCTATTGCGCTGTTTGCAAAGGCCCTCAGCCATCCGGTGAGAATAAAAATTTTAAAGCTTCTTGCCAGTCAGCAGTGCTGTTTTACCGGGGAGTTGACAGAGCTTATACCCATGGCTCAGTCAACCATTTCACAGCATCTGAAGTCTCTTCTTGAAGCAGGGCTTATACAGGGTGAGATAAATCCTCCCAAAGTTCGTTACTGTATCAATCAGGATGGGTGGCTGAAGGCTCACTCAATTTTTGAAGATTTTTTTACCCCTGACAGAGTTTTTGGATGTGATTGTCCAGTTGCAGTGAGAGCACCGGAGGGTAGGTGCCGTTGAGTGGTTGTTGTGTCGGTTCCTGATGTTTTTTTCTCTAACACTATAAATAATAAACAATGAAAAAGATAAAAGTTCTTGGCAGTGGTTGTTCGACCTGCAATCAGCTTGTTGATGCCGTAAAAGCGGTCATCTCAAAAGAGGGTCTTAATGCTGTTGTGGAAAAGGTCGAGGATCTTCAGAAGATCATGGCCTACAATGTTATGACCACTCCGGCGCTTGTGGTGGATGAAAAAGTGGTCTGTAAAGGGCGTATTCCCTCCTATGATGAGCTTAAAGAGTTGCTTACAGCGTCATCGCCAGGTTGTTGCTGTGGAACTCAGGGAAGTAAGGAGAAGAATAGTGGCGGTTGCTGTTCCTGAAAAATCTTAATAATATAACTCATAATCCATGAAAAAATCAGTTCTTATTCTCTGTACCGGAAACTCATGCCGCAGTCAGATGGCGGAGGGGTTTTTGCGTTCATTCGACAAGTCGCTTGAGGTTTTTTCGGCAGGCACAAAACCGGCAGAGGCGGTTCATCCTCTTGCGGTACAGGTGATGCGCGAAGAGTGGGTCGATATCAGCCTGAACAAGCCGAAAAGTGTTGATGAATTTCTCGACAGTGCCTTTGATTATGTGATAACGGTGTGCGACGGGGCAAATGAGTCATGTCCCATGTTCATCGGCAAGGTGGAGCACCGGTTGCACATCGGGTTTGATGATCCTGCAGAGGCAACAGGCTCGAAGGATGAGCTGCTTGCGGTGTTCCGCCGCGTCCGTAATGAGATCAACCTTCGATTCCGGCAGTTTTATAACGAAAATTTAGCAGCGAAATAACGTTATGGGTATCTCATCAAAACAGTTGTCATTTCTTGACCGCTATCTGACGCTCTGGATTTTTCTTGCGATGGGTGTCGGAGTGCTCTCCGGCTATCTCTATCCCGGTATTGCCGGGTTTTGGAACAACTTTCAGTCGGGCACCACCAACATGCTTATCGCCGTCGGCCTTATTGTCATGATGTATCCGCCACTTGCCAAAGTAAAGTACGAAGAGCTGGGTGACGTTTTTCGCAATACGAAGGTGCTTGCTCTATCCTTGGTGCAGAACTGGGTGATTGGTCCGATCCTGATGTTTACACTGGCGGTTCTGCTGCTTTCCGACATGCCGCACTATATGGCAGGTCTTATTATGATTGGTCTTGCCCGCTGCATTGCCATGGTGATTGTCTGGAATGATCTTGCCAAAGGCGATACAGAGTATGCTGCCGGTCTTGTTGCCTTCAACTCCATCTTTCAGGTGCTTTTTTTCTCTTTCTATGCCTGGATTTTTCTTACCGTGCTGCCGAAGTGGCTTGGTATCACCTCGTTTGCAGTTGATATCTCCATTGCTGAGATTGCCAGCTCGGTCTTTATCTATCTTGGAATCCCCTTTATTGCGGGTTTCCTTACACGCTTTGTTCTTCTGCGTCTGAAAGGGAAAGAGTGGTACGAGAATGAATTTATACCGCGCATCAGCCCTCTCACGCTTGTGGCGCTACTCTTCACCATTGTGGTGATGTTTTCGCTCAAAGGGGAGTATATCGTTAAAATTCCAATGGATGTGGTGCGCATTGCCATCCCTCTCCTGATCTACTTCGTGGTGATGTTTCTGCTCTCATTTTACATGGGTCGCAAAGTTGGTGCAGACTACCCTAAAACAGCAACGCTGGCATTTACCGCTGCAAGCAACAATTTCGAGCTTGCCATTGCTGTGGCTGTGGCAGTTTTTGGCATCAATTCAGGTGAGGCCTTTGCCGCAGTTATTGGCCCACTGGTTGAGGTTCCTGCATTGATTGCACTTGTTAATGTTGCTCTGTGGTTTAAAGGGAAGTTTTTTGCAGGAGAAGCTGCTGGATGACTACTGTTTCAGTTATTGCTATCTTAAAATCCGAGAAGGAGATAAATGATGAAAAAAATTGAGGTTTTTGATCCTGCACTTTGTTGCAGTACCGGCGTATGTGGTGTAGATGTCGATCAGTCTCTGGTGACTTTTGCTGCTGATGTCGATTGGGCGAAGCAGAATGGGATTGAAATTGAGCGGTTTAATCTGGCAAAGCAACCTCTCGTTTTCGCCGAAAATCCTGCAGTGAAAGCATTTCTTGAACATGCGGGTCAGGAGGGGTTGCCATTGATTCTTATTGATAGTGCAGTGGTTTTGTCGGGTCGTTATCCCACTCGGACTGAGTTGTTACGCTGGTCAGGTATTGCTGGACAGAGTGATGGTTCAAAACCTTCAGAGAGTTGCTGTTCAACCGGTTGCTGCTGCTAATCAACAGAAAACGACATTATGAAATTTCTCAAGGAACCACCGCGCTTTCTTTTTTTTACCGGAAAAGGGGGCGTGGGCAAGACCTCGATTGCTTGTGCAACGGCCATACATCTCTCTGAAGCAGGGCATCGGGTTCTGCTTGTCAGTACCGATCCTGCCTCCAATGTTGGGCAGGTTTTTGGTGTTACCATTGGCAATCATATAACCCCTGTTCCGGCGGTTGAGCGCCTTTCTGCACTTGAAATTGACCCGCTCGAGGTAGCACAGCGCTATCGCGACCGAATTGTCGGGCCTGTGCGTGGCCTCTTGCCGGATGATGTCGTCCGAAGCATAGAAGAGCAGCTTTCCGGAGCATGCACCACCGAGATTGCTGCTTTTGACGAGTTTACCTCACTTCTGACCGATTCTGTGCTGACAGCAGCGTTTGACCACATCATTTTCGATACAGCGCCTACCGGGCACACTATTCGGATGCTTCAATTGCCCGGTGCCTGGAGTGACTTTCTTGATGCTGGAAAAGGGGATAGCTCCTGCCTTGGCCCATTGGCTGGTCTTCAAAAGCAGCGAGAGCAGTATAAGGCTGCGGTTGATGCCCTGGCTGATCCATTACGCACTCGCCTGATTCTGGTTGCCCGGGCTCAGCAGGCCGCTTTGCGGGAAGTCGCGCGAACCAGTGAAGAGCTTGCGGCTATTGGCATTGCCCAACAGTATCTTGTTATCAACGGTGTTTTTCCCCGATGTGAAGCAGCAGAGGATGCTCTGGCTTTGGCGATCATTGCACGAGAGCAGGAGGCGCTTTCTGCAATTCCTGATCAGCTCAAGCTGTTGCCATCCGATCAGGTGCTGCTCAAACCCTTCAATCTTGTTGGACTTGATGCTTTACGCCAACTATTTGCTGAGGCAACTACTCCGCTTGGCGTACAGTATGAGGAGCCATTCACACTTCATGTGCCGCCACTTTCATCGCTGGTTGATGCTCTTGCGGCTGACGGGCGTGGTCTGGTGATGTTTATGGGAAAGGGTGGTGTTGGTAAAACAACATTGGCTGCGGCCTTAGCCGTCGCACTGGCTCATCGCGGACTGCCGGTTCATCTCACGACCTCAGACCCGGCAGCACATCTTACCGAAACATTGAAGGGTACGATGGAGGGTCTTACGGTAAGCCGTATTGATCCTGAAGCTGAGACTGAACGCTACCGGCGGGAGGTGCTGAAGAGCAAGGGGACGGCGCTTGATGCCGAAGGTCGTGCTCTGCTCGAAGAGGATTTACGTTCACCCTGCACCGAGGAGGTTGCCGTGTTTCAGGCCTTCTCCCGCATTATCAGTGAGGCCGACCAGAAATTTGTGGTGATGGACACCGCGCCAACTGGCCACACTCTTCTGCTGCTTGATGCCACCGGAGCTTATCACCGCGAATTTGCACGCCAGACGCGGAGTGATGGTTTGCAGGATGTGATGCCCATGATGCAGATGCAGAACCCCCAACAGACTAAAGTATTGCTGGTAACCTTAGCCGAAACAACTCCGGTGCTCGAAGCACTCAATCTACAGCAGGAGCTGCGGCGGGCAGGCATCGAGCCATGGGCATGGATTATCAATAACAGCGTTGCTGCTGCATCAACCACCTCCACGCTGTTGCGCCAGCGTGCGCAGAACGAGCTCAACGAGATTGAGTCTGTGGCAGACCAGCATGCCAGTCGTTATGCCGTTGTGCCATTATTAAAGGATGAACCGACAGGGGTGGAGCGGTTGGCGAGGCTCACAGTATAGATCTCTTTTTGAGGATTATGTTGTTCAGTGACGCAGGAAAGAGTGCTTGTGTTTTGTTCAACTTATCGCTTTTGTGCCTTTTATGGATCAATGCAAAATTAGTTAGATATCCACTATCTCGTTTTTACAATCACTAACACATAGGGGGAGCATGATATGGCATCTCATATTGAAAGTAAAGAGATCAAAGCACTTACTGTTCTTCCGTATGCTGAACTACGTGCAAAACTGAAATCCGGAGACATTCTTTTTGCGTCTGGAGATTATTTGGTTTCGAAAGCTATCCAGAAAACGACGAATAGCCCCTGGAGTCATGTAGGAATCGTCTTTCGGCTTGATTCCATTGATAGAATTCTGCTCTTGGAAAGCGTTGAAGATATGGGGGTTCGATTTGTTCCGTTGTCAAAATATATGAAAGATTATGAAAATGGAACCCCTTACAAAGGCAGAATAGTTCTTGGCCGCTGTGAAGATACTAATGCTGAAACCGTTGCGCGTCTTTCTGCTTTTGGCATTGATGAATTGACACAACCCTATGATAAAGGAGCCGTTGCATCAATCTTGGCGCGAGTGACTCTTGGTATTGGCAAGAAAGAGCGAGACCGTGAGTACATTTGCTCTGAGCTGGTTTATGAATGTTATTCTCGAGCCGGGAAAGCATTTGCATACAACCCGAAGGGATTCATCAGTCCAGAGGATATCTGGACCGATGCGAAACTTTCGCTGGTTGGGCGTATTCTGTAGGCTTTCCCGCGATTTTGCCGCTCTGTGCTGCCGCCTGGGCCGTTCAGTACAATCGAAATCAAGTTTGCGATTTTTCTTTGGTGCCGTTTAACGCAATAAGACGCTATAAATAACATTTCAATGGAGTTGTGAATCGACCCCGTTAAACCTTTAAAAGGAGCATTCCTCAGGCCATTCTAACAGAAGATCATTGCTTGTTTTTTTAACGGAAGTTCCAGCCGACTTTTTTGTTAACTCCTTATAAGCAGTACTTTTAAGGCAAAAATGCGGGGAAAATGTAGTCACTAAAATATTTGCATATCAATAGTTTTTTTATTATTATGAAATAATTAAGAAAACCTTGATATAGTCACAATGTATATCGATACCAGCAAGACCACCATCAACGGCAAAACCTATCATCGGTACCTCTTTCGTGAATCGTACCGTGAAGATGGCAAGGTCAAAAATC
>CAIWUU010000113.1 GCA_903915955.1 uncultured Chlorobiaceae bacterium | reverse complement strand
TGGCAAAGATATTATTAAAATCATTGTTGCCAGTGGTACCGAAAAACCTTATTACCTGCGCAAGTTCGGTATGTCTGAAAAAGGGTGTTTCATTCGCATTGGCAGCGCCAGTGAGCCCATGTCGCAGCGTATGATTGAAGAGCTCTTTGCCCGACGTACGCGTAATTCAATCGCTCGTATCCGTTCTCTGCGGCAGGATCTCACCTTTGAGCAGCTTAAAATCTACTATCAGGAGGCAGGTCTCACGCTTGGTGACAAATTTGCAGCCAATCTTGAACTGACCACCGAGGATGGCGGCTATAACTATGCAGGCTATCTGCTGGCCGATCAAAACGGCAACTCTGTGCAGGTGGCGAAATATGCAGGCACTGACCGGGTTGATCTGCTTGAGAGCAAAGATTACGGCTTCTGTTGCCTGATTAAAAGCTGCAAGCAGATACTCGACCGTCTGGAGGGAGTCGAGAACCGTGTCATCAATAAAATAACTTCCCGTGAGCGTATCAGTCGAAGCCTTTGGAACAAGGTCGCCCTTCGTGAAGCTGTGATCAACGCCATTATTCATAACGACTACAGTACTGAACTGGTGCCGAAGTTTGAAATTTTTACTGATCGGCTTGAAATTACCTCGGCAGGTGCCGTTCACCCTGGCGCTGAGCAGGATGATTTTTTTGCCGGATATTCCATGCCGCGCAACAAAACCCTGATGCGAGTTTTCAAGGATCTTGCTATGGTCGAATACCTTGGCTCCGGAATGCCCCGGATTCTCAAAGCTTATCCGCGTGAAGCCTACACCTTTTCGACCCATTTCATTCGGACGACCTTTCCTGTATCCTTGGAAGCCCTTGCGCTGGAAGAAGAGGTGCTAAAAGGTGAAGCAAAAACCTTGGGGGTAGAGTCAGTTCAGTCGGGGGCCCAGTCAAGGGCCCAGTCAAGGGCCCAGTCAGGGGCCCAGTCGGAAGCTGTTCTGCTTGCATTGACCTATCTACCCCGCTCCGCCATGGAGCTTATCGAAATACTTGGTCTTGATACCAAAACCGGGGCGTTCAAGCGAGCCATAAAGGAGTTGCTTGATCGGGAGCTTATTGCCTATACTCTTCCTGAAAAGCCCGGTAGCCGCCTGCAAAAGTACCGGCTTACCGCAAAAGGGTCAAGCCATTTAAAGAATTTAAACGAAGGTTAATAGCCAATGCTCCAGCACAACCCTGAACTGAAATCGAAGATAGACCAACTCTGGAACAACTTCTGGAGCGGCAGAATGTCCAATTCCAATGACGAACGCAGTGCGTTCGCAATTCGATTAAGAGCGATCCAAGAAAATGAAATTGAGTAACGGATGACCAAAGATGAACTAATCAGCCGGATGAAAGGCTATGAGTGGACTGACTTCGAGTGCAAGAGAGCACAACGGGATGTCCCCAAAGATGTTTACTCCACAGTAAGCGCTTTTGCAAACACGCAAGGTGGCTGGCTGCTTTTTGGTGTTACAGAAAAAAATGGACTGCTTGAAGCTTCTGGCGTGGATCCCGATGCCTTTGACCGCGTTCAAAACGCTTTTCTCACCACTTTACGAGCCGGGCAAAAGTTAAACCAGATAGTCAACGCCACTCCCTATGCTTATGATATTGATGGAAAACGTATTCTCGCTTTCCATATCCCTGAGCTTGAAAGGCACCGGAAACCTGTTTATTTGAATGGCAATCCCTGGGACAGTTACATCAGGCGTGCTGCACGAGACGAGCGTGTCACGGATAGTGAACTTCACCGATTTCTGCGCGATAGTTCCCGCTCAGCCTGGGATAGCGAGGGAGTCGCTGATATCGAGGTGGAGAGTTGTATCGATACCGAGACACTCAGATGGTATCAGGAGCTCTTTTATCGTCGCAATCCTGAACAGCGACAGGTTGACGACTCATTGGAATTTCTGCAGGAGTGGAATTTCCTGATCCACCAGAACGGTAAACCGGTACTTACCCGAGCAGCGGTAATCCTCTTTGGTCATGATCGCTATGTTCGTGGATTGCTCCCCCGACCCGTTTTGGATTATCAGCGCATTGATACCCGTTTTGATGCATGGTCTGCCGACGAACGCTGGCACGATCGCGTGGTTTTTGAAGAGAATCTTTTCAAAACCTGGCGAGGGTTGGTGGCAAAATACTCGCGCATCGCGGAACATCCCTTCAAGGTTGATCCAGCCACCATGCGCCGCAATGACGATCCCCCGGACTACATTGCTTTCCGTGAAGCTACGATCAATATGCTTATCCATCAGGACTACGGTGATCATAACCGCAAAGCATCGCTGAAATGGTTTACTGACCGGCTCATATTCTGGAACCCCGGTGATGCCTTTGCCACCAAAGCTCAATTGCTGGAATCAAACGAAAAAGATATTCGCAACCCCCTCATAGTCAATGCTTTTCGTCGTATAGGATTGAGTGACCAGGCGGGTACCGGTATTCGGTCGATCTTGCGAAACTGGCGGGAACTTGGTCGTCGTCCACCACTGATCAACAATGATAAAGCCGGAAAGGCATTTGAGTTGATCTTGTTACAGGCACCATTGATGAGTGAGGCCATACAACGCTTCCTGAAAGGTCTCGATATTAACCTGACTGCTGAACAAGCCACTCTTCTCGCAATAGCCTCAATCCAGCCTGTGCTCGACGTTACCGATGCAGCCATGGCATTAAACGGCAATATTGCTCTTGCTCACCATGCCCTTGAGTATCTTTGCAATCAACAGCTTTTCATTGCCAGGGAAAACGCCACCTATAGCTTGACAGAATTGACCAGGTCACGATTTGATCAAGCTGAAAAGGCAGAATCCATGGACAAACACGTCACCGGACAAGTCACCGGACAAGTCACCGGACAAGTAACCGGACAAGTAACCGGACAAGTAGAGAGATGGAAACTTGATGTACTGACAGCCTGTATTGAACCGAAAAAAAGTACTGAAATTCAGGAAATCATCGGTATCAAACACCGCGAAACATTTCAGCGTAACTATCTTGACGTTTTGCTCGAACAGGGTTTACTTGTCTACACTATACTTGATAACCCTCGAAGCCGCTTTCAACGCTACAAAACAACCGAGCAAGGTAAAAAATTTTTGAAGCAGAACAGACAATGAACAACCAGCAAGAGTTCACCATCAATAGTACAGATACAACCCGATGCTCCAGCACAACCCTGAACTGAAATCGAAGATAGACCAACTCTGGAACAAGTTCTGGAGCGGCGGCATTTCCAACCCGCTCACCGCGATTGAACAGATCACCTATCTGCTCTTCATGAAGCGGATGGACGATCAGGACAGGGAGAAGCAGGCAAGCGCCGAGTGGGCGGGCGACACCTATCGCTCACTCTTTGAGGGGATGTGGATACCGCCGGAATACCGCGACAAAGAAAATGCCGCGAGTTATGCCATTGATAAAAGCACCCTTCGCTGGAGTGA
>CAIWUU010000112.1 GCA_903915955.1 uncultured Chlorobiaceae bacterium | reverse complement strand
AATAATTTTGTAAGTTCTAACAGCAAATCTGGCATGAAAAAGGTGGTACACTTTGCTCCGGAATCGGTGGTACATATTCGTCCGGAATCAGTGGTACACTTTCGTCCGGAATCGGTGGTACACTTTCCCCGGAATACTCACTTGGTAAGGTTTTGCTCGGACTGAAAGTCGGAGTCGGAACACCGGATGGTCAATCTCTAAGCCGTTCTCAGTACCTAAACCGCCATTTGTCGATGTGGGCGAGCGGGCTTGCTCTGGGATTTCTTCTGATCAATCAATTTACGATGGCAAATGAGTCAGTTAGGCTTTGCCGCTTATAGTGCAAGAAAGAAAACCCCTGTATTTTTATTAATTTGACTTAGGTTTTTTATTGAACAACATTCCTCTATTTCAATGATGATCACTCCATCAAACCTTTATCATAATCCGATTATGAAAACAAACATTCGAGGTGGCATTCTCATGCTTACTTTCATTTTATTAATGGGTTGTTCAGCAGGGATGACTCTTACTAACTTTCAATCAGGTGAGGTTTTAAAAGGGAAGTTTAATCAATGGGATAGGTCAGTAACTGTTGAAATGCCTAATGGTGAGATTTTGTCAGGGAAATACAGTGATGTTAATAACTCATCAATGACGTTTGGCAGTGCATTTGCGTATTCAGGGTCATCAAGTGCTACAGTATTTGGCACTGGTTATACAGTGGGTGGGAGTGGTAATGCGTACGCATTGATATCAAGTAAAACATCAAAATTATTGATGGAAATTATAGTCTCTAATAATGATTTAAGTGGTCACGGATTTGGTGATGCAAGGACAAATGACGGACGGTCATTCAAGGTACAGTATTAATACCTAAATTGAACGATCTGGGTTCACCCTGCTGCCTCAGCCGATAAAATTCACCAATGGCTCCAGCGTTCCGATACTTGTTGTGTCTATATCAGACACTTATCAGCAACTGTTTCCAGTTAGCTCCATAGTAGTTACGAGATTACGGCACTAATGCGCTTTTTGTTCCCACAGGGCGCACCAATCCCTGAGTTTTCTGGTGTTTTTTAAGCTCAATACAGGGCTTTAGCACAGCAGTGGCAAACTGTTCTGGCATTTCGCGAAAAGCTGGTCGTTATGATATTCGCACCATTCAGGAATTAATGGGTCATAAAGATGTAAGCACCACGATGATTTAAACAAAGGTGGCCATGAGTAAAAAGCCCAGTTGATATGTTTATTGCTGGTTTAGGCTGATCTTTATAAATCAGAATGATAAATAGGTTTTATTTCGTTTATTATTCTATTATATAATAAGTTATATGCTTTGTCTGAATAATTTGTAACTTATGTTACACAGAAAGAAGCTTTCTGCTTTTCCAGAATTAGGCCGATCAGTCTAAACATTGTCAGGATGTCGTATGGAAATCACAATTCAATCCAGAGAGGAACTCAACAAGCTTCTGGATGTCCTAGCGAGGGATATCGTTGATGCAAACATCTATTACCGATTGTGGATCAGCCTAAGTGAAGCCACGAAGGAATACCCAGCCGAGTTCGCTCAATCACCCACCTTTTGGTGCCTAACAATGCAAGCCCTCAAGGAAGCATACCTAACAAGGCTCTGCAGGGTGTTTGATCAAAACACCGACACACTGAACCTTTTCAATTTATTGGATACCATCAAGGCCAATTCTCATTTTTTTGAAGAGCCACATTTCCGCGAACGCATCAAAGAGAATGCATTCGTTAGCTCTTTGGCGAAGGATGCACGGATTCCAGCCTTGGCAGAGCTCCAAACAGATATCGCATTCTCGAGAAGTAAGAATCCAATCGTCTTGAAGCTAAATCAATGGAGAGGAAATTTTCACGCTCATCTCGGGGCAAAGGTTGCACTTGGGAAGGCTCCCTTCATGAAGGCTATAGTCATCGAACAGGCTGAAATGGATAACCTGCTCGAAGAGTGCTTCCGAATTCTGAACCGCTACACGAGCCTTTACAATGCCTCCTCTTGGTCGCGACAAATCGTAGGTCACGATGACTTCCATTCACTTTTGAAATTCATTCGTCGAGGCATCGCGTCCTATGACACCGAGATTCAAGCCCAACTCAAATCACTCGATATTGATGATCCGTCTGTGGCATCCTAACCACTCAATGCACCAGATGCTGTAGCTGCGCGGCATCGCTGGTGATTTCAAAAGTTAGTAACCAAAAAAAGCATTCACACCATAGGAGACATTTTGGAAAATGCATTATTAAAAATTTTTGAATTTACAGCAAAACTCGCACCATTTCCTTCTGCGATAATATTTGTCGCATCATTAGTAATTTTATTTTTTCCTGATGCTTTAAGTAACAAAATTGGGTTAACAGAATTCAAAAAGGTTCATATTTTAACTATTTCGCTATGTCTTATAGTATCTGGTTCTTATTGGTTTGTATTTCTTTTGTCAAAAATAAAAATCCCATTTTCAAATATTTACACCGCATATAAAGAGAAGAAATGTTTCGTTAAGTTAATAGACGAACTTACTCCTGAAGAAAGGGGTTATTTACGCGATTATATAATAGAAAAGAAAACGACTCAGCATTTTTTATTAAATGATGGCATTTCAAATGGTTTATTGTATAAAGGTATTGTTCTCGACATGGGTGAGCTTCAGAGAATATCTCGACCATGTAATTTGCATCCAACTGCCAGAAAAATTCTCATGAAAAAACCATCATACTTAGAAGATTATGTTGAAATGAAAAAACTTGGTAAGAATGCATGGATGGGCGTTTAAAAAGGGACTCTTCCTCAGAAAGGTAACTAACAATTAAATGCAGCAGATAACTATGGTAGGGCGCGTGAGTAAAATTTAAATTTTGCATTGCCCTGTTTTCTGCTGATTATTCCGTTCGACATCATCAGGAGCAGTAATGCGCATTTTCATAGCCCTTTGGGCGATACTTATTTGTACTTCAGCATACGCAGAAGGTTATCGTGACATTGGTCCCTTGGACAATTTCGGGGACGTTAAGAACAGATTTCCGAATGCGAAAGTAGAGAAACTATCGCCTGGATGGGCTCAGGCTACGGATGCTTTGTATAAGTTTACTGGCTCAGGAATGAGCGGCTGGATCATCATTAAATTCGACGACTACCGCCCAAAATGGAAAGAGGAAGCCGAAAAAGATCCAACTCAAGAAACAGCGGAGTTTCTGCAAAAAATGTCTCAGCAATCAGATGACGAAGCAATGTCAGTTAATTGGGTTCGATGGGTGCCAGATACTCAAATTCCTTTACCGCGACTAATTTTAAAGTATGGAAAACCTGATAAGAGTGGGTTTTCAGATGAGAACTACCAGCCTTATCGAGCATGGGATAAAAAAGGGATCGAGGCATATCTTTCCGATGATGAGAAGTACGTGGAGCGAATAGACTTTTACTTCACTCGAGAGGAATATCGTAAAGCATATTTAGCAAAGTACAAATTTGTTCCTGATTGGTTAAAAGACAAACTATCACCTGCCAAGAAAAAGTAAATTTTGGAGTCTAACCCATCCATCAAGCGTGTCCCTTATGTCAGATGTTAAGGTAACAATATGGTATTGCGGAAAATTGCTAAAACCAAACATGCGTTTCGAGGTCTTGAAGTGTTGTAGAGCAAGCGGCGGAAAAGGTAAATATCCGCACAATCCCCGTTAACCCGTACATTTTGAAGTTAAGTCACAGTACATCTATGAAGCATGGAGGTATCCAGCCGCAACTATGCAGATGACAGAAAAAATTTATGAGCAGGCTTTGGAGCTGCCAACAGGCGATCGGTTGATTTTAATTGATAAACTTCTTCACAGCACTAACCTGCCGACTCAACTTGAGGTTGATAAGCTTTGGGCAGAAGAAGTTGAACGGAGAAGCAGGGAAATCGAATCTGGCATAGCAAAGATGATTCTTGGCGAAGAGGTTTTTGAAAAAATAAAGAAACGGTTTGGTAAATGAATTTCAGTGCCTATGATCTCGCCGAAGATGAGCTGATATCCACGATAGAATATTACGAAGAAGCATGATCTGGGAAGAGTTAGAGCTATTAAAAAAGCAATATCTTGCAACGGGATTATCAGAAGCCATTGATTACGAAAAGTTTTCAATGATGTCGATTGTGTATCATTCCACCAAAATTGAAGGTTGTTCGTTAACTGAGAGTGATATGAAAGTATTGTTGGAGAATGGTGTTACAGCAAAAGGCAAACCATTGACTGACCATATCATGGTTAAGGACCATTATGCAGCATTTCTGTTTCTTAAAGAGATTGCAAAGCAGAAACAAAAGATAAGTATTGAGTTACTACAACAAGTTGCGGGGCTTGTCATGAAACATACTGGTGGAGTGGTCAATACAATGTCAGGAACATTTGATACCTCATTGGGAGATTTTCGAAAGGCTCAAGTCTATGTCGACAGGAAATATTTCCCTGATTTTTCAAAAGTAGATGCCTTGTTGATTACACTTATTGACAATGTTAACCAAAGACTCGATAACGTTTCTGATAATGAGATTTTAAAACTCTCTGCTGATCTCCATTACAACCTGGTCAATATTCACCCTTTTGGGGACGGAAACGGGAGAACATCACGATTGATGATGAATTACATACAACTGTATCATCAAGAACCTTTCATTAAAATATTCACAGAGGATAGAGCTGACTATATTGATGCCTTGAATAAAACCGAAGAGCTTGAGGATATTTCCATATTCAGGGATTTTATTTGTCGTCAACAGATTAAATTTTACAAGGCCGAGATAAAAAAGTTTAAACGAAAGGATAAAGGATTCTCGTTGCTGTTTTAGAGCGTACGCCTCCTGGAATATTTCAATCCCTCCAATAAAATATCGCACCCACCCCGTTACTCTGTGCCTTTTTGCAAAGCATCAAGAGTAACGGAGTGTGTGCGTTTATACTTGTGGTGGAATCGGATGATCTTTGATTGCGGCAAGTGAGCGTTGCAGGAACTCTTCGGGTAGTCGGTAGTCACTGATTTTTCCTGACAAGAAGGCATCATAACCCTGAAGATCCATCAATCCATGGCCTGACCAGTTCATGAGAATCACCTTCTCCTTGCCCTCCTCTTTTGCCTTTTTCGCTTCACGGATGGTCTGTGCGATGGCATGTGAGGTTTCAGGAGCAGGGATGAACCCTTCGGTATGGGCAAACAGGAGTGCCGCTTCATAGCACTCTGTCTGAGGAATAGAAGTGGCCTCAATCAGTCCAAGTTGTTTGACATGGCTCACCAGCGGCGCCATGCCATGATAGCGCAAGCCCCCGGCATGAATAGCTGGAGGAATAAAGCCGTGGCCAAGGCTGTGCATGGCCAGCAGTGGGGTCATTTTTGCCTCATCTCCGTTATCATACACGTATGGTCCTCTGGTGAGTGTCGGGCAGGCTTCGGGTTCTGTTGCTATAATCTGAACCTCACGGCCATGGATTTTGTCGCAGATGAAAGGGAAGCTGATACCGGCAAAGTTGGAGCCTCCACCTGCACAGCCGATGACGATATCGGGATAGAGACTGACCTTTTCGAGCTGTTTGCGGGCTTCAAGGCCGATAATGCTCTGGTGCAGCATCACATGGTTCAGGACGCTGCCGAGGGCATAGCGGGTATCATCGCGCTGCACAGCCATCTCAATGGCTTCACTGATGGCAATGGCAAGGCTGCCAGGAGTGTCGGGTGTCTCCGCCAGAATCCGTCGTCCTGTTTCGGTTTGAGGGCTCGGGCTTGCAATGCACTCTGCCCCCCAGGTGTTCATCATGATTTTGCGGAACGGCTTCTGGTCGAAGCTGATACGCACCATAAAGACTTTACAGTCGATACCAACCAACTTGCAGCTCATGGCAAGGGCGCTGCCCCATTGGCCAGCACCAGTTTCAGTAATGAGATGCTTTATGCCAAATTGCTTGTTGTACCATGCCTGGGCCACAGCGGAATTTGGTTTGTGGCTTCCGGCAGGTGATACGCCCTCATTTTTGTAAAAAATCTTTGCCGGAGTCTTTAAGGCGGCTTCAAGTCGATGGGCTCGGTAAAGTGGTGATGGGCGCCAGAGTTTCAGAATAGCCTGCACCTCCTGTGGAATTTCAATCCATCGCTCGGTGCTCATCTCCTGCTCAATAATGTTCATCGGGAATACCTTGGCAAGGGCATCCGGCCCTATCGGGTTACCATCTGGCCCCAATGGAGGAGGCATCGGTGAAGGCAGATCGGCCTGAATGTTGTACCACTGGCGTGGCATTTCATCCTCGCTCAACAGGATCTTTGTAAAGTCCGAACTCATGATTGCTGTGTATTAATAAAATGAGGGAGTACTGCAAGAGATAGAAATAACAGAGCCTTTCTATGGTGCCGAAGACGGGAATCGAACCCGTACGTCCATTGCTGAACACGGGATTTTAAGTCCCGGGCGTCTACCAGTTCCGCCACTTCGGCCTGCTGTGTTACGTTACAGGAGGAGCAATTTACTATCTTCACCGTGTTTCCCAAAAAAATAAATGGTTCTTGTTTTGTTCTTTTTTTGCGGTAGCACTGGATGTTATGAGCTGAAATGGTCGAATCCTTTTATCGACTCCAGGTCTATTTTCATGCCATACATATCGTAAAGATGGATGCCCGACTCCGGGTCGGTCATCTCCCCTATAACTGATATTGCTTTGTTATCGGCTATTGCCTGGTATCTCTCTTTCGAGAGGGTAAAGAGTAACTGGTAATCTTCGCCGCCGGTGAGAGCCCAGGTAAGGGCGTCATCCTGCAGCTCATCAGCTATCCTGCGTGTACTTGCGTGGATCGGCAGATGGTTTTCATGTATCAAAGCGCCTGTTTTTGAATGGCGACAGAGATGCTGGAGGTCGGAGCTGAGCCCATCAGAGATGTCGATCATTGATGATGGCTGAATATGTTTCGCATGGAAGAGCCTGACGATATCAAGGCGAGCAAGGGGAAGCAACTGCTGTTGTATCGCTTCGCGGTACTCCTTCAGGTCACTGATCACGCTTTTTGCATAGGGCTCGTTGTTTTCGATATGGTTCAGCATAATCTCTTTTTCTCGCATGAGCAATTTCAGGCCAGCCGCAGCACCGCCAAGCGACCCGGTGACACACAGCAAATCCCCGGGTTGGGTGCCACTTCTGTGGGTGATGTGCTCAGGTGAAACTTCGCCGATCATGGTGATGGAGATGAGCAGTCCGGATCGTGATGAGGAGGTGTCACCGCCTGCTATGGCCAGGCCATACTCTTTTGCTGCATGGCTCATGCCAATGTAGAGCTCTTCAATCATGGCAATCGGAAATGATGCTGGCACTGCAAGTGATATCAGTGCGTAGCGGGGGAGCGCATTCATAGCGCAAATATCAGAAACATTGACACTTATCGCCTTGCTGCCGAGATGTTTCAGCGGGGTGGTCAGCAGATCAAAGTGTACCTGTTCTGCAAGGATATCGGTTGTTGATACCTGCAGCAGCTCTGCTGAAGGCCGGAAGACTGCGCAATCGTCACCGATTCCGGTCAGAAGCTCAGGGACAGCAGGCAGGGTTGGGGCCACAAGAGCGGCGATTCTATCGATAAGACCAAATTCCCCGATTTCCGGTATTGCTTTAAATGGCATATTTTTGAGTAAATTGAACTTCGTGCAGAGTTTATAATGTCGGACTCTTGTGCCGCACAACATTAAACTGAGGTGCAACTCTTCTTAATAACCAGGTACAATATCTGCTTTTTATGGGTTTTTTTGACAACTTCAAACTATCAAGGCTTAAAGAGGGGCTCGAAAAAACCCGGGATACCCTTCGTGACAAGCTTTCTGTTATTACAAAAGGCAAAACAGAGATTGATGACGAGTTCCTTGAGGAGCTTGAGACGATTCTTGTTTCAGCCGATGTTGGTGTGGAGACCACCCTCGGGATTGTTGAGGCTATTACAGAGCGTGCTAAAAAAGAGACTTACCACTCTGAAGCGGAGCTGAACAAGATGCTGATGGAGGAGATTCAGCAGATGCTTGAGGAGACCGGCGAGGAGCATCCGCTGGACTTTGAGGCTTCACTTCCGGCGAAACCTTACGTGATTTTGATTGTCGGCGTGAATGGTGCCGGCAAGACCACAAGCGTTGCCAAGTTGGCTCATAATTACGATAAAGCTGGAAAAAAAGTGATTATAGCCGCAGCAGATACTTTCCGGGCAGCGGCTTATGAGCAGCTCCAGATATGGGCAGACAGGGCAGGTGTTCCAATGATCGGCCAGGCTCAGGGTTCCGATCCGGCTTCAGTTGTGTATGACGCTGTCAGCGCTGCGGTTTCCAGAAATGCCGATGTGGTGCTTGTTGATACTGCCGGGCGATTGCATAACAAGAGCCACTTGATGGAGGAGCTTGCAAAGATAATGCGGGTTGCCAAAAAGAGGATTCCTGAAGCTCCGCATGAGGTATTGCTTGTTCTTGACGGCACAACCGGGCAGAATGCCGTGCAGCAGGCAAGGGAGTTTGCCAAATTTGTGCAGGTGACCGGTCTTGTGGTCACCAAGCTTGATGGAACCGCCAAAGGTGGCATTGTTCTCTCCATTTCGCGTGAGCTGAAGTTGCCGGTCAAGTATATAGGGGTTGGAGAAAAAATCGACGACCTTCAGTTGTTTGACCGGGCCAAGTTTGTTGCCGCGCTTCTTGGTAGAGAGTCAACGTGATGTTTAGTCGTCTCCTGTCAGACCGGGTATGTGGGTGTGAAGAACTTCCAGTATTCGTTTTTGGTTGCTCAGCTTGAGGATATGGGTACTTTTTCTGGTATCCTGAGCGCCGAGGCGTGGGGCTATAAGAGAAGTTTCATCCAGTTTCTCCAGCAGCTCTGAGAGCTTTTGCTCTATTCTCATCGGGCTGCGTATCAGTACAATATGGGTGATTTCTGCTTCGGACAGGTCGAGCAGATAATCAATATGCCAGCGGATTTTTTTTGCCGATGAATTAATCTCTCTGCTGAGAATAAATTTTTTTTCGGAGAAGAGATTCAGCATTGTATCCCTTATTCTGTGATGTTTTTTCCCGCCTGATCGTGAAGTGTGGCGGATAACTCTTCGTGCAAGTGGAGAGCCTGATCTGTTTTTACCAAGTGCAGAGCCGATGTATATGTAGTCTCCTTGGGGTATTGTGAATAACTTTCCCTTTTGAAACATGCCGAATGCAAGTTCCACAGACTTCGAGAGATGGATCAAGAGGAGATATGAGCCCATGCGGTCGTTATTGCCAAAAAGAGTAAAATCAGAGTCTGCCATTGTTTTTTGTTGTTTTTGATGCAATATTAGCCATTCCTGAACGGATTCGTAGAATTGTTCTTTGGATGCAAAGGCAGGTTCAAAGTTTTTTTTATGAAAGAGAGAAAAAAAGTTCTGAATCTCAAACGACGGGAGATGGTTGAAACGCTGAAACTCTATGGTATCGTTAATCATCGGGTGCTTAATGCTTTTCTGGAGGTTCCACGGCACCTTTTTTTTGATGCTGATGCTGTGGATTGCGCCTATAACGATGGCGCTTATCCCTTGGGTTTCGGCCAAACCATTTCCCAGCCCTATACCGTGGCTTTTATGACAAGCCTTCTTGTTGAGCGTTGCTCTTCGGGTAAGGTGCTCGAAATCGGAACAGGATCAGGCTATCAAGCCGCAATTCTTGATGCGCTTGGCTATTCGGTTTATACCGTGGAACGTATTTTTGAACTCTATGAAAGGGCCGAAAAACTTTTTTCAAGGTTTGGGCTCAACATAACCTGCCGTTTTGGTGATGGCACGCTTGGATGGATTGAAGAGGCCCCTTTCGACGCTATTGTGGTCACGGCAGGAGCTCCGAAGGAGCCCGAGTCGCTTTTGCGGCAGCTTGCTGAGAAGGGGTGTATGGTTATACCATTAGGGAACTCCGAGTCACAGCAGATGACGGTTTTTCAGCGAAAGGGTAGCGATTTCATAAAAGAGTGTTTTCAGCACTTTACTTTTGTTCCTCTTATCGGAAGGGAAGGTTGGAACGATTCTGTATTTTAACCACATTTTTAAGAGAAGGGATGATTTATGGCTATAATGTCAAACTTGCGGAACAAGACTCATATAATACTTTACACTCTTCTGGGATCTTTTCTTGCGCTCATTGTCTTTGAATGGGGTATGAATTTTTCCGGATTTACCGGCAAGGCTAATCAGGCCGGCAAGGTCAATGGCAAGTCAATTTCGTTGAGTCAGTATGATGATGTTTATAAGGCACTTACTGAAAATTTCAGAAGAGGCAATCCTGCTGCGGAGCTGACACCAGAAACGGAACTCGGGCTTCATGAGCAGGCTTGGAATACGGTGGTTGACCAGACCTTGCTTGAGCAGCAGTTCGAGAAATTCGGTATTACGCTTCAGGATCAGGAGGTGGTTGAGGCCTTTAATAGTCCAAATCCGCCCATGGTGATTCGCCAGAATTTTTCTGATTCTACAGGGGCAATTGATCGTAAAAAATTGGAAAGCGCACGCAGTGATGTTCGCAACAAGGAGTTATGGTTGCAGCTTGAAAAAATTGTCCGTCAGGAGTTGAAGGTCAACAAACTGATTCACTCCCTTCAAACCCTTGCTCATGTTACTGAACCGGAGCTTGGTGAAATTGTGAACAGGCAGTTTACACGTTTTTCCGCCTCATTTATTCCTGTTCCATTGAGTTTTGCAGGTGCCGATGCCAAATTTCCGGTAAAGGATGATGAAATAAAGAAATATTATGATGAGCATAAAGAGCTTTTCAAGCAGCTTCCATCCCGAAAAGCTGATTATGTATTTTTCCCTTTGATACCATCATCGAAAGACAGCCTTGCGGTGCGTACTGAACTTGAAACACTTCGGAGCGACTTCTCCAGTTCGGTCAACGATAATGATTTTGTGCAAAAGCAGAGCGATCGTCCTTCAGGTATCAATGCCACCTATACTCGTGCTGATTTTTCGCCGCTGGCTGGAATGGCTATTTTTAATTCATCAAATCTCAAGCCGGGATCTATTGTTGGCCCAATTGCTGATCGTGGTGAATTCAGGTTGCTGAAGATCATGCAGCTCACCACCTCACCTCAGCCTGTAGCCCGAGCATCACATATTCTCCTTCGCTTCAATCCTGCAAGCAGGGATGAAATTCAGAAGGTTCGGGAGCTTTCCATATTAATTTACCAGCAGATTCAGGCTGGGGTCTCTTTTGAGGCGCTTGCACAAAAATATTCTGCTGATACAGCAAGTGCGGTTAACGGAGGCGATGTTGGTTGGTTCAGCAAAGAGCGGATGGTACCAGCTTTCTCTGCGGCGGTTTTCAGTGCTCGTCCCGGGGCGATTGTTGGGCCAGTGCAGACACAGTTTGGTCTTCATATCATCAAAGTGACAGGTCTTGACAATAAAGCCGTGCTCTGTTCAGAGGTTGTTCGCAATATCAGGCCCTCATCAGAAACGGTTGACAGTGAGCGTCGTCGGGCTACAGCATTTCAGCTTAACGCCAAGGAGAATGGTTTCGACAAGAGCGCCGCAAGTGAAAAGCTTCGTATTGACAAGACCGGTGAATTTGGCAAGCGGATGCCAGTTGGCCAGATTGGTTACAGTGATAAAATTTCCACCTATGCATTCAAGGCCGGGGAAGGTGACCTTTCGGACGTTCTTGAAACCGAAAAAGGATTTTATATCATGCGTCTGACCAGTAAAAATGATACAGGATATCGTCTGCTTGATCAGGATCTGAAGATGATGGTTACTGCCGAACTTGTGCGTGAGAAGAAAGCTGCCTCCCTTGAGAAAAAGCTTGCAGGGATGGCAAAGGGAACTGGGGTGTCGCTTGAAAAGATTGCTTTAAATGCTGGTTTACAGGTTGTTACTGCCGACAGTATTCGGTGGAGCGACGGGGTTATTCCGGGCTACGGGGTTGACCGCTCTCTTGTAGAGGCTATATCAGGACTTGTTCCAGGCAAACTTTCAGCGCCAGTGAAAACGAATGACGGATATGCTCTTGTTCTTCTCAAGGGTAAGACTCTTCCCTCCGAAATTAATCTGACGGCTCAAAAAGCAGCCATCGCACAACAACTGCTTCGGGCGAAGCAGGAACAGCTCTTTGCCGAATATTTCGCATCACTGCGGAAGAACTCGAAGATCGAGGATTCACGTCCCTGACTCTCCACCTTTTATCTCATCAATGTGCAGCCTGGAAGCTTTCCAGGCTGGCCTTGATTGCGGCTGATGTGTCAAGCCGGAGGCACTGCTTGGCCAGGGTTTCAGTTTCAGCGATGGTGTAGTGTGATACCAGTGATTTCAGGTTCGGGATATCCGAAATAACAACGCTGAATTTTCTTAGTCCGCACCCTAACAGGAATGGCAGGGCGAGAGGGTCGGAGCCCATGTCACCGCAAATCATTACCTTGCAGTGATTTTTATTGGCAGTTGTTATAATACGGTGGAGTTGCCGGATTATTGCAGGGTGGAATTTTTCAAAGAGATCCTGTACGATGACGTTGTTTCTGTCAACAGCCAGGCTGTACTGAGTGAGATCATTGGTGCCGATGCTGATAAAATTAGCACATCTCGTAATCTCATCAATCAGTTCTACTGCTGCGGGAATCTCTACCATTGCTCCGAGCCTCGGTTTTTCAACTTGCTCATCAGTTTCCAGCACCAGCTCCGAGTAGTGTTTCTCGACAGATGCCCGGACATACCGAATCTCTTCGAGTGACATGATCATGGGAATAAGGATATTAACATTCCCAAGCCGATTGGCTCTGATGATGGCCCTGACCTGCGCGTCAAGTATTTTGGGCAGATCAATCAGTATCCGGATACCTCGCCATCCAAGGTTAGGATTTGGCTCCTTGACTGGAGAATAGATCAACTTGTCGCCACCAATATCAAACAGGCGAATATCCAGAGGCATCGGGGCTATTGCTTCAGCCATTTCCCGATAACAGTCGTATTGTTCGGATTCGCCGGGTACTTTTGTGCCTTCGGTGAAAAGGTTTTCACTTCTGAAAAGTCCAACCCCTTCTGCTCCAGCAGCGATTATGGCTTGCACCTCTTCCCTGAAATCGATATTGGCATAAAAGGTAATCCTTACACCGCATTTTGTTGTTGCGGGTAGTTCGGCCGTTAATGAGGTATTCGCCTCATTTATTTTTGCCTCCTCTTTTATTTTCAGGTATCGCTCAACGGTTTTTTCTTCAGGATGTATAATCACGGTTCCTGTATTTCCGTCGATGATCATCGGCATGCCGGTCGATACCTTTTCAGAGATATTTCCAAGGCCTACAACGATTGGAATCTTGAGTGACTTGCAAATTAAAGAGATATGCGAGGTTTTTCCACCTGAGTCAGTGACAAAACCTTTGACATTGCTGCGGCTTAAAAGGATGATATCCGCAGGTGAGAGGGTATCGGATGCAACAATGACTCCTTCGGGTATCCACGAGTGCAGTTTTCTGATGTGCAGGTTTCTGATAATCCGATTTTTGATATCATGAAAATCATCAGCCCGATCCTGGAAAATCAGGCTATCGGAATTTTTAAAATTTTGAAGATAGTAATCAAACTCTTCAGCAATAACGAGATGTGCTCCTTTACGTTCCGACCGTATACGATTGCTGATGCTCTCGATCAGTATCGGGTCGTGAAGCATCATGATTTGAGCCTGAAACAGATTAGAGTAGCTCTTTCCAAGTTTTCTGATGGTGAGTTGCTCAATTTTCTTCAGCTCATGTTCGGATCGGTTCAAGGCGGTGAGAAATCTTTCAATCTCTTCACTGATATTTTTGTCGTTCAGCTCTCTGACTTCATGATTACTCTCTTCCCTGATGAATGCGTAGCACTCGCCGATAGTAATGCCTCTTGAACCGCCAATTCCTTGATAGGTTGCCTCTTTCCCGTCGTGGGTTGGCTCTGGTTTTGTGATCCTGCTTCCAAAGCTCATTGGTTGTTTTTCGTCTTGCATAATAATATGAGTTATTATCAGGCGCGTTGCGATTAACGCTAATTATAATAGTGGCTTAACGTTTTTCTTAAATCCAAAAGGAACAAGGGCGGAACAAAAAAAGCAAAATTGGGCTGTTTCTTCGCGACGGAGGAACAAGTGCCGTTCTGTAATTCTCTCTCTCCATGACCGTCTCCCGCCCTGCCTTTTCGCCTCCGCCCGCTGCCGTCTTGTTCCGGTAGCCGTTCCGCGAGTACGCTCCACTTGGCACCTTCACAAGCCAGAGCGCGGTCGTCGGCTCGGGCAGAGCAGCTCACCGGGAAACGAAGACTCTTCATCAAACATGGTATCATTGCACCGGGTATAGTAAAGATACACAAAGAGCGCTAAATGTAAAGAGCGGAGTACCGCCCGCCTCTGGTTTGCTTCAAGACCGCAACGCTGGAATACAGCATTGCTTAATAACCTGAAAGTAGGATAAAGCGAACACATTAACGAAAAACATCACCGCGCAGGCACGATTTTCAAGCAAAATCGTGCTTTTTTCTTGCTTTTTAACGTGTACGTATGTATTATAAAGGAAACACGATAAAAAGGAGTTT
>CAIWUU010000111.1 GCA_903915955.1 uncultured Chlorobiaceae bacterium | reverse complement strand
TTTGGTTGGTTCAAGCACCAGATCAAGGCGGCGGAGGATGGTCATGGGCAGCATGACATGACGGTACTGCGGCGGGCGGTATGGCCCCCGGAGCTTGTTGGCGATGTTCCAGATAAATCCTGCGAGATCTTGATGTGTGCTTGATGCCATGGGGCTGCTTTTTTTGTTCAAATTTTGCCGGTAAAGGGTGGGGCTGGGCAGATTGTTACTGTTTCATCCGCACACCTGCCGTATAGCCCGTGCCACAATCGGAATTCCCTCTGCGATTTGCGCCGGAGTGTTGTTGCAATAGGAGAGGCGCAGGGAGTTGTTGCGCTTTCCAGCCGGATCGAACGTCTTCCCAATCACAAACACCGCGCCGCCCTCTATGGCAAGTTGCACGATTTTTGTGGCATCCGTCTCTTCCGGCAGCGTGAGCCAGAGGTAGAAGCCGCCGCGTGGTTCGTTCCACTGGACGTAGTCCGGCAGGTGTTCCCTGAGAGCGGCAACCATGGCGTTCGCCCTTCTCTTGTACTCCTGCCGAACCGTGGAGATATAGCTGTAAATCTGGCCGGAGCGGATAAACTCATCTGCCAGAACCTGGGTAAAGCTTGGCGAACAGGCATCGGCGGATTGCTTGATCAGTTCGCACTTCTGGTAGATCTCTTCGGGCGCCAGCATCCAGCCAAGTCGCAGGCCGGGGCCGAGAATTTTGGAGAATGAGCCGGTATAGCAGATCTCAATTCCTTCAGGATTGATTGCCTTGATGGGCTTGAGTTGTTCCCGATCCTCTTCGTAAAAGTAGAGGTCGCCGTAGGCATCATCCTCAATCAGCGGAATATCGCGCCCCTGAAGCGCTGTGATAAGTTGCTCTTTGCGTTCAGAACTGTAGAGCAGCCCTGCCGGGTTGTGAAAATAGGGGGTGATGTAGAGAAATTTCGGCTTCTCTTTTTTGTCGATCTCTTGTTGCAGCGCCTTCATGACAATGCCATCACGGTCAACCGGGACTCCTCTCAGTTCAGCATCGTAGGAGCGGAAAGCTGAAAGTGCCCCGATAAAGCAGGGATTTTCAACAAGGACAGGGTCGTGAGGGTCAATAAAGGCTTTGCCGAGCAGATTGAGCCCCTGTTGTGAGCCGGTGGTGATGAGCAGCCGGTTCGAGTGTACCGGTAACCCCTTTTTTTCGAGGAAGCCGCTCAGTGACTCAAGCAGTGAGGGAAGGCCGGGTGTTGGGCCGTACTGAAATGCGATGCGCTTTTTTTTGATGTCGAGTGCTTTGAAAAGATCCTCAATCTCCTGGACAGGAAAGAGATCGTTGCCGGGCATTCCACCCGCAAAGGAGATGATGTCCGGTCTTGAGGCCAGGGTCATAAGATCCCTGATTTCGGAAGAGCGAAGTGACGATACAGCTTTTGAAAACCTTGGCATGATTTTATTTGTTGTTATCGCTACTAACACGCCGTCTCTACGAGGCTTGTGCTCCATTACCTCAAAGAAAAGCTCCGGCGGAGCGACATGTTAGCTGTTTAAACCTGATAGACATCTCCCTCTTGCAGCAGCTCCATCTTGTGCTCCTGCAGGACATTAATAAGTTTCTGTAACGATTCCGCCCTGATAACCACAGTGGCCTTGCATTCGCCCGAAGCGAAAGCATACATATAATCAATGGCGACGTTATTATCTGAAATAAGCTGCAGCGCCTTGTGCAGTCCGCCGGGTCTGTGGGGGATAATCATCCCGACCACATCGGTAATTTTGACGGCAAATCCCGCCTTGCGCAGTATCTCTGCCGCAGCATCCGGTCGGCCCACAATCATGCGCAGAATACCGTAGTCGGCAGTATCGGCAATACTGAATGCCGAGATGTTGATGTCGTTGGCTGCAAGAATACCGGTCAGCTCTGTCAGCCGGCCAGTCCTGTTTTCGAGAAACACCGAGAGCTGTTTGATAATCATGGTATGTTGTGATTTTCACATTTTTTGATAATCGTCATCCGCGCAATCTTGTCTTTATCCATTCGGGATTTCGGCGGCAATCAAGTACAGCAACCACCAAAATCATATTTTCTGCCATTTTTTCATAAACTGCAAAAGGAAAACGTCTGGTAAATCTTTTGGGTAAAATGTACGATTGGATTAAGCAATTTGCAGTCTCCGTTAATGATTTGCAGGCTATTGTAATGGAGCACAGTGCAACCAAGCTATCTCGGTATGCTGAAACAACCTTGAATGCCGTTTTTGGAAAGCAGCACTTGCCATAATTGGCTACTTCTCGACCTGAACCCTCCAGTGCAGCTCAGAAGGTAGTATCGCCACATACGTTGAAACTCTTTGTTGTATCGTTGCAGCATCGGCCACTGTTTCTCGATCTTCTCATGCCACGCCATGAGTGTCTTGTCGTAATCGTCATGGGTAAAGACATGCCAATCTTCAAGCGTAAACAACCCTTCGTAGCTTGCGGTGATCTGGCTGGCTGAAGGAATGTTTGCGTTCGGAAAGATATATTTGTTGGCCCATGGTTCAACACTGAAGGTTGAATTGTTTCCGCCGATGGTGTGCAACAGGGTCAAGCCATCCTCCTTCAGACATTGGCGGACAATTTTGAAATAGTCCCGATAATTTTTGCATCCAACATGCTCGAACATGCCGATGGAATAGACCCTGTCGTAGGAACCCTGCAGCTTGCGGTAGTCGATAACTTCTATGGTAACTGGCAGACCGGCACAATACTCGCGAGCAATGGCAGCCTGTTCTATTGAAACCGTTATTCCATGAACCGATACGCCGTACTGTTCAGCCGCAAATTGCGCAGCACCTCCCCATCCGCACCCGATATCGAGTACCTTCATTCCCGGTTTGAGCTGCAACTTCTGAAAAATCAGGTGGAGCTTCTTTTCCTGTGCCTCTTCAAGGCTGTTTGCCTCTTTCCAGTAGCCACAACTGTAGAGCATCCGCTTGTCGAGCATGGCTTTAAAGAGGTCATTGCCGATATTGTAATGTTTTTCTGCCACCTTGAAGGATCTTGAGGGACGCTGCATATTGTAGAACGTGCCGATCACCTCGCCAATCAGCTTTACAGGGGGAGATACTTTATCCTCAGCCTTGGAGCTGATAATACGGTAAAAAAACTCATCAAGCCTTTCACAATCCCACCAACCTTCCATGTATGCCTCGCCCAAACCAAGGTTTCCCTGGGTTATAACACGACGGTAGAGCTTTGGCCTATGGACATGAATGTCCCACGGTCGGTTGCCTCCTATTTCGATATCGGCATCATCAAAGATGCGCTCAAGCTGTTTTTGATAAAAGCTATTCAACATGCTATGGTGATTTTGTAGTAGTAGAAAGATCGGTATAACAATGACGCGACTTCATTGGCGCAAACAATCAGCACGAAGGGGGGCTGCCCTTCATCTCAGTGAAGCGTCTGTCTCTTTTTTTCTAAATTCGATCTTCAGCCACTGATCTTCATAAATGGCTGAGGCCACCCGCATCCCTGCAAGGAAAACCGGCAAAATAACTCCTTTCTGGTAATTGCCGATTCTCAGGGTCAGTGAGTCGCCAAGTTGCAGGACATTGGTCTCCATTTTGTTGTCGAAGGCGAAAGGGAGGCGCAGCTTCATGATATAGTGCCCTTCGTTGACTTTTGTAATGGCGGTATGCTCCTCATGATAGAAAATATCAAGAGGGTTTTTATCTCCATAGACCACATCGCCAACGGTTTTCAGCATTTCAAGGCCGAGCACTTCGCGGCGGAACAGCGGCACCTTTGTGATCGGAATGGGGGCGAAGGAGCGCTCGATCTGTTCGATGTATTTGTGCTGGATGGTTTTCCACTCCTTAAGGTACTCTCCGTCAACGTCATCCATGAAGACCCTGTTGATCACCACCTGGTCAACGGTGATACCGTAAAGGTTCAGGTAAGTGAGCGCACGCATGGACTCCTTGACAACCATCTTTTCAGGGTTCATGACAAGCCGCACTGTTGTCTTTGTTCCATCTGAGAGCAGGTCAATGATGCCGTCAACAGAGGAGAAGAGGTGGTCGATCTGGTCATAGACATTGGTGTCGGGCACAAGGTCATGGAGTTTTCCAACCCGTTTTGAGAGAGGACGGATCACAGGTTTGACCACATATTTTTCAAGATTCCTCATCATTTTCAGCAGCCATCCGAAGGTTTCTGGCAGGGAGAGGAGGCGCAGGGTTTCACCGGTCGGTGCGCAGTCAACCACAAGAAGGTCGTACTCTTTTGATTCGTTGTATCGCTTGATGTAGGAGAGTGAGAAGAGCTCCTCCATGCCAGGCAGGACGCCCATCTCCTCAACATAGATTCCTTTGATTCCCTGCACATCCATGATGTGTGCAAAGTGTTCGCGGACGATCTCCCAGTTCATGGTCAGATCGCCATAGACGCTTACCTCCTGGCCGTAAAGGTTGTCGGCAATTTTGACAGGAGATGGACCCAGTTCGAGGTCGAAGGAGTCCCCTAGGCTGTGTGCGGGATCTGTCGAGATAACGAGAGTTTTAAAACCCATGGATGCAGCCTTCACTGCTGTAGCCGCTGCTATGGAGGTTTTGCCGACACCTCCCTTGCCTGTAAAGACGATTGTTCTCATAATGCCTCCAGTGCTGGTTTTGGTTCACTATTTCAAGTCAGGTAAAAATACTCTTTTTTTTGACTCTATTTGAGTTTACGGTTATCAATGACCCGTTGCGCCTTGCCCATGCTGCGTTCAATGGTGCCAGGTTCAACCAGCCGGATGGTTGCGCTGATCCCGAGAATGCTTGAAATATTTGCCTTGATCCGCTTGCGGAGCCCCTCAAGCTCTTTCACCTCGTCAGAGAAGAACTGCTCCTCAATCTCTACCCTGATTTCGAGGGTGTCGAGGTTGTTCTCACGATCAACCACCAGGAGGTAGTGCGGCTTGGTTTCACTCATCTCAAGCAGTACCGATTCAACCTGTGACGGGAAGACGTTGACACCACGGATGATGAGCATATCGTCCGAGCGGCCCACGCATTTTTCCATACGCACCAGCGTGCGGCCGCATTCGCACCGGTCGGCGTGGAGCCGGGTCAGGTCGCGGGTGCGGTAGCGGATGAGTGGCATCGCCTCCTTGGTTGCGGGAGTAAAGACCAGTTCGCCAAGCTCGCCATAAGGCAGCACTTCACCACTCTCGGGGTTGATAATTTCAGGGATAAAGTGATCTTCAAAAATATGCATTCCCTTCTGGCAGTGGCACTCCATGGAGACGCCCGGCCCGATGATTTCGCTGAGGCCGTAAATGTCGTAGGCTTTGATGCCGAGGAGCTGCTCAATTTGAGTGCGCATCTCTTCTGTCCAGGGTTCTGCACCGAAAACGCCAGCCTTCAGCTTGATATGCTTGCGGTCAATCTTCTCTTCAACAAGCGCTTCGCCGAGATAGGCGGCATAAGAGGGCGTGCAGGCCAGTACTGTGGAGCCGAAGTCCTCCATGAGCTGAAGCTGTTTTTTTGTATTGCCGCCGGAGATTGGAATAACCGTCGCCCCAACTTTTTCGGCACCATAGTGCAGACCGAGACCGCCAGTGAAGAGACCGTAGCCATAAGCAACCTGAATGATGTCGGATGTTCCCACTCCCGCCATGGTCAGGGAACGGGCAACCACTTCACTCCACATCTGGATATCGTTGTGGGTGTAGCCGACAACGGTTGATTTTCCCGTTGTGCCGCTGGAGGCATGGAGCCTTACAACATCAGTTTGAGGGAGCGTAAAGAGGCCAAAAGGATAGTTGTCGCGCAGATCCTGTTTGGTGGTAAAGGGGAGCTTTTTCAGGTCGTCAATGGTGGTGATGTCGCCGGGCTCTATACCCATCTCCTGGAGCTTGTTGCGGTAGAATGGAACCGAGTCATAGACTCTTCTCACCATTGCTGATACCCGTGCTCCCTGAAGTTTCAGGAGCTCTTCACGCTCCATACACTCGTACTGCTTATTCCAGATCATGTTGCTGTTGCTTGAAGTTGAGATAATGCTTCTCCTGTTCGGAATGCCCGGATGTTCATGGCTGTGATATTGGCCCCTTTTGCCTGAAAAAGCTTCTCTATGGAGGCTTCAAGCGTTTCAGCAGCAATACCGATGAACGGGGCGCCAGCACCGAGCATCACCATGTTTGATGTTCTTATACTGCCAGCCTCACGGGCAAGATCTGCCGCATTGACCAGCACCGGGTGGTTCGTGCGGTGCAGCTCGTCAAGAATCTGCTCCATTGTCGGATAGCCCTCCATATTGATAAAGGAGTCTGTGGCGGTGACTATTCTCCCCTCCGGCGCAAGAAATGGAAGATAGCGAAGCGCTTCAAGAGGTTCAACCGAGAGAATCAGGTTTGCTGTTCCTTCCGCAATAAGGTCGGAGAATATCTCCCTGTCAGAAATGCGGAGGTGCGACTGCACAGCTCCACCGCGCTGGCTCATGCCGTGTACCTCCGCCTGGCGCACGGTGAGGCCGCTCTGCAGGGCCGCATGGTCGATAACCGCAGCAATGGTGAGTATTCCCTGTCCTCCTACACCGGCAAGAATAATGTTGATCTGCATACTACTGTTACGCTTTGGCCGCAGGATTCCGTTTTTTCCGTGCAGCGGTTTCAATACATTCCCGTTGTGCAATAACCACTGAAACACCCTCCCAGGCAATCTCCTTGCTGAGTACAGCAATATTCTCTGCAAGGTGCGATTTCAGCGGGATGATGGTTTTAATATGTGCATTCTCAACGCCGAGTCCCCGGCAGATCTCCAGCAGCCTCGAACCGTTTGCCGAAGAGTTCTGCCCACCAGTCATGGCGGTGGTGTCGTTGTCAGCAATGATAACGGTGAGTGGTGAGCTGTCGTTGATGGCATCCAGCAGGCCGGTCATGCCGGAGTGGGTGAAGGTCGAGTCGCCGATAACCGCAACCGCAGGCCGCAGGCCTGCATCCGCAGCACCCTTGGCCATCGTGATTGATGCGCCCATATCGACGCAGGTATGAATAGCATTATAAGGCGCGAGCGCTCCAAGCGTGTAGCAGCCGATGTCGGAAAAAACATGGTGCTGCTTGTGTGCACTCATCACCGTGTTGAGTGCTTCGTAGAGGTCGCGGTGGCCACATCCCTTGCAGAGTTCCGGTGGACGGTTTACCATGATGTCAGGTACCGGCATCACCTCTTTTTTTGTCAGACCGAGAGCAAGAGCGACACTGTCAGCATTGAGCTCTCCGGCACGTGGAAGTGTTCCGTCAAGGCGGCCCTTTATATTTTTTCCACCAAAGTATCCTCTCAGCAGCTCTTCATAAACCGGATAACCCTCCTCGGCAACAAGAATGGTGTCGCAGAAGCTGAAAAGTGCCTCGATCTTTTTTCTTGGCAGGGGGTAGTGCCCGATCTTCAGCAAGGAGCAGTCGAGACCAAAAGCCTGCCGTACCTCCATGACGTAGTTAAAGGCAATACCGAATGCAAGAACGCCGGTAGAGCCTGTCCCGGGTATGAGGCGGTTCAGCCATGAGTTCTCCGAATGCTCTTCAAGCTGAGCCTGCATGCTGAGCAGGTTGTTGTACTGACGACGTGCGTTATGCGGCATCAGCACAAAGCGTTCAGGAGCATAAGGTGCGTTGAGCGGGTTTTGTCGACGTGTCGCAACTCCTTCTACTCCCGCACGAGAATGCGCAAGCCTTGTGGTGAGCCGGAGCAGCACCGGCAGCTTCAGGGATTCAGAGAGGTCGAATGCATATCGGACAGCATCGTAAAGCTCCTGCTGTGATGCAGGTTCAACCACTGGCACCATGGCAAATTTGCCATAGACCCGACTATCCTGCTCGTTTTGTGATGAGTGCATCGAAGGATCGTCGGCCACTGCAACGACCAATCCGCCGTTGACACCGGTAATGGCGGAGTTGATGAAGGCATCCGAAGCGACGTTCAGCCCCACATGCTTCATGCAGACCAGACTCCGTTTGCCAGCGTACGACATCCCGAGCGCAGCCTCATAAGCTGTTTTTTCATTGGCAGACCAGGTTGAGCGAACAGGCTGTTCACGGTCACCCCTGTTTTTCTGGATATATTCGGTGATTTCGGTCGAAGGCGTTCCGGGATAAGCATAGACACCGGATATTCCGCCGTCAAGGGCTCCAAGCGCAATGGCTTCAGCGCCCAGCAAGAGTTGTTTCATCGTGAGCTCATTGAAAAAGTTGTCCTTGAAGATGGGAAATTATTCTCTTTGAAGCCAATGAAAT
>CAIWUU010000110.1 GCA_903915955.1 uncultured Chlorobiaceae bacterium | reverse complement strand
TCTCTGTCATTTCCCATATCTCCTTTGGATTGAAGATATGACTTCTTACCCTGTCCACGAAAATATAGCAAGTTCAGTTTGCAGCTTGTCGTTTTTGAACTCACGGCTGGAGGTGGAGAGAAAGGAGTCGACCGCCTGTTTGTCGATGGTGGCGGCAGCATCAAAACATTTGCATTGAATTGCCCAGTAGTCGCCTTCCCAGGTTATCGCCACGAGGTCTATTCCGGTATCGGTTCCCCCCAAATCCTTGCGACCAGAAAATTCATTCCAGAGCCAGACATGCCTGAAGCGGTAAGCGTACTTGGGGTCAGTTTTGAGGTATGCCTGCATGAGCCGCTCAAACCGGTCGCCCTTGTCGCGCTCGGAGAAGGAGTGGTTGCGGTATTTGGTCAGGAGGCTCTGGAAGGTCATTTTGGGCGTGTGTAAAATTTAAATCATGTCGCCTTGCGCCATGTATAAAAAGGCAGCCACATCCATGGTGGGAAGCTGCGTTGACGGATGCACAAGGCAACCAAATGACACAGGAACTCCCTGTTTTCATCTCTCTTTATAACTTATTCAAGGTATGAAATTTATTGAATAGTACGGCTTTCGCAAGGCTGGGCTTACAAGCCATCACGGGACTCAAGCCCGAGTGCAAGTACCCGGGCAGTCGCCCACGATATTCTTGTGGCTTTTGACGGAGCCGCAACCTCAAACCGTTATTTTGGCGTGCTTTTTTTCCTTGAAGATCTCTTGGGTTGCAGCGTTGATTTGGTTACTGAAAAAGCGTTACGTCAAGAACTTAATGAATCAAGGGATACTCAAATTTCCTGCGTATTCCCAAAGCCATCCAAGATTAAGAACACACTGACCGTGAAGAGTACTTTGGCATCGGATTAATCATCGACAAGATAATCCGGTGTTTCAATAACTGTTATCAGGACTTTGGATAAAATATGAATGCACAGTGCAGGAAGGAATCGATGAACTTGGTGCAATACCCGGCACGATCATCACTCTCAAGGAGGCAAGCTGCCAGATGATTCCTCAGTCAAAAGGAATTGATGGGGGTGAGGCGATTAACTGTTCAACACATGCAATACAGTGTCGGGAGCTTTTTTGACAAGATTCAGCAAAACCAGTGCTGGGCCATGCGGTTTGCGGTCACCCCGTTCCCAATGTCTCAGTGTGGCGACACTGATGCCGAACGCAGAGGCAAACTCATCTTGCGTCAGGAGTGTTTCCTGCCGGATGCTTTTGACGTTGACGGGTTCCGGCTGAAACACTCTGACCTTGACTATTTTTTCCTCTGAATAATCAACAGCCTCTTCCAATCCCTTTTTTATACTCTCAAATACGTTATCCATTTTTATCTCTTATAGTTTTGAACTAAAATCTTTGTTAGCCCGGCCAGCTCATTTCGTTCTGCTTTGGTCAGGTTCCCTTGCTCACTTTTACTGAATGCCGTTAACAGAAAAAGCGGCATATCAGGATTGTGATAAAAGTATATGATGCGAGTGCTGCCACTTTTTCCCTTGTTCCCTGTAGCCCATCTCAATTTTCGAACACCTCCGGTTCCCTGAATCAAAATCCCGGCCGTTGGGTTTGTTGCAAGGTAAGAGAGTAAAAAATCATGCTCCTCACTGCTCATCAGCTTTTCTGATTTCCGAATGAATTCCGGTAGTTCTACAATTGTAATATTCATCGATCAATATAATCCATTGGATTATATTTTTCAAGGGAGATATCAGCCAAAGCGGCCTTCCAGTTATTCATTTCACTCTTGCGTGGGGAATGTTGGGACTGCAGGGATCGACCGTGACTTCGCGACGAACTGGTGAGAGTACCAGATCCATATCTTCCATTGGTAATGCGCCGAGCAATACTTCATCACCCAATACCAATGCACCCACATAACAAAAGCGATCCTGAAATTCTACCTTGATCGGCCCAGCGTAAGGGACATTCATTGATCGACCATCTGCAACCGTAACTTCGCGCTTTGACTCCATTTCAAGCTCAAGCTGAATGGCAATATGTTCAGGTATACAAAGCATCAACGCTCCGGTATCAGCCAACGCCCGTGTGACGATGGGTGTTAAAAACTGATTGCGGGGGTTGCTGAGTTTTATTTCAGCAAAAATATGTCCCATTTCTACCGTATCGTTTTTGTTGGAAGTTACGTGCTGATTCACCTCTTTGATACTCATCCATGCTGGCTTACAACTCCAATCCCTACTCCGGCTTCAGATGTGGAAAGAAAATCACATCCCTGATTGAATCCTGACCGGTAAGAATCATCACCAGCCGGTCGATTCCGATGCCGATACCGGCGCATGGGGGCATACCGTATTCGATGGCGCGGAGAAAGTCTTCGTCGACAATCATCGCCTCTTCGTCACCGCGCTGCCGCAGTTTTGCCTGCGACTCCAGCCTTTCGCGCTGAATGACGGGGTCGTTCAGCTCGGAGAATGAGTTGCACACCTCTTTGCCTCCGACAATGAGTTCAAATCGTTCGACGATGCCCGGCTGAGAGGGGTGCTCTTTGGCCAGGGGCGACATTTCGGTGGGGTAGTCGGTGATGAAGGTTGGCTGAATGAGCTTTGGCTCTACAAATTCACCGAAAATTTCGTCGATTATCTTGCCGCTGCTGATTTGTGGATCGAGTTCAAGTCCGAGATCCTTGGCGGTGTAGCGAAGCTCCTCTTCAGATTGGCCGCCAATATTTTTGCCGGTGTATTCGGCAATGGAATCGATAATGCTCAGACGCTTGAACGGAGTTTTAAGGCTGATCTCATTGCCAAGAAACATGGTGCTGTCGCTTTTGTTGACGGCAAGAGCTGTCTGGCAGATTAGCTCTTCGACCATTTTCATCATCCAGTTGTAATCTTTGTAGGCAACATAGAGCTCAACCTGGGTAAATTCCGGGTTGTGGAAACGGTCGATCCCTTCGTTTCGGAAATCTTTGGCGAATTCAAAGACACCATCAAAACCTCCAACAATAAGCCTCTTGAGGTAGAGCTCGTTGGCAATGCGCAGGTAGAGCTGCATGTCGAGCGCATTGTGGTGCGTGGTGAAGGGGCGTGCCGCAGCGCCTCCGTAGATGGGTTGCAGGATAGGGGTTTCAACTTCAAGCCACCCCTGCCGGGTGAAGAAGTTGCGCATGGAGGAGACAATGGCGGAGCGCTTGATAAAGGTCTGTTTTACCTCCGGGTTGACAATCAGGTCAACATAACGCTGGCGGTAGCGCATCTCTTTGTCGCTGAAGGCATCAAAAATAACCTTCTCTCCATCAACCTCTTTCTCCTTGGCAACGGGGATTGGGCGCAGCGATTTGGTGAGCAGCTCCAGCGATTCTGCATGGACCGATATTTCACCGGTTTTGGTTCTGAAGGAAAAACCCTTGACACCAACGATATCACCAATGTCGAGCAGTTTGAAGGTGTTGTAGGTAACCTCACCAACCTCATCCTTTTTCATGTAGATCTGGATTCTGCCCGTCGAGTCCTGAAGATGAAAAAATGAGGCTTTTCCCATCTTTCTTATGGTCATGATTCTGCCAGCGACAGAGACCGGAGCTTTAACCTCTTCTTCGAAGTTCGCTATGATTTCCACAGAAGAGTCTGTTACCTCGAATTGGGTTGGATAGGGGTTGATCCCTGCATCCATCAGTTGCTGGCGCTCTTCAAGACGACGCTGCATCTGGTCATTCAATGATATCTGGAGTGGCTGTTCCTGGCTATTTTTATTCTGTTCGTTCTCTTTGTGCATGGTGATTAGTTCGGTGTATGAATAAATATGGGCAAACCCTGCGGAACTGTAACGCTTAACGGGTTTTCTGCCACACGGCTGGCAGGGTGCTGATTTTTTGCCAGAAGGAGCGATATGCCCGTTTTGAAAAAACGTCGTATCGATTCTCTTCGATGGCGGTTAAAATATTGCCGTAATTGATGCAGCTGATGGCGACACCAAAGCGGCTGTGTCGTTCAAGCATGGGAATCCCTTTATCCGATGAGCTATAGTAGCTCCTTGCTCTTGCGATCTGGAACTTCATCAGCTCAATAAAGTTGCTGTTCATCCGCTTCTGCATCAACTCTTCGCTTGAATAGTTGAAGCGGCGTAGATCTTCCAAAGGGAGATAGATTCTGCCACGGTTGACATCTTCGCCTACATCGCGCAGGATGTTGGTCAATTGCATGGCGATGCCGAGCTCAATGGCGTGCTGCAGGGCCTCTTTGTTGCTGTAGCCGAAAATTTCTGCAGTTATCAGCCCAACAACAGAGGCAACTTTATAGCAATAAACGTAGAGTTCGTCAAACGTCTCAAATGGCTTGAACTCAATATCCATAGCCACACCATCCATTAAATCAAGCGGAAGCTCTATGGGAATCGTGTAGCTTTTGAGCGTGTCATGCCAAGCCATCATGATAGGATCGTTCTCAACATGTCCGGCATAGCAGGCCTTGAGTTTGGTTTTCCAGCTCTCAAGCATCCGGCTGATCTCTTCTCTGGTGATAAGCCCCTGTTCCAGTTTCTCCTCTGCCGTATCGACCACATCATCAACAGTGCGCAACAGTGCGTAAATGGCAAAAATTGGTTTTTGCTGTTTTTTAGGCAAAAACCGGCTTGCGAGGTAGAATGTTTTGGCGTGCTTTTTTGAGATGTTGCGGCAGTATGCATAAGCATCTTCAAGCGTTATCAGCTTTTCCCTCTCTTGTTCAGCAGAGTTCCGGCTATCGTTCTGATTCATCTGCTATGCGCTTCTATTTGCCAGTTTGGATCATTACAGCTTTATTCGCTTTCTATGGTATGGGGGTGAAAGCAAAAAAGTGTACATTTTTAAAAGGTTAAACTATGATCCGGTGATGAACCGCCAAGATAAAACAATGGTTGTAATATAGCAACATGCCATGTTGCAGATCGTTATTTCATTTCCTTAGTTAATTTATTTACTGCTCTGTTGAATACTGTCAATCCTGAAAATAAAAGGGAAAAGGCTTTTCTTGTCGGCCTTTGTTCCCCCCCCGAAACACCTCGATCACTGGTTGAGGAGTATCTTGATGAACTTGCTTTTCTTGCCGATACGGCTGGCGCAGATGTGGTGGATTCGTTTATCCAGGACCGGAAGTTGCGTGATCCCGCCTATTGTATAGGGAAGGGTAAGGTTGAGGAGCTTGTTGCGTTCGTCAAGGAGCACGAGATAGATCTTGTGATTTTTGATGATGATCTTTCGCCGGCACAGGCCAGAAACCTTGAACAGGCTCTGGGGTGCAAGGTTATTGATCGTACCGGTCTGATTTTGCAAATCTTTGCCATCAGGGCTCAGTCGGCGCAGGCCAAAATGCAGGTGGAGCTTGCGCAGCTTGAGTATATGCTTCCCCGTCTCTCTGGAAAGTGGACTCATCTCTCGAAGCAGAAGGGAGGTATTGGCAACAAGGGGCCGGGTGAGACCCAGATTGAGACTGATCGGCGTCTGGTTCGTAACCGTATCTCCCTGCTGAAAAAAAAGCTGAAAGAGGTTGCTTTGCAGCATGATACCCAGACTCGCAGTCGCCAGACGGTGCAGCGGGTATCCCTTGTGGGGTACACCAATGCGGGTAAATCCACTCTGATGAACGTCCTTTGCCCTGAGGCTGAGGCCTTTGCTGAAAACAGGCTCTTCGCGACGCTCGACACCAAGACCCGGCGTCTTGAGCTCAATATCAACAAGCTTGTGCTGTTGTCGGATACGGTAGGTTTTATCCGCAAATTGCCGCATACTCTTGTGGAGAGTTTTAAATCAACTCTTGATGAGGTGTTGCAGGCCGATTTTCTGCTTCATGTGGTCGATGTCAGCCATCCAGGTTTTGAGGAGCAGATGACCGTGGTGCGTGACACGCTGAAAGAGATCGGTGTTACCCACGACAACATTATTGAGGTGTTCAACAAAATTGATGCTCTCCATGATCCTGCGCAGTTGCGGGAGCTTGGCGAAAAATATCCCGAAGCGGTATGTATCTCCGCTGTACGGGGAATCAATATTTCATTGCTCAAGGAGATGATTGGCCAGCAGGTGGCGCGTGAGTACACAGAACGCCATATCAGCATCCATGTCTCCAATTACAAGCTGATTACTTATTTGTACGAGCATACCGAAGTGATCGACAAGAAACATGTTGATGAAGAGGTTGAGCTGACCTTCAGGGTGAGGAACAACCAGCTTAAACATATTGATGCCCTTATCAACTCATCACAACCAATTTCATCATGATGCTGGAGATTTACAACTCTACAAAAAGGGAAATCCCGGAAGAGTTGCTTGAAAAGGCAGTGCTGCTGGTTTTGGAGCATGAGGGTTATACTGTTGAATCGGTTGTTGGTGTCTATTGCGGTAACAAGATGATTCAGCGTATCAATCGCGAGTTTCTTGAGCACGATTATCCGACCGACACCATCACCTTTCGTTACAACAAGGGGAGTGAGGTTGATGGAGAGTTTTATATTTCACTTGATGTGGTCAAAGAAAATGCCGCAAAGTTTAACGTTGATTTTCAGGATGAGCTTCTCCGGGTAACCTTTCATTCAGCGCTGCATCTTATTGGTTACGACGATCAGACGCCGGAAGATCGGGCGCTGATGGAGGAAAAGGAGGCTTTTTATCTCCAGTACTATCATTCAGTGATTCCGGAATAAGAGCTGTCGGTTAAGTGCCCCTGTTCATCGAGAGGTGGATAGGGGAGCTCTTTTTCACGCAGTTCCCGGCTGAGACGTGGATAGGCAAGCTCAAAGAGCATCTTTTCAAGAGTCTCTGGCTTGAGTAGGGGTTGATTGTACATTCCCTTCAGCGATCTTTGGCGTTGTGCCTCAAAAAGAATAACGGCGGTAGCTACCGATACATTCAGTGATTCGCCCATACCAAGCATTGGTATGGTAATGGCGTGGTCTGCTCCTTTGATGGCCTTTTCCGATATTCCATCCCACTCAGCCCCTACGACGAGAGCAGTGGGGAGTGTATAGTCGACGCTTCTGAAATCTTCGCACTTTTCACCGTTTGTTGCCACGATGATCTGCATTCCTGATGTCGACAGTTTTTCGTAAGCGCTCTCTACGTCAGGATAGAGGTTCATGGTGATCCACTTGCTTGTGCCAGCCGCAGCATTCTGCTCGGTGTAGATGGATTTACGGTATGAAATTGCATGAATTTCGCCTATGCCGACGCAGTCACAGCTTCTGATTATTGCCGACAGGTTGTGTGCTTTGTTCACATTGTCCATCACCACGGTAAGGTCGGGTTGGCGATGACGCAGCATGGTATGGATTTTCCGGAATCGTTCTGGTGAAATCAAGAGTGCGGGATATGGTTGTTGCGTTTAACAAAAGGCTATGTTCTGCAAGTAAGCTATTTATTTGGACAATCGGAAAAGGGAATGGCTCATATCGTAACGTTCTATTAGTCTTATTCTTGCGGAGCTTACTTTTTTTAAGTATATCACAAAAGAGAATCCGCTCCGGAGCGGCAACAAATCTTTACAGAGGTTGATACGCACGGCTGCAATACTATGAGGCTTCATCATAACAAGAAACACCCTTATCTTGAGCATCTGCTGAAAACAGCAAAGCCAATTACTCTTGATTCTTCGTCGAAAGTACTCATTCTCAGTGATCTGCACATGGGTAATGGAGGGCGACGCGACGAGTTCAAGCGCAATGCTGAACTGGTCAGAACCATGCTTGGCAGCTACTATTTGCCTGAAAAATATAGTCTTGTTTTGAATGGTGATATCGAAGAACTTTTCAAATTCCCTCTTGACAGTATTGTCTCTGAATGGGGGGAGTTGTATGATCTGTTTCTCAAGTTTGAGTTGAATGGCTTTTTGTTGAAAACCTATGGCAACCATGATGCCGCGTTGATGGAGGAGAGGGAGTACAGGCTTGCCTCTTCAATGGTTAATTCTTTGAAGTTTCATTATGGCAATGAAACTCTTCTGCTTTTTCATGGTCATCAGGCATCGGAGCTGTTGTGGGAGACCTATCCGATGGTCAGCCGAGCTATTATTTTTTTTATCCGCTACATAGCAAAACCTGTCGGCATCAGGAATTTTTCCAAAGCATACAACAGCCCTCGACGCTTTGCCATTGAGAAGTCGATTTATGAATTTTCAAACCAGGCCAAAATTGTCTCTATAATTGGGCATACCCACAGGTCGCTGTTTGAATCACTCTCAAAGGTTGATTTGCTGAACTTCAGAATTGAGGAGCTTTGCCGTGCCTATCCAACAGCCGAGGGTGAGTATCGCGCCTTTATTGAGCAGACCATTGCTTCACTGAAAATTGAACTTGAGGCTTGTTACACGAAGGGCAAGAAAATAGGATTGCGAAGTGGTCGGTACAATACGATCACTATCCCAAGTATTTTCAACTCTGGTTGCACTATTGGCAAGCGAGGTATTACCGCTCTCGAAATTGAGGGAAACAAGATTCGGCTGGTCTATTGGTACAACGGCAAACAGAGTCGCAAGTTTACCAGTGACCGTAATAACCAGCCAACGGAGCTCGGTTCGACAGGCTTCTCACGGGTGGTTCTGAATGAGGACTCGCTTGACTATGTTTTTTCCCGCATTCGTCTTCTTGCTTGAGCTGAACCGTCATATATCCAAACCAGCCACGTATGTCTCATCCGGTTTTGATGTCATTTCAGGTTCTGTTCTGATCTCCGGGCTGCACTCCTTTTCTGATTGTGGACAGATGGAGATTGTCACTTTTATCCCCTCTTTGTTCTGATGGTCACAAAGTCTGAAATGCGGCTTTTTATTGGCAGATTTTCGAAAAAAGTTTATGACCTTTTCCGTAAAATTCGGAATTTTGCGGGCAATGCAAAACTCAAATGTCGTGCGGCCAAGGTCAAGAGTATTGGGTTGTACAAAAACGCCGCTCTCTTTTGCGGCATCATTGATGTTCTTCCATACCTGGGCCTGAAGCAGCAGAAAATCTGTTCTTGAAAGCAAAAGTTCCGAAAGAACTCTTTCGCTGATCTGCTGCAGTGTCAGGTAAGTCGTTTTCATCCCTTGTTTTCTGCGGGTTCTTGTTCGGGAGATACGGATGGCTCTGCTGGAGTTGTGTTGAGAGGAAGCTCAGCGGGAATTGTTTTACCCAAAAGGTTAAGCATCCTTGCAAGACCTTCAGGAATGGGAGCTTCACTGGCGTTGACGGTGATTTCGAGAACTCCACTGCGGTTCATGACCGATTCTGAGGAGGACTGGCTTGAAACATTACCCTTGAGGGAGGCATTGACAAAATTAGACCATAATCCGGTTGTTCCGGCCTCAGCGCTGCCCCCCATTTCCCTGTTTTTTTTCTCGCTTGCAACCTGGCTTATCTCATACTTGAAATGTGTGGTAAATGAATCAATCCGAAGGTGGGGCACCGGAATCATGGCAAGCAGTGGTGCTTTCACCGAGATAGTTGATGTCTGACCAGCAGTGGTGCTGGTGGTGTTCAATTCGACGGTTTGATCTTTGAAGGTGTTTATAAAATCAAGCGTTGCCTGGGCGGCAATTTTCTGTGCGTTGATGACTCCGAGTAACGGTGCAGAGATAATGAATTCAAGGGGAAGAGCCTGAACTCCAATATCGGTAAGAGTTGTGCTTGCCATATTATTTCATGTTTAATGGTTGGAATCTGCAGTGCCAGTTTTCATGTTGTTCGGCTGTTGTTACTTGCCACGATCTATGATTTTGGTCGATTGTTGCAGCGCAGTCAGCAATTTATCGAGACCGGAAGGGAGCGGCTGTTTGGAGAGGGTAATTTCAATATTAATCATGCTTGATTGACTTTGTGAGGATGAAGAACTCTCATTTGCTGAGGGAGCTACTGTGCCTTTGAAACTTTTTGGCTCGTCAACGAGATACCATGGACGCTTATTCTTGGCAAAACTCTCTTCTTGATCGGTAACGCCATCTTCTGAACTTTGAATCTGGGAATGGGATGATGTACTCTGCACGTTAAAATTGAATTTGAAACTTGCGTTGTCTATGCTCAATGGAGCAATAGGAATCAGCGCAAGTGATGGCATTGAAATGGTGACGCTATGCCCTTCATCGTCGGTATAATCGAAATCCTGGGTATAACAGGTTTTCGACTGTAATTGCTCTTTATCCGGGTTGCCATCTTTATCAAGCTGTACGTGCGGATAACCAATCTGGAGCAGAAGATTGAGGAAACTTCGCGCCGAATGCACCTGAGCTTTGAAGAGAGCATCCAATGGCGCAAGGATTGCCTGCGAAAGGGAGATCTCTGAAGCTGCGCCAGGGATTTCGCCAGAAGCTGTAAGAGTATCAGCCATGTCCTTTATCCTTTATCTCGTTGTTATAAAGCATTGAATCGCTCTATGACACATTCCTCAAAGCTTTGCTTCGTTAAGCAATTCCCAAACATGAACGCAGACTCTGAGGCTCTGCCACAGGGTAATGGTTTATAATTTACAGTAATTTATTGAAGTTCAATAATCCTCTCTGCTTCAGTGGCAGCAACTTTTTCTACATCAGGTTTTGAGGATCAACATCAATCATGAAAATGAGCCCTGAGGAGCGGAAGCGTGCAGTTATGTCGTCGCTCATCTGTTTGATAAACAGTGAAGAGAGTTTTCCTGTTACAAGTTTAACGAGCACGTGGTAGCGGTAGCGATTTCTTATTTTTGCGATGCCTGCAGGTGCCGGGCCAAGAATGGTTCCGCTCTCTGCCGGAAGGTGTTTTGCCAGGCTCTCTTTGCAGTAAAGTGCGGCGGTTTCAGCCTCTTTTTCATCCTCTGCGGTGCATTCAAATTTTATGAGACGGGATGCGGGCGGGTAGTGTAGTTCCGCTCTTGTAGCACTCTCCTGTAGAAAGAACTTTTCATAACTACCCTGCAGAATGGCGTTGAAGACATCGCTCTCCTTGTTGTATACTTGCAGATAGACTTCACCAGGCATTGCGGCGCGTCCAGCGCGTCCAGCCACCTGCGTGAGTAACGAAAAGACCCGTTCTGAGGCCCTGAAGTCGGGGATATTAAGTCCGATATCTGCCATAAGAACTCCAACAAGGGTAACGGCGGGGAAATCGAGCCCTTTGGCTACCATCTGGGTACCGAGCAGGATTCGGGCTTTGCGATCGTGAAACTCTTTCAGAATTCGTCCGTGGGAGCCTTTTGTGGTCGTTGTATCGACATCCATCCTGAGAATTTTCTCTTCAGGGAAAAGCGTTTGCAGCTCCTCTTCGATCCGCTCAGTGCCACTGCTTTTAAAAAAAAGCTCTGTTGATGCACATATCTTGCATGATGCCGTGTAGTGTTCAATATGGCCACAGTAGTGACAGCGGAGATGTTTTTGGGCGGCATGGTAGACAAGGGGAATGTTGCAAAACTTGCAGAGGGGGATATGACCACAGGTCAGGCAAAAGATGCTTCCGGCAAACCCGCGCCTGTTCTGCAGGAGAATAATCTGCTCGTCTCGTTCAAGACGAAGGGCGATCTGCCGGTAAAGCAGCTCCGAAATTGATGCTGAGGCCTTTGGACTCTCTCTCATCCAGACAAGACGTATCACTGGCATGGTTGCACCATCGACCCGTTCGAGCAGATTGAGAAGGGTATATTTACCGGTTCGTGCGTTATGGTAAGATTCGAATGAAGGTGTGGCCGAGCCGAGTACGCAGATCGCCTTGTTGAGCATTGCTCTCATGACAGCCGTATCCCGCGCATTGTAGCGGGGATTGCGGTCTTGTTTATAGGCTCCGTCGTGCTCCTCATCAACAATGATTGCACCAAGGTTTTCGAGAGGAGCGAAAATGGTCGATCGGGCCCCAAGGGCAATTTTTGTTTTTCCCTGCTGGAGGCTTTGCCAGCCATCATATTTTTCCTGGTCACTCATGGCGCTGTGCATGATGGTGATTTCATCATGAAAATGTTCACAAAAGCGGCTGGCCGTTTGTGGTGTCAGGGCTATTTCAGGCACCAGCACAATTGCCGTCTTGCCAGCGGCAAGAACTGTTTTCAGAAATTCTATATACACCAGTGTTTTACCACTGCCTGTAACGCCGTGCAGGAGAAAGGTGTGGTACTTTTGTTCTTCAAAAGAGTACCGGAGCTGCTCAAGTGCTTTTTTTTGTAACTCCGTCAGGATTTTTGGCGATTGTTTTTTTTCTGCAAAGCCGGTTGAAAAATTGCTTGTTATCTCAACAAGAATTTTTTCAGTTAACCCTTTATTTACAAGAGTGTTCAATGTCTCTCTGGAGGCGCCAATGGTTTCAGGGAAAGCGTATTCGGGATGCAGATCGGTCATTACTTTTAATGCCTCGAGCTGTTTCGGGGAGATTTTCAGGTTCTCATGGAGTTCGGTCGGCAATGGGTGGATGTTGCGGTAGGCGAGTTTCTGTTTCGGTTTTCTTGAGGAAATTTTTTTTGAAAGCAGAAGATATCCTCCACGCTCGAGTTCAGCAAGGGTGCGATAGAGCTGTTTTTTACCAAGTCGACGCTGAAGTTGTGGAAGAGTAAGCCTTTTTTCTGCACTTATCATCTTTATGATTGAGCGTCGAAGTGAGGTATTGATAATTTTGGGGGCTTCTGCATGCAGTGCAAACCCTGTCATTTCAACAATATCATGAACGGTTGTCCTCACTGCTGCAGGCAGGGCAGAGATCAGCGTATCGATTCTCCTGGTAAGATAGTAGTCGGCCATCCACCCGGTAAGCTGCAGAAGTTCCTGGTTCAGGACAGGTCGTCCGCTGTAAAGGAGGTCATATATCTCTATGTTCGAACTCTCTCCCTTATCTTCGGTGAAAAGGGCTAAAATATAGCCAATCGAAACGCGTCCATTTCCATTTTTAACCGAGAGCAGTACCATACATCCTGCCTTGATGTCGTCATTCAGCGTATCAGGGAGCTTGATAACAAACGGCTCCCCTCTGAAAATTTTTTCTGATACCGTCAGTGCAAACATGGTAGTAAATGAAAAAAGTCAGTACCCTTCAGGGCACTGACTTTTTAATACATTGATAGAGCTTTACTATGGATTTTTAGGAGACAAGGGCTTGAAGAATCCTGTCACGGATCTCTTCAACTTTTCCTGTTCCTTTAATCTTGTGAAAACGAGAAGCGTTAATGTTTCCATTCTGTGATAACGCCGTGTAGTATTCAATCAGCGGAGCAGTTTGTGAATGATAGACTTGAAGGCGTTTTTTGACGGTCTCTTCATTATCATCCTCCCGCTGTACAAGAGCTTCTCCACTCTCATCATCAATACCTTCAGTTTTTGGCGGGTTAAATTTTATATGATAGGTTCTTCCTGAAGCTGGGTGAACACGGCGGCCGCTCATTCTTTGGATAATGTCCTCATCCTCAACATGGATTTCAACCACATGGTCAATTCGTATTCCATCTTTTCCCAATGCTTCTGCCTGGGCAAGTGTCCGGGGAAAGCCGTCAAAAAGGCATCCATTGGTACAGTCATCTTCGGTTAAACGCTCTTTGACAAGCCCGATAATGATCTCGTCGGAGACGAGTTGCCCTGCATCCATGATTTTTTTTGCAGCGATACCAAGAGGCGTTCCTGCGCTTACAGCAGAGCGCAGCATATCACCAGTGGATATCTGTGGTATGCAAAGTTTTTTTGCTATGTAGTTCGACTGTGTGCCTTTTCCGGCCCCCGGTGCTCCCAATAGAATAATTCTCATTAAACGATATTTATAGGGTTTTTTTTGTGGTCACAATCGTGATCTTTTGACTTTGCTGCATTGTCGTCTTCTGCATTTTTTTCGATTCCAGATGAGTTTTCCGGAGATAGATCTTGTACTGTGTTGTCTGAAGCTGTGGCCGGAAATACGGGTTCCTCTCGTTTGCCGACAGATGGCCTTATCTGGATAGTTTGAACAGGAGTCTTTTTCTTGAATTCAATGGATGTGGCTTTGGTCGCAATGCCGGGTTTTGCATGATGACGCAACTGAACGTCATTAAACATCTGTTGCATTGCGGCAGATGCGCCTTTTATATCAAGAGAGCGATACAAGTAGTCCTCTTCATTGATTTGATCTCCTTTGAAGTTAAAATCCATCGCTCCAAGTATCATTCGTATGACCCGACGACTTTCGCCAAGGTCTCCTCTCGAATCTATCTGTGTTTCAGCTTTGGCATTGACCGTAGTGATTATAAAACCGCTCCTGTCTTTTTCCTCAAAAAGCCCGAAAGTGACATTTATTTTCAATCCAAACAGGAGAACTGAGCATACTTCAGCACGAATGTTGGATATGCCGCCCACGGCTTTTTTTTCGCTAATCACAGCCCAACCAATCCATCGGTCAATCTTGTCAACAATAAATTCTGATATCTCTGCCATTGGCATTTGGTAACGCCGTACTCTTAGCTCATTGAAAACAGGTTTTTCTGAAGTGTGTGTTGCATTGGTGGTAATGCCGTGGTATGCCTTGTTAAATTCGTTCTTAAACGGGAAAAAATCGTTCAAATCCATAGTTGTGGAAACTGTTAAAGATTATTGCGGTTTATTGCATTGGATTGCAGTTGTTACGAGTTGGCCACACGCAGCATTAATGGTTGTTCCGTAACTTTTTCTGATCGTAACATAAAGCCCTGCATTGACGAGGTATTCCCGGAAAAGGTCTCTTGTAGCATTATTAACGGGCATGAAGCCTATATTAATGATTGAATTGTAATCAATCAAATTTATTTTGCATAAAAAGCTTCTTGAAAACCTTGCAAGCAACTTTGCGTCTTCCAGAGAGTCATTGACTCCTTTGAGCAGCATATAGACAATGGTTACTGGCATCCCCGTTATCGAAGTGTATTCCGAGAGTGATTTTCCGAGATCTTTAAGTGGATATTGTCTGGCGGCAATTGGCATGAGCGATTCTCGTTTCTGTTGATCGGCGGAATGAAGCGATACGGCAAGTTTTGTCTTCATGCCAGATTTTCCGAGTCGCTGAATTTCAGGAATTACTCCTACGGTTGAAATTGTTACTCTTTTTTGCGAAAGAGAGAAGCGGTAATTTCGTGAGCATAGGGTTTCGATGGCTTCAATAACGTTGTCCGTGTTCAGTAGTGGCTCTCCCATTCCCATGAAAACAATGTTGGTTATGGTTTGCCCGGACTCTTTTTGTTCGATCAGATTGTTGAGGGCGTAGACTTGTCCGGCAATCTCTCCTGCGCTGAGATTTCGGCGTAGCCCCATTGTGCCTGTTGCACAGAAAGAGCATTGAAAAGGGCATCCAGCCTGTGATGAGACGCATGCGGTCATTCGTTCTGCCGAAGGAATGAGAACACTTTCAATCATGTTGTTATCGGGGAGTTTCAGCAGAATCTTTTCTGTGGGGTGGTCGCATGTTTCCTCGATACTTTCATGGTGTTCAACAATCGCCGGACGAATGATGGTGAAGGTTTCTGAAAGCTTTTTGCGTAAGGCAAGACTCATAATGGTCATAGTGTCGAAGCTTGGCGCGTGGTGGCTGAACAGCCACTGGTGTATCTGTGCTGCCCGGAATGAGGGCTCTCCCAGTGTAATCATTGCTTGCTGAATTTCTTTGAGCGTCAGATCCATGATGTTTGGCAGCGGGGTGGTCATTGAAACGGAGGTGGTGTTGTTTATGGAAAAAAGCAAGGCATACCCTAATCTTTATATAATACGGGGAAAAAAGCATAAATTGCATTTTATGCTTTATAAAAGTTATATCTAACTAATGATAATATCAGAGTATGGTCGGACGCTTAATACCGAGGAGTGGTCTCCGGTCATTGATGTGCTGCTTGATGGTGAGCAATTTGTTCTGACAACCCATGAAAATTCTGATGGTGACGGGCTTGGCAGTGAGGTTGCCCTTGCCCTTGTGCTCAAGTCACTTGGTAAGGAGGTCTCTGTTGTCAATCCGACTGAAGTCCCTCCGAACTATCAGTTTCTAAAGCGCTTATATCCTATAGCTCTTTTTGACAACAAGAGTGAGGAGGCGATTCAGGAGCTCTCGATTTGTGATGTTGTTGTACTCCTTGATGCTAATTTACGTGACAGGATGGGCTCTCTTTGGCCTCACGTTGGTTTTTCGAAGGAGCTTGGCAGTCTGAAACTTGTTTGTGTCGATCATCATCTTGAACCTGATGATTTTACGGATGTTATGGTGTGTGAGAATTACGCATCGTCCACTGGGGAGTTGGTTTATGGCCTGATCTATGCGCTTCAGGAGCGGGTGGGACGCAATCTCTTTACTCCGGAGGTTGCTGAAGCGCTGTATGTCGCGGTTATGACGGATACGGGTTCGTTCAGGTTTCCTAAAACAACTCCCTATGTTTATCAGCTTGCTGGGGATCTCGTGAGCAAGGGCGCTGATTCTTCCGAAATATATGACAGGATCTATAACTCTTTGACATCCAATGCGCTGAAACTTTTGGGTGCAGCCCTGAGCGCTATTACCATCCTTGATAATGGTGAAATTTCCTGGCTCTTTATATCGCAGGATATGATAAAGTCAACTGAGAGTAAATTGTTTGACACCGATCTCATAATCCAATATCTTTTGAGTGTTCCTTCGGTGCGTATAGCGGTGCTGATGGTCGAGATGCAGGATGGCAGAACCAAGGCAAGTTTCAGGTCACGCGGGGCTATCTATGTCAACCAGCTCGCTAAAAAATATGGTGGTGGTGGCCACATGAATGCTGCCGGGTGTCTCTTTCAGTTTTCTTCTGACAAAGCACAGAAGATTTTACTCGAAGATGTGAGGTTGTTTCTTAAACAATCATAACGATTATATTTTATTACGTTTAACATCGATTATTGCTTCCCATGAAAATAATTGTAACAAAAAGTGATTTTCAGAGTCTTGGTACCGATCTTCTTGTATTGCCGTTACGTAGTGTTGAGTTAAAAAATGAGGGGGAAAAGGTACTGTCGGCTTTTGGAATTGAAGTACAGGTTCTGAGCGATTTCAAGGCTGAGGCTGGGGAGGCTGTTGTGTTATATGGTGGAAGCAGGGACTCTTCTGCTGCAAGGATCGTTTTGCTTGGTACAGGAGAGGGGAAAAAACTTGAGGATTGGCGCAAGGCAGCAATTGCTCTTGGATCGAAAGCTGTCGAATTGAAGTGTAAAAAGGTGGCGGTTGACTGTTCTGGATTTGAGGCGCTTGCTTCTGCTATGGGGCAAAGTGTTGCAACACTTGCTGCGACACTTGTCGAAGGCTGTTATTTTGGTTCCTACCGATTTGATCGCCTGAAAAGTGACAAGCTGGACAAAAAGAATCAGGCCGGGAAGTCGAAGAAGATTGCTGAACTTTTTGTGGTTGTTCCATCAGAGGTGTTTGAGGAGGCTGAAAAAGGTGTTGCTGATGGAAAGGTTGTTGGTTCATGCAAAAAAACGGCAAGGGATCTGGTCAATCTTCCTGGAAATTATCTGAATGCTGATGATATTGCAAAAGCAGCGGAGGAGTCGGGGAAAAAATATGGGTATGATGTAAAGGTCTTCCATAAAAAGGAGATAGAGTCTCTTGGGATGGGTGGGCTACTTGCGGTCAACAAGGGTAGCGATCATCCGCCAACCTTCACGGTGCTTGAATACAAGCCCAAAGGGAAAAGCAAGTCGGTTGTTGCGCTTGTTGGAAAAGGGGTTACCTTCGATTCCGGTGGCATCTCTATCAAGCCTTCTGAAAATATGGGGGAGATGAAGTCTGATATGTCGGGTGCGGCCAGTGTTTTGGGGGCAGTGGAGGCTGCTGCCCGTCTCAAGCTTCCCCTGCATGTTATCGGGTTGATTCCGGCCACAGACAATATGCCGAGCGGAACGGCTCAGCAGCCCGGAGATGTTATTACTACCTACTCAGGAATAACTGTTGAGGTTGGTAATACTGATGCGGAAGGCCGGTTGATTCTGGCTGATGCTCTCACTTATGGTAAAGAAAAGTATCAGCCTGATGTGATTGTTGATGTGGCGACGCTGACGGGAGCTTGTATTGTTGCACTTGGTTATTCAGTCGCTGGTCTTTTCAGTAATAATGATACCCTCGCTGATGAAATTTTTCAGGCTGGAGAGCAGTCAGGAGAGAAGGTATGGCGGATGCCGCTTTGGGATCTTTATGATGAGCAGATAAAGTCTGATATCGCTGATGTAAGTAATACAGGAGGCCGTGGTGCAGGATCGGTAACCGCTGCAAAATTCCTTGAGAAATTCATCGACGGTCATACCAAATGGGCGCATATTGATATTGCAGGCCCCTCCTTTACGCCGAAGGGTGGCGGCAAGGTTAATGGCGGGACAGGTTTTGGAGTTGGCTTGCTTGTTGAGTTGCTGAAAAAATGGTCTTGATACCATAAGTTTTTCAATAGGAGATCGTTACTGCACCATCATGATTGAGGTTTCAAAGAATCCCGTAGTGATTATTCCTGGAGTTCTTTTCTGGGACAGCCTGTATGATTCCATGAAAGCTGCGATTGCAGGGTATATTTCAACAGAGAGAGTCGCAATTGCGCCGGTCTCACTTGTTGACTGGATTGGATTTCCTCCTTCACCAGAGAGATCCACAAATAGGGTCATGAAAATAGTTGATCGTACTGTGAGGGAGATGGGGCTTAAATTTCCAGGGGAACCGGTAACGCTTGTGGCACATAGCGGGGGAGGTACGGTGGCAATGGTCTATCTGCTTGAACAACCTTTTCAAGGGGATGCGTACCATCCTGGACGGCGTGTCGGTAAACTGATTACTCTCGGAACTCCATTTCATACTCATGAGTATTATGCAAGGATAAAGACAGATTTTATCTTTACCCATCTTCGTCCGGAATTTTTTGATCGTTGTCCAGTTGTTTCTGTCGTCAGCGATAAGTATTTTGGCAATTTTCATGGGAGTTTTGTCGAAAAAGCCTGTTTCAAGTTTTATGAAGGCGTTCTTGATGATGGCAATGTTGCCGGTGATGGTATTGTTCCGGCGAAAAGCTGTTTTCTTGATGGCGCTGAAAATGTTACTATTTCAGATGCAGAACATCTTCCAACACCGCTTACCCGATGGTATGGCACAAAAGAGGGGGTTGAACAATGGATTCAATGGCTTTAAGGGATAGCCGATTCAGGCTTGCCGGAGTTGTTTTTGTTGCTGTCCTGCTGCTTCTCTCTTCATGTACTTCTGAGAGGCAAAAGCTTGATCCGCAGCAACAGCATATTGAATCGATGATGGCGATTCTTGCTCAGGTGCAGAAAAATCTTGGACGTATCCAACAAAAAGAGGCGGTTGTTGAACGTCTCTCTTCGGGAATCGAGGGAAAGGATAGTCAGAATGTGGAACAGATTGGCAAGGATATTGCCGAAAGTATCCGATTTATTGATTCTACGTTAGTAGCGAGCAAAAATCTTGTCCGCAAGCTTGAGGAGGAGAACAGATCCTCCGCTTATCGTGTCGAATCTCTTGACCGGATCATTTCAGAGCTACAACTTGCAATCAACACCAAAGATGGCGAAGTCAATGCGCTTAAGGGCAATGTTCAGAGACTGAACAAGCAGCTCTCTTCACTTTTAGCGACTGTGGATGTTCTCGATGAATACATTCAGGATCAGGAGGCTCAGCTTTATACGGCTTACTACATTTCTGGTACCTTCAGTGAACTGCTTTCAAAGGGTATTCTTCTTCCGGTAAATCCTTTTGAAAAACTGTTCGGCAGTGAGTATCGCCTTGCTTCTGATTTTAACGTCAAGCTTTTTAAAAAGGTTGATATGATGGAGACGAGAGATCTTTTTTTTGACAGGCCTGTCAAAAGTCTCAAAATTGTAACACCACATACCGTAGGTTCTTACGAGCTTGTTGGGGGCAAAACATCTTCACTGCTTCTTATCCGGGATGAAAATGCGTTCTGGCAGAAATCTCGCTGTCTGGTGATAGTTACTGAATAGAAATAACTGGGTAAACATGAAGATAACCATATTTGGATCCGGGTATGTAGGGCTTGTTACTGGTGCGTGCTTTGCAGAGGTGGGTAATGATGTGCTTTGCGTCGATATCGACCAGCAGAAGATTGATAATCTCAAAGAGGGCAGGATTCCTATCCATGAGCCTGGTCTGGATGAGATTGTTATGGATAATTTTCGAGCGGGGAGGCTGAATTTTACAACAGATATTCGTCAAGGAGTTGAGTTTGGACTTTACCAGATGATAGCCGTTGGCACTCCTCCTGATGAAGATGGTTCGGCAGATTTACGCCATGTCCTTAGCGTTGCAGAAAGTATTGGCAGGTACATGCAGGAGTACCGGATTGTTATTAACAAGTCAACAGTGCCGGTAGGTACGGCGGACTTGGTAAGAGAAAAAATAGGTTCGGTTCTTTCTGAGAGGAATGTTTCCGTTGACTTTGACGTAGTTTCGAACCCTGAGTTTCTCAAGGAGGGCGATGCTGTCAATGACTTTATGAAACCTGAACGGATAATTGTTGGCATCGATGATCCTCGTACCAAAGAGCTGTTGCGTTTTCTTTATTCTCCCTTCAATCGTAGCCATGAGCGGTTTATTGCCATGGATATTCGTTCTGCAGAGTTGACCAAGTATGCGGCAAACGCCATGCTTGCCACAAAAATAAGCTTCATGAACGAGATTGCCAATATTGCTGAACGGGTCGGTGCAGATGTTGAGGCCGTGAGAAAGGGTATAGGCTCTGATTCGAGGATTGGATTTTCGTTCATTTACCCTGGCGTTGGTTATGGGGGCTCCTGTTTTCCAAAAGATGTTCAGGCGCTTGAAAGAACAGCACACAAGTATGGCTACCATTCAAGAATTCTGCAGGCGGTCGAGGCGGTGAATCATGACCAGAAGAGCTCCATGGTTAAAAAGATAAAAGGCCATTTCAGTGAAAATATTGAGGGCAAGGTATTTGCATTATGGGGGCTTGCTTTCAAACCTAATACCGATGATATGCGGGAAGCTCCGAGTCGCAGGGTGATTGAAGAGCTACTGAAAGAAGGTGCAAGGGTGCGAGTCTTTGATCCGGTAGCCATGGATGAGGCACGCAGGATTTACGGTGAGTGTGATGAAATTATTTTTGCATCAAGCCCGGAGGATGCTGTGAGTGGTTCCAATGCTCTTGTTGTCCTGACCGAATGGCTTGTTTTTCGTAGTCCCGATTTCGATATGATCAAGAAAGAGCTGAGCCATCCGGTTGTTTTTGATGGTCGGAATATCTATAACCCTGAATTTATGGAAAATTCAGGATTCACTTACTACTCTATAGGCCGTCGCTCCAGGGGAGCGCTCTAACTCATCTCCAGAGCCTGTAACAATGATGAAGTGGGCCGTTTCCGTTCCCGAGTTGGTAGTATGCTCCAGCCTGCAGGGCTTCTTCGAGATAGGTTTTGGCTTTTTTAACAGCATTTTCTGTTTTTTCTCCTCTTGCCATGAATGCGGCTATGGCTGAGGAGAGGGTACATCCTGTGCCGTGGGTATTGCGGGTCATGATTTTTTTTGAGCTGAACCAGTGATAACGATTATTGTGCAACAGGCAGTCGCGGCACTCGTTTTCTTCACTGTGCCCTCCCTTTATGAGTACTGCATTAGCTCCAATTTCGAGTAGTTTCAGTGCGCTCTCTTCAATAGCCTCTGGTGTTGCAGGAAGATGTTTTGCGCCTGTTAGTAAGGCGGCTTCCGGCAGGTTTGGGGTAATCAGTGATGCAAGCGGGAAGAGTTCGCTCTTCAGAAGGTCGATTGCCTCCAGAGGAAGGAGCATTGTTCCGCTTGAAGAGCTGAGAATGGTGTCCAGGATAATGGGTGGATCTCCTTTCAGCCCATTCAGCAAAGCGGCAACAGCTTTAATAATAGCCGCGTTTCCCAGCATTCCGATTTTAACAGCGTCTATTGCAATGTCAGAAACAATGGCCTTAAACTGCTCTGTGACGCATGTTGCTGCAAGAGGGTAAACGGTGTTGACCCCAAGGGTATTTTGCGCTGTCAGGGCGGTTATAACCGATAATCCATAACACTCCAGGGCGGCATAGGTTTTGATATCTGCCTGTATTCCTGCTCCACCAGAGCCGTCAGAGCCAGCGATGGTGAGAACGGTTGTATATTTCTTCACTGTTTTTTCCCGTTTATTGCGCATACAAGCTTGACGGTGGCGGAAGATGGATCATCTGTCCGGCTGACTGCTGCAATTACTGCCACACCAGAGGCTCCGCTGGAGATGATCAATGCTGCATTTTTCTGGTTTATTCCACCAATTGCAACGATCGGCAAGGAGGTAAGGGTGGCGACCTTCCTGAGAGTTTCTATACCAAGTGGCGGGCTGTTTTTCTCTTTTGATAAGGTCGGATAGATATGGCCGAATCCAATATAGTCTGCCCCATCCTTTTCAGCCTGAATTGCCTCCTCTACCGAGGAGGTTGATACCCCTATAATAAAGTTATTCCCCATAATTTTTCGGGCAGCAGCAGCAGGCATATCCTGCTGGCCAAGGTGTACTCCGTTTGCATTGCTTGCCATGGCAATGTCAACGCGGTCATTAATGATGCAGAGTGCCTTGTATTGCTGGCAGCGCTTGTGGATTGCAACAGCCCATGAGAAAAGCTGGCTTCCGGAAGCTTTTTTATGCCTGAGCTGAATCATGGCAGCTCCACCTTTAAGCGCCTCTTCTGCCAGTGAAACAGGGCAGAGCGCCTCATCGGTTATGACACAGAGAAAGGGGGAAGAGGGAATCATGAAGAGACAATCTGGTGAAAGTGTTCAAGGGTGTCAACGAATCGTTCAATATCCTGAAAAATTGAAAGAGCGGCTATTCCATAAGCGCCTTCTGCCATGCAGTATGGTGCGTTTTCTGGAGTTATGCCACCAAGAGCAAAGACGGGAAGGGTGGTTGTTCTGCATATCTCGCCAAGTTTTTCAAGACCCTGGGGTGCCCCATATTTTCGTTTTGAAGGAGTCTCAAAAACAGGGCTAAAAAGAATGTAATTTGCCCCTGACTCTTCAGCGATACGAAGTGATTCCATGGAGTGTACGCTACACCCAAATCTTAATTTCGGAGCAAAAGGGCGAAGTTTGTCGGGCCCACAGGCGCTTTCTGGCAGGTGAACTCCGTCAAGAGAGGCTGCCAGGGCAATATCCACTCGTTCATTGATAAAGAGGAGTGTGCCTTCTGGAAGATCAAACTCCCGAGCTTTCAGCGCCAGCGTTAAAAGCTGGCGTGCATTGAGCTGCTTCTCCCGAATCTGTATAATACAATTGAGTGAGCGGGGGAGGAGATTGAGCTGCTTGCTGATTTTTATGCCGTTATGAGCAGGATCTTCCTCTCCGCTGCTGATCAAATAGATTCGCGGAAGCGGTGATACATGTCGTGCGCTCTGTTCCATTGTGATCAAAATGCTTTGATTTCTCACTGACTATAAATAATTTTAATCGCAAACGCAACAACCAGGGTTTCGGGTGTTTTTTTTCTTTATTAACTGCCCTTTTTTTAACATTTCAAACCTTTTTTATGGGCATTATTGAAGAAAAAATTATCAAGGAAGGTTTCATTCTTCCTCAGTTGCCAACTGTGGCAGGTCTTTATTCTCCCGCTATTCGAACGGGCAACCTCGTGTTTACCTCCGGTCAGCTTCCTCTTCAGGATGGGAAATTGATAGAGCCGGGAGGGCGGGGCAAGGTCAATGATGCCAACATGGAAGATGCTATCTATGCGTCAAGGATTGCTCTTCTCAATGGGCTTGCTGCTATTAAATCGTTGACAGGAACACTTTCGAGCATTGAGCGAATTGTCAAGCTCACCGTTTATGTCGCTACTGATCATCTCTTTTCGAGTCAGCATATGGTTGCTAATGGCGCATCTTCATTACTTCATAAACTCTTTGAAGATAAAGGTTTTCATGCCCGAAGTGCTATTGGAGTTGCTGAGTTACCACTCAACGCAAGTCTTGAAATAGAACTTATTGTGCAGTGTAAATTTCCTATTCAATAACTATTAATAAAAGATACAGTAGTTGTATCTTTTATGATAATTCCGCAGTAATAATTACAAATTCCTGATTTAAAATCAAAATAATAATCAATCATATTATTGTTTCTCTGTGGTTAAGAGATAATGATATGATTGATTTACTTTTTATTTAAAAAAATATCACTACAATATTAATAAGTATACGCCATTTTATGGAGCGAGTATATTAATATTAAAAATTTAAAGATTACCTCACGTTAATTGCGCTGTAATAATCTAAAAAAAACTTTAGATAATATAATATAAGTTGTTTTATTTAAACTAAATATAGTGTTTGCGATAATGTGAATTTTATGTTTTTAACTATTTATAATACTCCGCATAATTTTAATACTTTTTCAAGTATTACTATGTTTAGTTGCATTATATTGCTCTGTATTTATTTATTTATTTCAATTTTAATTGAGCGTATAATTTTCTTTTCTAATTTTATTACTTGCTGTATTAATAATTTTATTTTTACTGTTATTATGTTTCTTTATAGTTTAATATTTCTTTATAGAATCTTCGTAATTAGAATTTTATTGTGTTATTAATTTTTGATTATTGTACCTATCAGATTATTTTATTATGTATATAAACGATTTGTAATTATTTATTTTTTTGCTCTTTTATTGCATATAAAATATTGTTATTTGTTATTTTATGGCGTTTTTATTTATCTAATTTTATCTTATTATTCCAGACAAGCATCCATTTATTTTAATATTTATCAATGCCTTGTAAAGGGTTGGTTTGTTGAAAGCACAATGTTTTTTGTGTTTTTGACCGGCGATAGGTAAACTGTCATTCCGTGTCAAGAATCAATTGTGCTTTAATCACTGGAAACTAACCCAAGCTCCATGTCCCGAATACTGACCATTGTCATGATGCTTGTTGTGCTTGTTTTTGGTGTTTTTCTCGGAAGCAGGCTCAATGGAAGCAGGGATGGCAGGCTTGATGATCAGAAGAAAATCCTTGAAGCCTATAATTTGATGAAGGAGCTTTATGTGGATGAGGTTAACGGCGACAGTCTTCTGGGTGCAGGTATTCAGGGAATGGCAGAGTATCTCGATCCTCATACGGTTTATCTTGAGCCTGAAAAGGTATCATACTCTCAGGCTGAGTTCGATGGTAATTTTGATGGCATAGGAATCGAGTTTGATGTTGTAAGCGATACACTGCTTGTTGTCACCCCCCTTTCTGGAGGACCGAGTGCAGCCGCCGGAATTTCTCCCGGTGACCGCATCCTTGCTATCGACTCTGTTTCTGCGGTTGGGATTACCCGGCAGGAGGTGCTCCGAAAGCTAAGGGGGAAGCAGGGAACAAAAGTAAGCTTGAACGTTTTCAGGCCTCTCAGTGGCAAGCTTCTGAATTTTGTGGTGACAAGGGGGAAAATATCGACATCAAGTATTGATGCTGCTTTTATGCTTGACCATCGTTCAGGGTATATTCGATTGAGTCGTTTTATTGCGACAACCGCTGAAGAGTTCCGCCGGGCACTTGCCCTTCTAAAAAATCAGGGTATGGGTCGGCTTGTCATTGATCTGCGCGGAAATCCTGGAGGTTTTCTTGAACAGGCTGTAGAGGTTGCCGATGAGTTTCTGACTGAGGGAGAGCTGATCGTTTATACCAAAAGCCGCAGAGGTGGTACAGAAAATGAGCGTTATGTAGCAAAATCCGGAGATGGTTATGAAAAAGGAGAGGTTATTGTGCTTGTCGATAAAGGAAGTGCCTCTGCATCAGAGATTCTTGCAGGAGCGTTGCAAGACAACAAGAGAGCGGTCGTTGTTGGTGAGCTCTCTTTCGGCAAAGGGCTCGTGCAACGTCAACTTCCGTTTGCTGATGGCTCAGCAATCCGTCTGACGGTTTCTCGTTACTATACTCCTTCAGGCAGGCAGATCCAGAGAGTTTATCGCAAGGGTATTGCTGGTCGTGAGCACTATTATAATGAGGCACTGACAACTATTCAGCCGCAGAGGCTTTTCTCCAATCCTGATAGTTTGTTGTATCTCAAAAACCGGGAGGTCTCTGTTTATAAGACCTCTTCTCTACCTCTTCTGCTTAGCTCCATTAAAGGCAACGATAAGGGGAATACCAAGCTGGCAGCGCTGAGGGATGCGGGAGGAATTATTCCTGATTTCTGGGTGACGGGGGAGAGGTACTCCTCCTTTTATCAGGAGCTGGTTCAGGCAGGCATTTTTGATGATATTGCTCGAAAGCTTCTTGATAACCCAAAGAGTCTGGTTCAGGGTTTTCGTGGCTCTCTGGAGCCGTTTATTGATCGATATTCTGAAGAGATGAGCTTTGAAGAGCTCATCATAAAAAACTGCAAGGCCAAGAAAATTGCCTTTGATCGGGATGGTTTTAACCGTGAGAGAAAATATATTGCATACGCTGTAAAATCAAAACTTGCTCATCAGCTTTTTGGTGCGGATGGACAGATCAGGTTTACCGTAAGGAGCACAGATCCAATTGTCAGAATTGCGATGACGGTGCCGGTTGGCCGCCCTTGAGAGCTTTTGTCATTACTACTTTTTATTAACACTATTAAATGTTGCCGTCATGTCGATTCTTGAAAAGATTAATAATGCATCCTGCTCATTGCGTTTCAATAATGACTGGCTGAAAATATTTACCTGTCCTGTTCCAAGTTCGGATTTTCTCTCATTTGTTGCTGTTGCGACTATTGATGCTCCTCAACATGCAGTGTTGAGCCTGTTGTATGATGTTGACGTGGCCACTGAGTGGGTCTGGAAAACCAGGGAGATGCGGGTACTGCAGGAGTTGTCAGAAAATGAGGGGCGAGTTGTGTATCAGCTTGTCAGTGCTCCCTGGCCTGTTTCAGATCGTGAAATCATAACCAAATCACAAGGATATCTTGATCCTGAAACATCTGAGATTTTTATCAAACTTGAATGTTTACCAAACTTTATCCCAAAAAACGACAAGTATGTTCGTGTGCCCGAACTTGAAGGTGCCTGGAATATTATTCCCATCTCAGAGAATCAGTGCAGGGTTGTTTTTCGTCTCCACATCGAACCCGGCGGAGAGATTCCTTCATGGCTTGCTAATATTGCAGTAATTGATACTCCTTACCATACTTTGGTCAATTTGCGTGAAATGGTCAAAAAGGAGAAGTACAGAACTCCAGTTGATGCTCCGTTTAAAAAATCAGCCAAAGATGTTATCCAGCATTATGAAAAGTTTGTAACAGATTGATTTTTTTAATTTACTGGCGGTTGGCTCAATAAGTAGATAACAATAGAGAGCATGGATGTGGCATCAATCCTGAATGGGAACTGGGAGTTTCGTGTTGAACATAAAGGGATCAAGATTTTTTCTTCCAGGGTAAGCGGCTCAGATATTTATGGCTTCAAGGGAGAACTTGAGTTACAGGTATCGTTGAAAAAATTGATCAGTCTTTTTCACGACATGGCAAACTTCAATCGCTGGGTTCATCATCTGGCAGAAATGGAGGTACTTGAAAAAAACGATGATACCGAGTTTGTTATGCGTCAGGTCATTGATACTCCATGGCCGCTGCAACAGAGAGAGGTGATCATGCGTTCCTGGATGGTGTCGGCGGGGGAGAATGCCATTGCGCTTACCATGAAGGAGGAACCGGATTATTTGCCGCTTAATCCGAAGTATCACCGGGTTCAACATGCAACGGGGATATGGGTTTTTACCCAGCATGGCCATGGTGTCGTTCATGTCACCTTTGTGATGCATCTTGATCCGGGCAAGGATGTGCCAGCACCTGTCAGTAATGCGGGGCTGTTCGAAGTGCCATTTTATTCACTGAACAACCTTAGAACTCTCCTGAAGGACACCTCATATAATCCACCGTGGCCAAAAGAGCTGGAGCAGTATATCTCAATTATTGAAGATGATCCCGATACGCCTTGAGGAGTTTTTCGGATTTGACTGGAACGGCACCCACCTCCTGACAGACAGTGGCGGCTGCAAGGTTAGCTATTGTCGAATTCATCACAATATCGATGCCTGCCGCCACGCCGAGCGCCAGAGTCCCGATAACGGTGTCTCCGGCTCCTGATACATCGGCAACCTCAAGGGAGGTTGCCGGAATATGGGTAAATGAACCGTTATAAATGGTCATGCCCTTGTCGCTTCTTGTTACAATAATGGTGTCAGCCTGAATTTTTTCCTGGAGCAGGCGACACGCCTCCTCAACCTCCGCATTGTTGTTCTGGAGCAAGATGCCGAGTGCTGCAGCCATTTCCGAAAGATTAGGCTTAAACACTGTACATCCTTTATAGGCAAAAAAATTCTGATGTTTTGGGTCGACAAGCACTGGGATATTATGGACTTTTGCTGAAGCAATAATTTGCTGAATGAGAGTTGCGCTGAGAAGCCCCTTGTTGTAGTCTTCGAGGATGAGAGCATCAATTGAGTTGATAACCGATGTAAAAGAATCGAAAATCTTTCGTTCAATGTCAACATCAATTTTTTTCCTGCTTTCAACGTCAACCCTCGTTATATGATGGTTTTGCGACAGGATTCTTGTTTTGGAGGTAGTCGGTCTGGAGGGATCGCAGATCAATCCTTCGGTTGCAAGGCCTCGATTGCGGAAAAGTTCAAGGAGTACATCCCTGTTGTGGTCAGCGCCGGTAATACCAATCAACATGGTTTTGGCACCGAGCGCGAGAGTGTTGAGCGCAACATTTGCAGCTCCTCCCAGCCGGTGATCCTCGTGGGTGACATCAACAACAGGAACCGGATATTCCGGTGAAATACGGGAGACATGGCCGAAAATATAGTTGTCAAGCATAATGTCGCCAATGATGGCAATTCGCTTGCTGCGAAAAGAGTGCAGGATATTTTCTATGGAGTTGTTACTCATAATCTTTTGTTTCGTTATGCGGTTTTTCTCCCGTAAGTAAAAAAATAATAACAAAAACCTCAGCAGCAGCGAAGATATGAATCTATCATTGTATTTTTTGCTAATTTTTGTTATAATTAAAGCTAAGCATTTTTAAGCTTTATATGAAAAAAGCGGGAACCAATGTTCGATAGTTTAAGTGATAAATTAGAGGCCACCTTTAAAAAACTGGCAGGACAAGCCACTATTAATGAGATTAATATTGGCCTCGCTATGCGGGATATCAAGCGAGCTTTGCTTGGTGCTGATGTTAACTATAAGGTAGCAAAGAAATTAATCGAAGATATAAGAGAGAAGTCTCTTGGAGAGCAGGTTATCAAAAGCGTCTCTCCTGCGCAGATGATTGTGAAAATCGTTTATGACGAACTGACCGATCTGATGGGTGGAGAGCAGAAGCCATTGAACCTTTCTCCAAAAAAACTTCCTGCAATTATTATGGTTGCCGGTTTGCAAGGTTCCGGAAAGACAACCTTCTGTGCAAAACTTGCCCTGCGTCTGAAAAAAAGTGGAAAAAATCCGTTGCTTGTCGCTGCTGATGTCTATCGCCCTGCTGCGATTGACCAGCTTAAAGCTCTTGGTGCGCAAATAGATGTTCCTGTTTTTGCCATTGAGGAGCAGGATGCCATGCAGGCGGCTTTGCAGGGATTGGAGTTTGCCCGCTCTTCTGCCAGGGATGTTCTTATTCTTGATACGGCAGGACGCTTGCAGATTGATCACAAAATGATGGCTGAGGCTGAGGCACTGAAAAATGCGCTTAAGCCGGACGAACTTCTTTTTGTTGTTGACTCCATGATGGGTCAGGAGGCAGTTAATACTGCCAAAGCCTTCAATGACCAGCTTGATTTTGATGGTGTGGTGCTCACCAAGCTTGATGGTGACTCAAGGGGTGGCGCAGCGCTCTCTATCCGCCAGGTTGTCGAGAAGCCGATAAAATTTATCAGTATCGGTGAAAAGGTTGATGATCTTGATATCTTTTACCCTGATCGTATGGCCCAGAGGATTCTGGGTATGGGTGATATTGTAAGTTTTGTTGAAAAAGCCCAGGAAAATCTCGATCTTGAGAAAGCTGTCGAGATGCAGAAAAAGTTGATGAGGAATGAGTTTGATCTCAACGACTTTTTCGACCAGTTGCAGCAGCTCAAAAAGATGGGCTCTATTCAGGGTCTGATTGAGATGGTGCCAGGCCTTAACAAGATGGTGCCAAAGCAGGATCTTGAAAATCTTGACTTTAAGCCCATTGAGGCAATGATCAATTCAATGACAAAGCAGGAGAAAAGTAGTCCTGATATTATTAATGGAAGTCGTCGTCAGCGCATTGCGCGTGGCAGCGGAACAAAAGTCCAGGAGGTTAATCTCCTGCTCAAGCAGTTTGGGGAGATGAAGAAGATGATGCGTTCAGTTTCAAAGCTTTCGCAGTCAGGCAGAAAGATAACTTCACAGAATCTTGCACTTGAGAAGTTTTTAAAACGATAGATTATATTCGAACTGTTACCAGTAAACATTAACTCATAAAATATTTAAGCCTTGGTAAAGATCAGACTGAAAAGAGCAGGAAGAAAAAAATTGCCAGTATACCAGATTGTCGTGGCCGATGCACGTTCGCCGAGGGATGGTAAATTTCTGGAAGTTGTTGGCCATTATCAGCCTACAGCGAAACCTCACACTGTTACGATTAAAAAAGATCGCATCGCTTACTGGATGCAGACAGGTGCACAACCGACAGCAACCGTTAACAGCCTCATTCGTACCACTGGATTGCTCTATGAACTGAGACTCAAGAGCATGGGACGTAGCGAAGCTGAAATTTCGGCTGAGATGGAAAAGTGGCAGGAGCGTCAGATTGCACGACGCAAGAAGGGTCTTATGGTGAAGTCACGTCGCCGCAGTGCCAAAAAAGAGGCAGAAGCGAAAGCTGCTACCGGTGGCGAGGCTTAACTATTTTTTTTAGTGAGGTCAAGGTGGAACTCTATCAAACAGGTCTCATTCTCAAGCCGAGAGGCTTGCAGGGTGAGGTTAAGGTGGAGATCGTTACCGATTTCCCTGAGAGCTTTTTGTCGCGTCGAGAGTATTTTGCTGGGAAGTCCATCGATTTAGTCGAACGGTTAAGGGTAAATAAGGTGGCGCTTTCCGCAGGTTTTGCCTGGCTGTTCTTTGATGGGGTTGATACTGTTGAGAGGGCTGAGTTGCTTATTGGCTGGAGCTTGTTTGTTGCAGCAGACCAACTTTTGCCACAGCCAAAGAATCGTGCTTATCTGCATGAAATTATTGGCATGAAGGTTCTTGACCGTCATCGCAGCGAGGTTGGTATGGTGACCAACGTGATCAGAATGCCTGCACACGAAGTTTATGAAGTGCAGGTTGGCGGGAAAAAGGTGCTGTTGCCAGCCATAGATGAGTTTGTTGAAGAGTTCAATCTTGGTGAAAAGTTTATAGTTATCCCGAGAGTTGATGAGTTTCTGTAAATAGGTTTTGCCGGTAGAGTCTGTTGAAGCCTCTTTAAGTCATGGATGCAATAAGGATTGATGTTATTTCCGTCATTCCCGGTTTTTTTGATTCGCCGCTTGACAATGGACTGTTGGGTATTGCTCGCAGGAAACAGTATGCGGAGATTCATCTCCATAACTTGCATGATTATGGGCTTGGCAGGTACAAACAGGTTGATGATTCTCCTTACGGGGGTGGCGCTGGTATGGTACTCCGGCCAGAGCCAGTCTTCGCTTGTGTTGAATTATTGAAGGCTGAAAGAGAGTATGATGCTGTTATTTTTCTTTCTCCAGATGGAGAGTTGTTTCAGCAGCCGATGGCAAACAGGCTTTCAAGGATGCGCAATCTGATTATTCTCTGTGGTCATTACAAGGCTATAGATGAACGGATAAGGCAGAATCTGGTTACTATGGAGCTATCTATCGGTGATGTTGTCGTTTCAGGTGGAGAGATACCGGCGTTGCTTCTTATGGATGCGCTTGTACGGGTGATACCGGGTGTTCTTGGTGATAGTGAGTCGGCTTTGACCGATTCTTTTCAGACAGGCCTCCTTGATTCGGTCTATTACACTCGACCTGCAGAGTTCAGAGGAATGAAAGTTCCTGAGATACTACTGACAGGTCATCATGGAAAGATTGAACAGTGGCGTCATGAAAATGCTCTTGAACGGACAAGGCAACGCAGGCCGGATATGATTGCCGAAGTTGAATATGAAGAATTCAGAAAAAAATAATGTAAATAAGTTGTTGTCATGGATCAGTTAATCAGGTTAGTTGAAGCCACTCAGGCGGTTACCGATTTTCCGGAAATCAGGCCAGGTGATACCGTCAAGATACAGTTGAAGGTTATTGAAGGTGAGAAGGAGAGGCTTCAGGCTTATGAGGGTGTAGTTATCAGCGACAGAGGAGCTGGTGGGAACAAGACCATCACGGTTCGCAAAATTTCTCACGGTGTGGGTGTTGAGAGGATTATTCCGGTCAATTCACCTAACATCGAAAGTGTTACCGTTGTCAAACATGGCAAGGCAAGAAGGGCAAAACTTTTCTACTTGCGTAAACGTACGGGTAAAGCTGCATTGAAAGTTAAGGAACGGAAGATTGTGGAGAAGGTCTGAGTTGTAGTTGGTATACCCGATATGTGTCAGCACTGTCGGGTTTTCATCCACTTGGTCTGATTTTTTTCCGAAACGATGATGCAGGTAAAGGATATTGAACTCTTTCGCGAAAAAGTTTTTAATTTTTATCGGCAGAATAAAAGGGTATTTCCCTGGCGGGAGACTACAGACAGGTATGCTGTTCTGATCAGTGAGGTCATGTTACAGCAGACGCAGGCGGAGCGGGTGGTTCCGAGATTTGAAGCCTGGCTTCAAAATTTCCCCGATATTTCACACCTTTCAGCAGCACCATTACGAGAGATTCTTGCTCTCTGGAGTGGATTGGGCTATAATTCCAGAGCAGTCCGTTTGCATCAGTGTGCCTCCATCATCACAGAATGTTACGGAGGAGTTGTGCCATCACAGCCCGAACTCCTGAAAAAACTACCTGGCATAGGGGAGTACACTTGTCGCTCTATTCCCGTATTTGCTGACAATCATGATGTAGCCGCAGTTGATACCAATATCCGTCGAATCATTATTCATGAATTCTCTCTTCCTGAAACTATTTCTGCGGCCAGACTGCAAGAGGTTGCTGATACATTGCTTCCTTTGGGACAAAGTCGTCAGTGGCATAACGCCTTGATGGATTACGGTTCTCTTACGCTTACCAGCAAAAAGACTGGAATTCGTCCTTTGACCAGGCAGTCAAAGTTTCAGGGTTCAAAACGATGGTACCGGGGTCAGCTCATCAAGCAGCTTGTTCAATCGGAGGAGTTGTTCCTTCAAGAGATCGAAGAGAAATATGTTGATTGCCCCTGGAAGCTTGATGAAATTATCAGAGAGCTTATGCAGGAAGGGCTGATCGAATGTAGTGAGAGTACTTCTACGAGCACCCTCACCAGTTTGAAGATAAAGGGGGCACGACCTATATGATTTCATAAACGCTACTCCGTGTTATAGACCATGTTGAGGGCATTATAAAGCTTGTCAATCTCTGCTGCATACTTTGTAGAGATTACCTTTCGCTTGAGTTTCAGCGTTGGAGTAACTTGATCGTTCTCAATGCTGAATGCGGTATCGACCAATAGAAACTTGCGCACCTTTTCATGGGTTGCCAGTTGTCGTGAAACAGTTTGCATTAACCTGTCGTAAATTTCCAATACTCTTTTTTCTTCGATCAACTCTTTATTTGTAGAGAAATTAATGTTTGCATTCGCGGCAAATTCTTTGAGCTTGATGAATTCAGGCACAATCAGAGCAATCAAAAATGGGCGTTTTTCACCGATGACAATGACTTGATCGACATAAGGACTTTCGGAGATCATGTCCTCAATGGGCATCGGGGTAATATTTTTTCCACCTGAGGTGACTATAATATGCTTTTTGCGGTCGGTTATCTTTAAATAGCCATCTCGATCAATTTCACCAATGTCTCCAGAGTGAAACCAGCCATCTTTGATAACTTCGCGGGTGCCCTCTTCATCATTCCAGTACCCTTTCATGATATTTGGGCCCTTCAGTAGTATTTCGCCATCAGGTGCAATCATGACTTCAACCTTGTCAACTGCTCGACCAACGGTTCCGTATTTGATTTTACCCGGTCGGTTTACATGGGTTACTGGTGCTGTTTCAGTAAGTCCAAATCCCTCCAGGATGCTTATATCGAGAGCCTGGAAAAACTCACCAACTTTTTTAGGCAGGGCGGCCCCACCCGAAACAAAATATCTCAGTCTTCCACCGAAAGTGCTTTTAATTTTGTTATAAACAAGCTTGCCTGCAAGTGTATGCTGGATAGTCAGTAGTTGTGGAGCTATTCCTTTCTCCTTGATTGCCAGATGGTATTTTTCGCCCGTTGTCAGAGCCCAGTAAAATATTTTCTGCTTTATGGTGCTCTCTTTTGAAATCTGCTTGAGAATACCGGTTTTGATTCGATCAAAGAGCCTTGGTACCGTAAACATGATGGTAGGACGAGCTTCTGTCATGTTCAGTGTGATCGTCTCAACGCTCTCCGCCATATAAATGCTTGCCCCACATGCGAACAGAAGGTAATAACCACCGGTGCGTTCATAAGCGTGGGAGAGGGGAAGAAAAGAGAGGCCGCAATCAGAATCATCAAGTCGGATAACTGATGAACAGGATTTGACGTTTTCACAGATATTTCGGTGCGTCAGCATAACCCCTTTCGGAACTCCTGTTGTCCCGGATGTGTAGATGATAGTCGCAATATCATCTGGTTCCACAAAAGTGCCATCGAGGATCCAGGGCTTTTCGGCAAGTACTCTCTTTCCTTCGGCCTTTGCCTGGTTCAGGTCAATGGCCTGCTCCATCGGCTCATCAAGTCTGTTCATGACCACGATAAGGGTTAACTCCGGGAGGTTTTGACAAATTGAGAGTATTTTGCCAAGCTGCAGCGTATTTGAGACCACAATAGCCTTTGCGCTGCTGTTATTGAGAATATATTCAATCTGGTTTGCCGGAAGGGAGGGGTAGAGGGGAACATTTATTGCACCGAGGTTGAGGATTGCCATATCAGCAAGATACCAACCCGGTCTGTTTTCAGAAAGGATAGCTACCCTCTCTTTTGAGTTTATCCCGCTGTGTTTCAGAAATGCAGCAAAAGTTCGTACGTCCTCCTCAAATGCATGATATGTTATGGACTCATATTTCCCGTTGATTTTTCTTGCAAATGGAAATTTCGAATCATTTGTCCTGTAATTGGTGAACACTGAGGAAAAAAGTTCTGGCAGTGTTTGAAATGCTGGATTGATAAGTCCCATAAGCGCAAGATGTTAGAGTATAGGAGACTCTGCTCTTTTTTTGCAAAAAAGGTTTTCAGCTCCTCAACCCATCAAAAAAAGCAGTTCTGAACTTCGCTAAGCTCAATATAATAATAACATAATGGTATAAAATGGAATGGCATTATATTCTGCGGTACACTCGAGCAGTGTAATGTTACGAGGCTCTGCTACTTCGGTCCTTTATTAACGTAGGGAATTTTTATATTAGCATCCGAAGGGATGGTCGGTGATAGTGCCAAAAAACCTGTGTTTCCACATTTTTCATGCAGACGACGAAGAAATCCAGTCTTCCTTGGGCAGGCTATGTTGGCCTTGGTCTTGGCATCATCCTGATTGTTTGGCTTTTCAGCCAGCTCGACCTTAAGCGCTCGGCTGAGTTGATCTCATTGATAGGGTTATCGTCGCTGTTGATCGTTTTGCCTTTTCTTGCGCTTCATTTGATCGAGACCTTTGCATGGACAAAGGTTTTTCCCAGGAGCATCAGGGCTATACCCTTTTTCAAGCTTCTGAAAATACAGGTTATTGCTGAAACTGTCTCCATGACACTCCCGGCAGGTGTTGCTGTCGGAGAACCTTTGCGCCCTTATCTCTGTAACCGGTTTATGGGCATTGCAATTCCTTCAGGTGTTGCAAGCGTTGCTGTTCGGAAGCTTATGCTTGGTTTGGCCCAGGGTATTTATACCATTATTGGTTCGATAGCAGGTTTTTCACTGCTGCAGTCAGTTTCTCTCAAGATGCTGGGGTTTGAAGGGCTCGGATATATTCTTATTGCAACTGGCCTTGTGGTATTTTTGCTCTTTTTCTTTCTCCTTGTATTGCTTCTTAATGGACAGGCTGCCCGGAATGTACACAGGCTCCTGATGCTTGTGCCCTTCAAAAAAGTTAAGGCGTGGTTGCTTATAAAAGAGTCGGGCTTTTTTGACACCGACGAGGAGTTGAAGAGTTACAGAGGTACTTATGTCAGCAGGCTGCTGCCTGTATTGGTTATCTATCTTTTTGCCTGGTCAACCCTTGCAATTGAGAGTTATACGATATTGAGACTTCTCGGTATCAATATCACTTTTTTGGAAGTGCTCACCATTGATATAGCCCTTACTATGCTTCGTACCCTCTTTTTTTTCATCCCTTCAGGACTTGGTGTACAGGATCTTGGTTATCTGGCTTTTTTTCAGGCGCTTGGTATGCCTGATGTCCTTGCTTACGGCGGGGCTTTTGTGCTGTTAAGGCGTTTAAAAGAGGTGTTCTGGTATGCCACAGGGTACGGAGTGATGTTTTTTTCGGGAGTCCATCTGCATGATGCAGAAGTTGTCAGCCCTGGAGAATCATGAAGAAGAAAATTTTATTTATCTGTGGTTCCATGAATCAGACCACCCAGATGCACCAGATTGCAGGGTGGTTGACCGAGTATGATCAGTATTTTTCACCCTTTTTCAGCGACGGTCTCCTTGGTACTGCCAGTGATCTTGGGATGCTTGAATTTACTATCATGGGCAAAAAAAGATCGGATCGCACCCTTGAGTATCTTCGTTCTAATCATCTCCAGCTTGATATCGGTGGTTTTTTGCATGCTTATGATCTTGTGGTAACCTGTACAGATCTTATTGTGCCAAAGCATATCCGAAGTAAAAAAATAGTTCTGGTACAAGAGGGGATGACAGAGCCCGAAACTGTTCTCTACCATCTTGCCCGGAACTTTCAGTGGGTGCCTCGCTGGATTGCTGGTACAGCTACAACCGGATTATCCGATGCTTATGAAAAGTTTTGCGTTGCCAGTGAAGGGTACCGCGATCTTTTTATCAGCAAGGGAATAAACCCCGCAAAAATAGAAGTGACCAGCATTCCAAATTTCGACAACTGCGCGAAGTATCTTCAGAATGATTTCCCATACCATGATTATGTGCTTGTCTGTACATCAGATAATCGTGAAACCTTTATCTACGAGAATCGCCGGAAAAATATTGAGAAGTATCTGGAGATGGCAGGAGTGCATCAACTGATTTTCAAGCTTCATCCCAATGAAAATGCCGAAAGGGCAATAAAAGAGATAGAGCGCTATGCTCCGGATAGTCTTGTTTTCAGTGAGGGCAAAACAGAGGAGATGATTGCCAATTCACGAATGCTGATTGCGCAGTTTTCATCGACAATTTTTGTAGGTTCAGCCTTGAACAAGGAGGTCTATTGTGGGCTGGATTCTGATGTATTAAAGTCGCTGACACCTCTCCAGAATAATTCCGCAGCCAGAATGATTGCGGATGTCTGTCGGCAGGTGGTGTATGGTTGAACAAAACGTAACGTTTACTCTATGCATACTGTAGCAATAATTCCTGCCCGAGGCGGCTCAAAAGGGCTGAAAGAGAAAAATATCTGTCCCGTAGCCGGAAAACCGCTGCTTGCATGGACGATTCAGCAGGCATTAGCCTCTTCCTCGATCGACAAAGTTTTTGTTTCAACAGATAGCCCGATGATTGCTGCTGTTGCCAGAGAGTACGAAGCTGAAGTGATAGTTCGTCCACCGGAACTTTCCGGTGACAAGGCGAGTTCCGAATCGGCCATCTTTCATGCTCTTGGCGTTATTGAAGTGGAGTATGAGATGCCTGTAAGCACGGTTGTCTTCTTGCAGGCAACCTCGCCATTGCGAAGAGCTGGTGATATCGATGCTGCCGTAGAGGTTTTTCGTCGTGAAGGGGCTGATTCTCTGATCTCGGTGACGAAAGCTGATGATCTCACTTTGTGGGAATCGCGTGAAGGGAAGTGGGCAAGTGTGAACTTTGATTATCGCAATCGGGGAATGCGTCAGGATCGGCCAACTCAGTTCATCGAGAACGGCTCAATCTATATTTTTACGCCCGAAACTCTTGCCACCTTCAACAACAGGATAGGCGAAAAGCTCTCCGCTTATGAAATGGAATTTTGGCAGACATGGGAGATTGATACTATCGATGAAATAGATTTAATTGAGTACTACCTTTATAAAAAAAACCTGGCAAATCAGGAGGAAAACTAACAGAACCCTTAGATCACTGTTGTTATGAATTTCTTTTTATCCACCGATCTTGTTATCGGGGTTAACGAAGCACTGAATCTGAAAGAACATCTGGCCCAGATATCGGCGCAGAAACCCGGTATCATTTATGATGCCAATGTTGCCAGCAGCCACTATTTTCAGGATGTACTGAAGAGCCTTACCTCGGGATATACCAATGCGGTGCTCTATTGCAACGAATTTTCCGGGGAGCCGACTTACGCCCATCTCGAAAATGTGGCAGAATTTTTCAGGGGCAATATGCCAGACGTGATTGTTGCCATAGGTGGAGGCAGTACGCTTGATCTTGGCAAGGGCGTTGCCCTGCTCATGACCAACAATGTTCCAGCTCTTTCGCTCAAAGGGTTTCCTTCCGGGGTGAACGACCCGCTGCCGCTTGTCACAGTGCCGTCGCTGCTGGGCAGTGGCGCTGAAGTGAGCTATAATGCAGTTTTTATTGACGAGGCGGAGGGGCGCAAACTTGGGATCAACAGCCGCAAGAATTTCCCCAAAAAAGCAGTTATTGATCCACAACTCTCCATGACCGCTCCGATTGAGAGTGTGATTGCGTCAGCCATGGACAGCCTTGTGCACTGCGTGGACAGTTTTGGTTCGATCAAGCATACTGCACTGAGCAGAATTTTTTCCGTTGAAGGATTCCAGCGCACTTTTTATGCCTTGCAACAGAATCAGCTCGACAGGGCAGAGTCGCGGCTTGACCTTGCCATTGGCAGTGTTTGCGGCACTGCGGCCCTTATGAACTCCGGTGATGGCCCTACCAACGGTTTTGCCTACTATCTCGGCGTCAAGCACCGCGTTCCTCATGGAATGGCAGGAGCGATCTTTCTCAAAGAGGTGATGCGCTACAACCATCTTCATGGCTATGAAAAGTATGCCATCCTCAACCCGATGCACTCAACTCCTTCACCAAAAGAGGCTACAGAAGAGTTGCTTGAACAGATGGATGATCTCTACAAGCAGTTGCAGATACCAAACCTTGCACCTTACGGATATGGAAAAGGCAATGCCGCAGAATTTGCACATAATGCTTCGGAAGCACTGAAGGGATCATTTTCAGGTAATCCGGTTGAGTTTACCGAGGAGTCAGCGCTGAAAGTTGTTTTTCAATTAACCTAAACGAACGGGAAAGATATTATGGCGGGAGCGGAACTCATAGGGCGGGAAGAGCTGGCTGAAATTCAGGAGCTTTTCAGCCGTGAAAAGGTAAACTTGTACCGTTATGGCGGTGGTAACTACAAGGCAAGAGAGTTTGAAGAGAAATTTGCAGCATGGATGGGTGTCAAGTATGCCCATGCAGTCTCCTCTGGTACTGCAGCAATTCACTGCGCACTTGCAGGAGCTGGGATTGGTCCCGGTGATGAGGTTATCACCACAGCATGGACGTTTATTGCGCCTATAGAAGCTATCAGTGCTCTTGGCGCAATTCCGGTTCCGGTTGAGCTGGATGAAACGTATCACCTCGATCCTCTGGAGGTTGAGAAAGCCATTACACCGGCCACAAAAGCGGTGGTTGTTATTCCAATGTGGGCTGCACCGAAAATGGCCGAGCTTGCTGCGCTTTGCAAGAAGCATGCTCTTGTACTGATTGAAGATGCCGCACAGGCGCTTGGAGCAAGCTACAAGGGGCAGAAGCTCGGAACCTTTGGCAGTGTAGCCTCTTTCTCCTTTGATGCTGGCAAGACGCTTCATACCGGTGAAGGTGGCATTATTGTTACCAACGACAAGGAGATCTATGACCGTGCCGCCGAGTTTTCGGACCATGGTCACATGCACATCCCCGGTCTTCCAAGAGGCAAAGATCCCAGAAGAGCCAAAGGGTTGAACATGCGTTTGAGCGAAGTCACGGCTGCAATCGGTCTTGCACAGCTTGCAAAGATTGAGACGATTCTGTCGAGATCAAGGGAGAACAAGAAGAAAATCAAGGATGCGATTTGCCATCTCGATAACATTATCCTCAGGCCATTCAGTGATGAGGCTGGCGCCCAGGGTGATACCCTTATTTTCAGGGTGCGGGATCGTGAAGCGGCGTTGCAGTTCGAAGCGCACCTGACCGAGCATGGTTTTGGCACCAAGATTCTTCCCGAAGCGCTCGACTGGCATTTTGCCGGGGTATGGGGGCACCTTCTTGGTGAATACGACCGTTACCGCGATGCTGATCTTGAAGCGCTCTGGCCAAAAACCGGCATCATGCTGCGCAGCAGTATCTGCCTCAATATTCCAGTGCTGATGGATGATGCAACAATTGAGAAGCTGGTTCGTGCTATTATCTCAGGTTCTGAAAAGATAGGATAAACGGCGAACCTTGATACGTTGGTGATTTGTAATCCGGGTATATGGCTTTTTCATTGAGCTGTTTGCCCGGTGTTGCAGGGTGCCAGGATGCAACTATGCATTTCAGGTCAGCGAAAAACATTGTTGTACTATTTGTAAAGAAAGAGTTTTTGTCGTACCTTTTGCATTCCAGAAATGGCGAAGTGGCCGAGTGGTTAGGCAGAGGTCTGCAAAACCTTGTACAGCGGTTCGAATCCGCTCTTCGCCTCCATAATCCGTATGTGACAAAGCCCGCACTTCAGCGGGCTTTGTTCGTTTACTGATCTTGTTGAAATTCCAGGAAGAACTCCTATAGAGGCCGAGTATTGCGCCATTTCAGGGCTTGAAAGTATGGACGACGTGTTTATTCAGATTGCTCGACCGAATAGTACGTTGTTGTCGCCACCGCAGGGGCGTAAGGCAATAAGCCCCTGCAAACGTCTGCGTAGCACGAAAAACGTTATTTAGGGTCTGCTGAAAAAGCGCTAAAGCTATATTTTATATTTGATTAAATCTATATTTTTCATATATTTGTGCAGGGAAAATGGAGGAAATAGCCCAAAACCCTTGCACCTGAAAAATAATGTATAAGCGCAAGTTCAAG
>CAIWUU010000109.1 GCA_903915955.1 uncultured Chlorobiaceae bacterium | reverse complement strand
TAGCTTTAGCTTTGTCCCGTGCAAACACCCTAACCGGAACCCCGTACTGCAGAAGCCTTTTCACCACCCACTGACCAGTTTTTCCTGTCGCTCCAGCTACAAGAACTTTTCCGCTGTATTCTTTCTTGTTTTCCATCACACCCCATTCAGAGGATTATTAAAGTGGACCCCAACCGGTAGACAAAAAGTGGCTGAGTTTAAGTTGGTAACCTGACCTGTTCATGCAGCGGAAAGGCACTGCTCCTCTTTTACCTTTAACTCTTCTGTCGGCTTGTTCAACTTCCCATACTTGTCAACTATCCTTGCACCGCCTCCGCTGGCTGCCCGGTAAACTTTTTCAGGTGTACTGTAGCCCAACGACCGATGCGACCTATCAACACTGTAGTCTATGAAATATTTCTTTAATCCGCACTGTAATTCTGTCGCGGTAGGTCGCAACCCCTGTCAGACACTTGATAGAATGTTGTATTTTTTTTCCTGCGTGCTTCTGTATAACTGTTCCTGTATAAGTGATAAATACAGACATTTCCAAGATTCTTCATAACCGCCAAGTAGGATAGAATTAATCCTGCTTCTTTAGTCGTTATAAGATTTTCAGGCACATATAGTGACAACCGCCAGCCCAGATATCCATAGAGCTTATTGTTTCCTCTCGAATGGTAGCGATAAAAGCGCTGATGTTAGGAGTAATGGAACTCTTACCGTTACTCTGTCATTATCCGAAAACCTTTTTTTCCTCTCTCCCTCGTTAATATCTTGTTTCGTGATTGTGGGAGCTTTGCCTTCACGGAACTCTTGATTCAGCATCCTTATCTCTTCTATAGGGATTGATGAGAAGGAGACATTTTTGGCTAAATGGATAAAAAAAGCATTGGAAGATGATTACCTCTGCTATGACATAACCTCTATTTCCTCGTACTCGGAGTTGAATGAATTCATCAAATACGGCTATAACCGTGATGACGAGAAGCTTCCCCAACTCAATCTCGCCATGCTCTTCGGACAGAAAACAGCACTGCCCCTCTATTACCATCGCGTTCCGGGTAGTATAAACGATGTCTCAATGCTGCACAATCTTGTGCTGACCTTCAAGGCTCTTGAGGTAAAGCGAGTGCATTTTGTTATGGATAAAGGGTTCTACAGCAAAAAGAACATTGACGATTTGGTGCAGCGCCGTGATCGCTTCACTATTGGTATGCCATTGAACAACAAGTGGTTGCAGAATGCCATTGACGACATTCGTGAAACTATCCATGGGCCTGCCGGGTATCGCAAGCTTGATGACGAAATACTGTATGTCCACTCGCGAATCTATCCTTGGGGAAAGGAAAATCGTCGCTGTTATCTTCACCTGTACTATAATGCGAGCAGCCATGCCAAGGACGTAGACTCCTTTAACGAAGAATTGGTTCAGTACAAACAGGAACTCGAATCGGGCAAGCCTGTAGCAAAGCACCAGAAGGCTTATGATGATTTTCTTATCCAGAGGAGAACACCCAAGCACGGGCTGGCAGTCACGTATAACACTGAAGCAATAAGCCAACACATCAACCGGAATGCGGGATTCCAGGCACTACTTTCCATTGGAATCAAAGACCCCTTGGAGGCCATAAGGGTGTACCGTGACAAGGATGCCGTGGAGAAGTGTTTCGATGATTTAAAAAACTCAATGGACATGAAGCGACTGCGGATGCACAAATCAACGACTGCCGACGGCAGACTTTTCATCCAGTTCATCACTCTGATTCTCATCAGCGAACTACGCCAGAGGATGAGAACATCTGGACTCATTGAAAAATACACGGTGCGTGAGCTTCTGCGAGAAATGGAGACGCTCACCAAAGTGAACTGCACTGGCAAGTATGGACACATTCTCACCGAGCTGACCAAAGCACAGAGGGATATTCTCAAGGAACTCAATATTGAGCTGCCGGACATGGCCTCGTCATAATTTGCGCGGGAAATTAGGTTCTATCTGGTATTCGCCTTCATCACAAGCCAGTAAAATCAAGGCATTCAGCATCGTTTGAGCCGCGCGCTTTCCTTTGTTACTGAGTGCATTCAGTTCTTTTCTCTCTTCTTGGGTCAGGGTCACTTTGTACTTCTTCATAGTCAAATCTTGGTTGGTGATTATGAAGAATGAGATAACGCTTTTATACGAATGACATGACACTAATTGGCGAAGTCGGGAGACGTTACTGTGATGGGCAACTTCACGTTATGCAAAATATTTTTCGACTGGGGGCTTTGCCCCCGGTACCCCCTTAATTGTTTAATTGATAAATGGTTAAAAAGCCCGCACCGCCCGAACACACCAACTGAGGTACTTGTAGCTGAAGTCCTGGTAGCCACTGGTGAAGTACTGGAACCATGCGTAATCTGCACTGTACTCCGTAGAACTCCAGTAGAAGCTGCCGGAAAAACCGCCAACAACATTTCTATTACTGTATAGTTGCGCCAGCTCGTCTCTGCTTGGCAAAAACCAGTCGCTACGCCCACCACCTCGATACGCTTGTGCTACCGCAGCAGCACTGTTCGGATAGCGCGATGGTGAATATTTTGTCAGTATTTTTTCTGTATTTGATCTTCCAGTTCCGATTCCTGTGCTTGTACCCAATAAACCATAAGCATAATCCGGAGCATCGGCATTCTTGTCTTCGCCTGTACTCCATCGAAAAAAAATTCCTGTTGATCCATAATTTGCACCCCATTGGTCTGTATACGGTTTGCAAATATCCTCCCTGGCTACAATCAAGCCATGCTGCCCACTGGCATCAACGTAAAATACAATGCCTCCGCCATATTCGTCGTTGATTTTGAGTCTCCCTGAAGAGTCAGGGGTAGTATGCGAAGTATAGTGGGAGCTGTAGGAACTGTATTGAGAAGAGTAGGGAGAATACGAGCTATATTGCGCACGATCGTAGGAGGAGTAGGAGTTGGAGTAGGAGTGGGAGAAGTATGAGTAGTATGAGTAGTAGTAGGAAGAGTAGGAGGAGGAGTAGAAGGAGGAGTAGGAGTGGGAGAAGTATGAGTAGTATTCATTCCATGCGAACGCATCACGCCCTAACGCAAGAGAGGTTATTGCGCCTGCAGCACTGAGCGCCAGCATTTTTATCGCCTCTCGTCGGTTTATCGTTTTTTCTGGTTTATCATCCATGCTCACTCTCCTTTCGCTTTTGAATTAATGGTTGCAAGTGGATACGATTCAGAGAAATTACTTTTTTTAGTCTTTACAGCAAAAACTTTCCCGGGCGCTCATTGAACATCTTTGCTGTTGACCATTTTCCACACATCCTCTGCTGTTATGGATGCCATGCAATGATTGACCTCGGTACAGGGCACTCCATACTGGCCACCACGAGTTGGGCCAATACAAGCGGGAGTGCATTGTTTTTCAGCTGAAATATGCCAATGCCCTTCATAGCCATACACTGATAAAAGCGTTGGCCCCCAGAGAATAATGGCAGGTTTTTTAACCAGTTTGGCAGCATGCATGGCAAAACTATCAGTGGATATCAAGAGATCACACTCTTTCAGCAAGGCGATCAATTCAAGCGGCGTGGTGAGCCCCAGCAGCGACAGAGCTCCTGGAATATATGGCTCATCCAATCGGCCTGTCTGAAGAACACTCCACCCCTCTTTCCGAAATCTTGCGGCAAGCGCTGCCCACTCGCGCCTCTCCCACTTTTTGCGTGGTGAATCTGTATTTGCAGAAAACACAACTCGCGGACGCAGTGGCGGAAACGAGGGCCATGGAAATGATAGCTGCTCCATATTGGGCAGCCACAAACGTTCTGACACCGGCAACGGCAAATTGAACTTTTCGGCAAGGCACTGAAATGCACGCCCGCCCTGCCGATAACGTTCCGTGCTCCAATAGTCAGTGCCAATCAGCGTTGCCGTCCGAGGTGGCGAACCAACAAAACTAATCGCCGGATGATGCGCTAAAAATGGCAGATATTTGGTACGGCGAACAAGTTGAAAACGACAATCAGGATCGCGCTCCAGAGCTAACTTGAGCACACCGGAGAGCATCAACGTGTCGCCAAGTCCGCCAAGCGGGTTAATCCAGGTAATCTCTTCCTGCATACAATGCTCCGGTAATCGGTTCAAAATATTCGGTAATAAATTTTTTTTCGGCACATCCCCACGGGCTTTGACGAAGAAGATCGCCATGAACAGCCCATCCATCCAGAGGGCAACCACCATGGCAGAGACTCCAGAAACGGCAATCAACACACTCACTATTGCGAAGGAGCGCATTGCGATTTTCGAGCGCCTCCCGTTGTGGATCATTCAACACCACATCAAGAGTTTTATCCTGCAACATGCCGTAGTCGAGCAAATCCCAGTCTTCGGAACGGCCACAGTGTGAAAGATGCCCGTCGGGAGCTATCGAAATATGGTTACGCATACAGCTCCCGCTAAAAACACATCCAAGCGAGCGGTGATTTTCAATAATGTTGCGCACCAATGAGTTGAAAGGTTCAATCTTGCCATAACGTTCACGATGCGCCCACCACTCAGGAAAAATTTCCCCAAGAAAAGCCACATATTCATCGGGAGTAACTGCAAGGTCAGGCCTGCGGTTATGATACAGCAGCACCTGATGGATGTTGAAACCACCACCGGTAATATTGACAAGATGATAAAAAATATCCAACGGGCGTTCAAGCGCTGGCTTGGTCAACACATAGATGATTCCTACCCCTATGCCATGCTGTTCAGCAACCATTTTCCCTTGCAGAAACGCCCTGTTGTAGGTGGTGGTATCACAGATGGTTCCGGGCCCCCGTGCGCCATCAAGTGGATCATAACTTGAACCAACAGAATGGATTCCAAGCTCCTTGAGCAATCCCGCCCACTCCTCATCCATGAGCATCAAGTTGCTCTGCATGGCGAAAGTGATTCTGTCTCGTGTTGTTTTACACACCGTTTCAAGGAGTTCCCGGCTCTTGATATAAAAGGGCTTCCCCATCAAGAGCGGTTCACCACCATGCCATATCCAGGTAATGTCGCCGTCAGGATACGTTTCCAGGTAATCATTGACACGCTGAAACACAAGCCGCAACGTCGCCTCTGTCATATCATCGAATTGCCTCTTTTTTGTAACCACATCGCAGTAAGCACAATGCGATGTACAACGTTCAGTTGGTTTAACAATCAGGGTCGGCATACTGCTCCTCCTGGCTGTTTTTGCCTGTAGAGACGAGCATCAATAATTTCAGTGAAAAAGTCGCGGCATTGCGATGTGCATTGCTCTTTCCACTCGCCATAGCAGGCACGCCACCCCGGACAGTTGATGCAAGAGTCTCGGTTAATAAAACGCTCGTTCAACGCCTCTTGTTGCGGCGGAGGTTGTTCAATCATCGTCTCAAATGGCTCAATAATGGCATGTGAACAACGCCCGTACACAGCATAGACAAGAAGCTCACGTAATGCTTCCCAGTCAATCGTACCAAGAGAGAGATCCAGTGTTACCCGAACTCCCAGCGATGCAACTATCCTTGCTTTGGTCAGGTTTTCTTCAGTGGCAGGCAAGGAGACCGTTTCAGCTTGGAGATTCATCAGTTGTGGAATCCATTCTGCTGGACGACAGAATAAATCTACAGGTTTTGCAAGCATTTATTAATCTCCGGAAGACGGATAAAAGGTTCATCTTTCATAGCTTTAAGTATATGGGCAGCACAACCGCCTTCGCAACGTTTTATTTCCCGGTGTTGACATTCATCGCACTCATAATGAATGCCTCCGGCTTCGGCACGAATATCATTCATTTGTGAGCGAAAATGGTCAAGCAACTCCCCAAGAGAGCTGAATTCATAGAGCGAACGTGGCGCAAGACGTGACAGCGGAAAGCATGACCAGACCATCATATCCGGCCCAATATCAATTGCGGGACCACAACCGAAATTCAGTGGTGACGAAATCTTGAACAGCTTCCCCAGCTCTTCGTCAGTAAAAGAGCATAGCGTAAAGCCACAGTCAAGCCTAATCTGCAACCGGTTACGAGCAAAATCCTCGCTAAAAGAGAGCAACCGTTTCATTGCAGGACGAATTGAGCTGATTGAGAGACATTGGTTATCAGCACCGGGAATGGGCGCAGCAAGACCAAGACGCAGGTGACGCTTAAGCCCGTATCGATTGACGAGGTCAAACAGAAAGGTGAGGTCAAAGTCCGGTCGGTAAATGTTAAACCCTGGACCGCACTTCGTACCAAACTGCTCCAGAAAATATTCAACACACTCATTTTCTTTTTTCGGAGAAAGCGTTGGTTCATTCAGGTTGCAGACAAAATCCAACGGTATTTCCGGATCCGTCGGGAGAAAATGCCGTAAACTATCTGTCAGTTCCTGCGGTATCGCCGCACTGGTAAAAACCGTAACCTGAAAGCCACGTTGAAGCAGATAGAGCACCATGTCCGGAAAATGGCGATGCAGTAACGGTTCACCACCAAGCAACGACAGTCGCTTTTCGCCAGATGATTCAAAAAAATCAACAACATAGATCAAGTCCTCCCAACTGACCTCAGCATGTAAATCATTTGTACTCATGTGATCACGAGCAAAACAGTAAGGACATGTGCGGACGCACCTCCTGGTTAACAGCAGATTAGCCATATATCTGATTCAAAAATTTCCATAACACTCTATTCGATAGCTTTATCAGCAGATTTTTGAACGGAATGCTTTTATCTTTATGCAATATAATCGAATCAACGCAAAAACATGGTTCTTTGAACACTGTAGATGATGGCCTGTTTTCAGCCTCTTTTCCTGATTTATCGCAGATTCTCAATCCTGTTCATTCCGCATTCAGGCTAATTTACGGAAAAGAGAGAGTCTCCGATCAGTGGGGAAGCATTCCTGCCACCTCTGTTTTGGAAGTTTTGAGGGCAAGCAGTGATTTTACAAGCAGATCAATCGATATGGCCGGATCGCCAGGTTCCATTTTTGCAACGCGGGACTGGTTTGAATGGATCATTCTTGCAAAATCTTTCTGAGTCAACCGGAGCGACTGACGGCGTTCTTTAAGGTTCTGGCTCAAGGAGAGTTTTAATTCTATGAATTCCGTCTCTTCCTGGCTCAGTTTCAGGAATTCATCAACGCTTCCGATCTTCCACCCGGAAGCCTCAAGTTTCCTATGTTTTACCTTGTTCATAACGACTGTTGATTACAGGTAAAGGCAATCGTATAGCCAAATGAGCATGACCAATCACCTTGGCATCTTGATACAAGGTGAATGACGGCATCAATCAAATCTCCTGCATATTTCCTGTTTATAAAAAAGACCTAAACTGTGCGATAATCAAAGCCAAGTACCAAAGTAAGGTCAGAAACACAGCAAAGAAAAACAAGAAGGAAAATTTATAGCCAAGAAGCCGAAATAAACCTGATTTATACAAAGATACGAATATCCATGAAGGCCCTG
>CAIWUU010000108.1 GCA_903915955.1 uncultured Chlorobiaceae bacterium | reverse complement strand
CACCTCTGAAAACCCCCGGCTTCCGCCAAGCTTTGCAAGCGCAGTGCTGACATTGCTGGTGATGGCATCTTTCAGAAAGCCGAACACGGAGAAGATGGTACTCTTGCCTGTGCCATTCGCCCCTACAAAGACGCAGAAATTCGGCAGATCAATCAACTCCGCATCCTTGAAAGCCTTAAAATTTTTTAACCGTATTGACTCTATTTTCATTGTTTGCTTCTCCCTGTGCAGTAATTCTTATGATTCGAGTACTTTGAACCGCACTTGACGTTTCGATGGATTCATGAGTTCACCCGAATAATTTACACTTCTGTTTTTCATTTCATCATATCCCAACACCAAGCACATACCAGTAAGGTTCAAACGCCTCTTCAACCGTTTCAGCCATCAACGACAGAAAGGGTTCGTAGTCACCTTTGGTGTGCTGAGCATCTCAGGGCTGAACGGCCTGAAGCTCTCCAGCCGGGCTTTCATCGCATCCAGTTTTTCGAAGTTCATCGGGTGATCTCCTTCAGTTTTTCAGCCATTTTCACTCTCTGCTTTAACGCAAAAAATCCGGTAATCGAGTTTTCCATTCCGGAACAGCACCAGATCTTTTTTTGTTCCCACCATTATCCCCAACAATATCAAGTAATAACAATCGGTAGCAATATCTCCTTTCTGCGATTTCGACAGGAATCAATAATAGTCATCTTTACATGCCAGCAAGAGCAATTTGATAGGCTGACCCGTAAACTGCCAGATCCGTTACCCGCTTTTCTGCGAACGACCTGTTTTATTCTGCATTCTTTTCTGCAAAAAAGGAGGGGGATATTTGAATCAACATATTATATAATAATAAATTATAAAATATTTATCCCGCATTCTTTTCTGCAAACAGGCCGTTTTATTCTGCACTCTTTTCTGCAAGTCGCCAGAGAGGATCCTTTCGATGCCCCGCATTATAAATGCGTTCTGACCGACGAAGATTAGCAAGCAAATTTGCAACTTTTTTACTTTTCTGCTCATCATCCAAGGCATCACTTAACTTCGTCCACAGCAGCTTATCGATTTCTTTCCGTGATGCTTCACCAAATTTTTCCAGATAATCAAAGATCAACTTGGCATAATACGCGTTGTCTTGTGCTCTGGTCAGGATATACTCTGCCTGGCTCGCAGTAGCCTCTGCGACAACAGCAGAAACATGGATGTTCGGCTTTCGTCCTTCAATTAAACCGCCTTTTCGCAAATGTCGGATAGTTACCTCCGGCAATGGAAGATTTTTCTGAATACGGTCAAGGCAGAGAATATCTGTCAGAGAAAGATCTGTTTTCTGGATCAATAACCGGCTATAGGCAGGATCAACCACATGTCCATAAACCGTCATCTTTACAGCGAAAGGATCACTGAGATCATAATCCGGCATAGGGAAATATCGTTTTGCCTGACCAACATACATTGCATGAATACCATAGCCCATAGTATCGATCATGTTCAATTCCGCCATAGCCTGCGCAAGGAAAGGGTTGCGATAACGGCGTGGAGTTTTATTGCCGGAGATATAGTCATCCGGCGTTCCCTCAAAAAAAGAGCCTTCATTTTCGAAAATTAACTTGTCGAGCTGTTCAGTAACAATGATGCGTCCATTACGGGTATAGTCCTGATGAGCAATGCAATTATGCAATGCCTCAAGCACAACTTTCTGGTCATACTTGGCGACTTCAACAGCCAGCAGGGCATCATCAGGGAGAATACGAAGCTGTATATTCCGAATCTTCTGATAAAGTGCTGAAGTATTGAGCAAAAAAGGCGGTCCGAAATGCTCATAAGCGCGTTCCGCACCCTCAAGTTTCCATGTCATTTGTGCCGGGTGAGGGGAAAGAACATAAGCTGATTCCGGCTTTCCCAGAAGCAATAGTGCAGTTCGGGTAAGCTTGCGATCCTGCGTCAGCCTTGCTCTATCAAGAAATACCGGCAACGACCAGTTCAAGATTTCATCAGACGAAAACCTGTTGGCGTACTTCCGGCCAAACGATTCGCGTGCCTTGTGCAATGCAGTTTCGTCAAGATGGCTTATTGTGGCATCAGGAATAATCTGTGCAGACCAGTCGCTAAACATAGTCTGCTGCCGGATTTCATCAAGCTTATCCAAGCCGAGATTGGTCAAGCTCTCACCTGCGCGAGCATAGTAATGCCCTTTCCATGAAATCGGCATTCCCCTGGGAGCAGGCGGTATCTCAAATAAAATTACCCGCCCATTTGCATCCTGCAGTTCATGGATGTTGCGAAAGGTAATACTGGGTTCACTGTTTACGGCAATCTGCATTTTTGTGCTTTGCAGGCGCTCCAACTGCAGTCGGTAGTCAGAACCGACTACTTTTCGGGTTTTGTTATGCACTCCGAAAACCAGCCATGCCGCATCTAATCCACGCAAATTTGCTTCGTTGGCCAAAGCTGAGAAGTACTCACCAATCTTGTCGGTAGAATAATCATTTCCAGCCTGTTTAAATTCGATAACTTCGTTTTCCCAGGACGTAATCAGACTGTTCAACAGCACTTGAAGTTTCGATTGATTCATGAGTTCACCCGAATAGCGTTAATTTCTGTTTCTGGAGAAAACCGCCAAAGATTTTCACGCAGAATTCCCCACAATAGCACCGAACCTATTTTCCCATCCCGCTCAGAAAATATTCAATTGCAGCACGAATAGCATCGGAGTCTATTTCAAGAAACCCGGCAACCGGCTCTTCCATTCGGGGATCAGCACCAGATCGCACTCGACATCGATGCCATTATCTCCGACAAGATCCAGCTCACCGACATGGAGCGTCTGTTCAGCGGCAAAAGAGTTGCTCATGAGATGCAGGACGGCTTTTTTGTACTCCGTATCATCGTTGCCCGCAAGATGCTTGCCCTTCATCTCAAGCACAACCAGTTTGCTGGCATACTCACCGTGCCGCACAGCAAAGATAAAGTCAGGATAAATTTTTTCTCGGTGCCAGCCCTGAACGGCATAATGAGAGCGGGCTACATTGCGGTGCCACCATGTCAGGGCCTTGTCGCCATCAAGATAGACGGCAATGTCGCGCTCGTCCTGACTGGAAAAGTCGCCTTTGTAAAGAGGGGAAAACAAACTTTTGTCCAACGCGCCGCCATCCCTTCCATTCAATTGCTCGGCACCTTCAGGCTCGAAAGTCTCCGCCGTGAAGGGCAACTTCCAATTACGGCCATCGGCGCGCAGCCGAAACTGTATGCGACCTGCCAGCACTTCGGTACGGAACAACGCCTCGGCCTTCTCGTTACGCTGCTCCTCCAGCCATTTGCGCAGCTCTTCGACAATCAGGCCCGAAAGCTGGTTTACTTGAGCTTTACCGAAGCCACGGGATTCGAGACCGGCAAGAAGCTGACCGATAATGTCACGCGCCCACCAGGCATTCGGCACAATATCCGAAACCATCCGAACAGCGTAGGCGGTATCAAACATCAGGTGCTCCTGGGTAACGCCCGCAACTTCGGAAATGATGCGTTCATCGCCCGACTCCGCAAGTCGGATACGCTGCATTTGACGTTCCGCACTGTTGATGTTGTCAGGAATTTTGGCCACAAGTGAAGAAAGATCAAGACGCTGCCAGTCGAGGGCAAACAAAATATCATCCTCATAGCGCAGTTCACGAATGTCGTTGCCGGTCACTCGAAGCACCAGTGGCAGAAAAATTGCCGTCCCGGCAAACCTGCTCCGTCGTAAAACAGTTCGTGGCCCCGATGGCGCTGCCGAGTCACTTGTCCGAATCTCCTTGACCAGATCGCCCATACCATCCTCTTCCAGCCCCTTTTTTATGGCATTGACCACGTCAGCGGTATTGGCATGATGGGTGATAACATAGCTCTCGTCAAGCAACGCAACTCCCGTTTTCTCGGCGTGCGGCTGGCGAAGAATCCGGCCAATCAACTGCGTCATGGCCGACAGATTGGCGCTTGCTGCAAGGGCACACAAAACATAGGCAAAAGGACAATCCCACCCCTCCTGCAATGCCGATTTGGTGATAATGACGCGAACCCGGTTCGTGGTGCCGAGCAAATCCAGATTCTCGGGCGCAGCCAGATCGTTGGTATCCGCAGTTTTGATGGCAATCTCAGCCTCATCGAGACCGCCAACATTGGAAAGCCACTCCTTTGCGTCGAGCGCATGGATATGATTCCCGTCCCGCTGGTCACTGCCGGTGCGCTCAACCTGCACCAGAAGAATGGGGCGAATATATCTGCCGGAATCAGCTTGCAGTGACTTCGCAGCTTCATCCAGCAGGCGAAGCCGATTGAGCGCCACTGCCAGTGTATTGTGCCAATCGCTCCCGGCTCTCGGATCCAGATTGAGCGGCATTTTAATCATCCCTTCACGATCAAGATCAATGCCCTTCACATCAACAAGCACATTGGCGTAACGTGCTGAGCGTGGATTCCTGCCGGTTGTTGACGCTACGTCTTTCGGAGTCGCGGTCAGTTCCAGAACAAAACAGGGGTTGAAGCCATAGAGTGTCGAAAAAGCCAGTTCCGAAACAGCCTTGTGCCCTTCATCCATCACCACCACCGGACGAATCAGCCGCAGAGCGTTACCCAGAGAGTCCTTGACCTGATGCCAGGGATAAGCCGATTCGCCCAGGTCATAGCTGTCGAGATTAGGAGTTTGAGCCAGCGCCGCAACATGAGCATCCTGTTCACCTTCGGGGGGAAAAAATCCATGCACGTCGCCACGGTCACGGAACATTTTCAGGGTATCCTTG
>CAIWUU010000107.1 GCA_903915955.1 uncultured Chlorobiaceae bacterium | reverse complement strand
GGACGGCATCAATATCAATCTCCTCTTCCTCTTCAAAGGTGTCCACATAGCGAGGGATATTGAGGTTGAAGTCGTTTTCCCTGATCTCGGCGAACTCGGCCACATGGGCATATTTTGCGACCTCTTTGCGCTCTTTGTATGTACCTATAATCTTGTCGAGATGCTCTGCGCTGAGCGTATTCTGATTCTTGCCAGAGACAAACTCACGGCTTGCATCAATGAAGAGTACATTGCCGAGCTGGGGCTCGGCGTTCCCAGGTCGCTCTCGGCTTCTGTCAAAGACCAGAATCGCCACCGGAATGTTGGTGGTTGGAAAGAGATTGCCCGGCAGCCCGATGACCGCATCAAGCAGGTTTTCTTCGATCATTTTCTGGCGAATGCGCCCCTCAGCAGCACCCCTGAAAAGCACACCGTGCGGAACAACCACTGCAACGCGACCCTCTTTTTCAAGCGCTGTTTCAATCATGTGGCTGATAAAGGCCCAGTCACCCTTCCCTTTGGGAGGAACCCCGCGCCAGAAGCGGTTAAATTGATCACTTTCAGCATCTTCAGCTCCCCATTTATCGAGGGAGAGTGGTGGATTGGCGACAACGCAATTGAATTTCATCAGGCGGTCATTTTCCACCAGAAGGGGGCTGTTCAGGGTGTCGCACCACTCGATGCGGGCACTGTCGAAACTGTGCAGGAACATATTCATGCGGCAGAGCGCCCAGGTGCTGCCATTGGACTCCTGACCGAACAGCGCAAAGTTCCGGTCACCGACCACTTTGGCCGCCTGTACCAGAAGACCGCCAGAACCGCATGCAGGATCACAAATACGGTCACCAGGTTTGGGACTGGCGAGTTTGGCTACGAGTTCGGTCACTTTAAGCGGGGTAAAAAACTCTCCGGCCTTTTTGCCTGAATCCGAGGCAAAGCGCTCAATCAGATAGATATAGGTGTTGCCAATGACATCCTCTGAAACAAGGCTTGGCTTCATATTCAACTGTGGCTTATAAAAGTCTTCCAACAGTTGTTTCAGGCGTCGGTTACGATCTTTGGTCTTGCCGAGGTTTGCTTCACTGTTAAAGTCAATGTTCCGGAAAACTCCTTCCAGCTTGGCTTTGTTGGATTCTTCAATGTGATCAAAAACAATATTGATCAGCTCACCGATATTGGCCGCCGCCCTGCGTTCATAAAGGCTGTAATAAGTTGCCGGAAACTTGTCAAGAATCTTTTCTTCACCGCTCGCCCTGTTTTTTTCGGTCAGTGTTATAACCGGGAGCACAAATCGCTCACGCTCCATTTTGCGGAGGATTCGTCCGTCATCATCCCCATACTGCTTCTGGTACGTATCGTAATGATCCTGCCAGACGTCTGAAATGTATTTTAAAAACAGCATCACAAGGATGTAGTCTTTGTACTGTGCCGGATCAACAACACCCCTGAAGGTGTCGCACGCTGCCCATGCCGCATTATTTATATCCTTCTGATCGATCTTGTTACTCATCCTTTAAGCTCCTTTTGCAAAACGCATTAATGCCATTGAAATATATCGTTTCCGTTTTTCAGCAAGTACACCAAGCAACCTCTCTTCACGAGCGGAGAGCGAGGCCAGCTCAACAATATTTTTTTGACACTCCAATGAAGGCAGGAGAACTTCCAGATCTTCAAGTACCTCCTTGCTGATCATCTTCTGGGTAGTCCCTTTTGCCCTGCTTGTCAAAAACACCTGCGCTTCCCGCTGACTGAGATACCAGTTCAGATACTCCGGTAAAACCCTGTCAG
>CAIWUU010000106.1 GCA_903915955.1 uncultured Chlorobiaceae bacterium | reverse complement strand
TTTGCAACGGTACTCACGCCACCACGCCCAAGGCTATGCGCTTCGACCGCTACCCACAATCGCAACGTAGCTTCATCAAGTCGGCTTCGCAATGCGTAATATTTTTCCCTTACTAAGGTCATGGTATCCATAACATTATAGTAAGGAAATCAACTCATTTGTTCAAGTTATTTTTGCATGATCCCTTATTGATATTTTGTCGTTGGATGAACGCTCACTGCAAAAAGTGCGGGACCCTGTTGCACAGCTCTCTTTATTTTAACCGGACACTACTGATAGTCATATCAAGATACCATAACCAAAGCGGCTTGCTCCGAACTTTTCAAGACATGCCGCTTTGTTTGTATGAATAAAAATTTCTTTGATCATTGATCTTTAATTATTAGCCTATGCTAATAATTAAAGACTTGGTTTGAGCATATCACGTGTTCATGATATAACGGATACTATCAAATCAGGTAATGGTTTATATGATTTTCACAATATTATAACCTTTACGGGAGACTCTCTACAATGTCACTTTTTCACAAAAAAATGCCAATGCTGCTCTGTGCTGTGGCATTGATGTTCCCCCCTCAATTCACTGAAGCGGCAACAACAAAATCTGCATCTGCAGCCGCTCCATCCACAAATGCAGGGGTAAATGCAGGCGCAGCATTGACTGCATCACTTGCTGCCGACAACACAAAAGGGTTGTTCGTTATCATTAGCGATGCAGATCCAATGACCCAGATGATGGCGCTCGTGCTCTCAACGCAGACACTTGATCAGGGCAAATCGCTGCAAATGATGCTTTGCGGCCCTGCCGGAAAACTTGCAGTGAAAAACAGCGAAGAGACAATGCTCAAGCCCATCAACAAATCGCCCCAGATGCTGCTTGCCAGCTTGATCGCTCGTGGTGTAACGGTTGAAGTGTGCCCACTATTTCTGCCGAACAACAACATGACAGAGGCGCAGTTAATCTCAGGTGTCAGTGTCGCAAAACCCCCTGTTGTTGCAGCAAAAATGAGAGCTGATGGAGTTAAACTTTTTACCTTTTAACAGGCTCGTTATCCCTCTTCGGTAAATCAGGAATACAACTCGATCAATTACAATGAAGTCCCCCGCCGAAAGCTGGGGGGTATCTGGTCAGAGAAGAAACGTAACAAAATTCACCGCAAGCTTTGGGGAGTTCAACCCTGAAAACTAAAAGAAACAGGTGAGATACATATTGAAAACTTGTAGACAAAAGGAAAAAATGAAAATAATTGTACCATTGGATGAGCAAGCTGGCCAAAACTCAAGAATGAGTGAGCACTTCGGAAGTGCTCCATTTTTTGCTGTACCAGATAGTGAAAACAGCTCTTTTGAAATTATCCCAAATACATCAATGCATCACGACCACGGTCAGTGCACTCCTGCTCATTTCTTTTCAGAACTGGGAGTAAATGTCTTGCTTTGCAATGGAATTGGGGCCGGGGCAGCCAATAAGCTGCACATGATGGGCATTGATGTCTATATGGCAGCAATGTCCCCTACTCTTGAAACAGCTTTAACACGTTTCAGCCAAGGGGCTCTGGCAAAAGTAACTGAAGAAAAAACCTGTCATGGCCATAATTGCCATTAACTGTTTTTAGCAAAACCTTTTATCCTCCATCGACGGCTTCTTTGATACTCTGTTTCATAGAAGCCGTTGTCCTCGCCGGGCTCTCCCCCTACTCCAGAACCAGGTCAATCGTCCGTCGCTGCATATCAACGCTGTTGACCTTCACCTTTACCCGTTGGCCAATCTGCAACCGTTTTTTGCGACGTTTTCCAACCAGGGAGTAGGTGGCCTCATCATACTCGTAGTAATCGTCGGTAAGATTGCGCATGTGAACCATTCCTTCTATGGCAAAGTCGACCATTCTGATATAGATGCCATAATCGGTGGCTCCGGAAATAACTCCTGGGTAAACCTTGCCAACATGGCTGGCCATATACTCAACCTGCTTGAGCTTGATCGACTCACGCTCTGCCTCCACAGCGCTCTTTTCACGCTCGTTGGATATCTGGCAAACTGTCTGAATCTTATCGGTCAACTCGGCAAGCCGTGCGGGAGTAATCTTCCGACGCTTCTTGCGGAGATTCTCATACTCAAAGAGCATCCGATGAACAATCAAATCGGGGTAACGCCTGATCGGTGAGGTGAAGTGAGTGTAGTGCTCAAAACCAAGGCCGTAATGGCCGACATTGTCTCCGGTATAGACCGCCTTAGACATGGAGCGCAGCACCAGCTCGCTGACTAAAAACTCAACATTGGTACCTTTAACCTGCTGCAAGAGATTACGGAGCACCTGTGCTGAAACAATTGGCCCCTCTTTGCCTCGGTTCAGCTTGAGGTCAAAACCAAGCCTCTTGACAAAATTGGCAAGAATAATCACCTTCTCCTGCTGTGGAGCGCCATGTATCCTGTAAATGACAGGCTGCGGCTCTTTCTTGTTCTCCCTGAAGGTCTTGGTCAGATATTTAGCCACCTTTCGATTGGCGAGCAGCATAAACTCTTCAATAAGGCGATGACTACCAAGGCGCTCTTTTTTAATTACTTCCAGGGGCTCACCCTTATTGCCAAGCTTGAAGCGAACCTCCTCAGTATCGAAATCGAGTCCTCCATGTTTGAACCGTTTTTCACGCAAGATGATGCTCAGACGATCGAGTAACTGAAGCTCAGTAACATAGTCGCCTTCACCACGTTTCAGTATCTCTTCAACATCCTCATAGGTAAAGCGGCGTTTGGAGTGAATAACCGTTTTGTGAAACTCATGCTTGCGAACTTCACCGTCAGGGGTAATAACTATAAAAACAGAGAAAGCCATCCGGTCAACGCCGGGATTGAGACTGCATATCTGTTCGGAAAGTCGTGCAGGCAACATGGGAATCACCCGATCGACCAGATAGACCGAGGTCGCACGCTTCAATGCCTCACGGTCAAGGGGAGAATTTTCAGGAACATAGTGTGAAACATCAGCAATATGAACGCCGATTCTGTAGAGGCCGTCTTCAAGAAGCTCAATGGACAAGGCATCATCAAAATCTTTTGCATCAACAGGGTCAATGGTAAAGACAACTTTATCACGAATATCAAGCCTGCTCTTGATCTCCTCTTCGGTAATCGACTCAGGCACAGAGGCGGCAAAATCGAGCAGCGCGGTATCAAAGGTTTCATCAATCCCCTTGCTGCGGGCAATAGCGCTCACCTCAACCGCTGAATCGCCTGCCTGCCCAAGAATTTCAAGGACCTTTCCATGGATCACTCCCTCTTTGCTGAAATCAAGCTCTCCAAGAAGCACCTTCTGGCCATCTGTTGCTTTGGAGGCGTTTTTGATGGAGACAAGAATTTCAGGAAGCAGTTTCCGGTCATCAGGTTTAAGAACAAACCTGCGATTAGCCTTGGTCAGCGTGCCGACAATTGTGGTGACACGACGACTGAGAACTTTCGCCACGACTCCTTCACATCGTTGATGCGGAGTTGATTTTGAAGCGTAGGTTTCTGGTACTTTTGAAACCATAACTTCGACCTCATCGCCATGAATAGAGGTGGCCATATCACCAGCCTTGACAAAAATATCGTCATCAAAGCCTTCAACATCAACAAATCCGTAGCCATTGGGATGGGTGGAGATGTGTCCTGTATAATTTTGAGCTACGGTGTACTGCTTCTTGCCGGGAAGCGGGAATGGCTTGACATGCTCAAGATGATCTTTATAGGTGGTAGCTTCCATCCCTGACATGCCATAACAGCGGTTGGAGTCTTTGTCCAGCGTCGCCTCTTCCTGCAATTTATGCAGCACATACCAGAAACCGGGAAGCTGTTTTGACTCCGTATATCCAAGCGCCCTGGCCAAATCTGTAGACTTGAAGCGCTCACCGTCATGATCAGCAAAAAAAGTGACTATTTCAGCCGCAAGGGAGCTTTCACCACGCCGGAAAAGAAACTCATTGATGAGAATATGATCGTTGGCCTTAACCCGCTCTCCGGAAAACTGGGAAGGCTTGCGGTTGTTCTTGTTGGCGGGGGTTTTCGGTTTTCGTTTATAACGTTCTTTTGCCACGGCAGTAACTCTTTTATATTAAACACTTAAGAATTCTCATCCCACAAGGAAACGAAAAAATTGCTACCCTGAAAATCAGTTTCAGGCGATTTAACTTTGGGGAGACCATCATTACGACAATCTCTCTCCATTAAACATAATGAAAAGAAGCCATAAAACAGGTTTTCTTTTATGCAGCAGCTCTTATTGTTGCGTTCTGGTGAGCCAGCCGTTCACCTCGTTGATATCATCAGAAGTGAGTGTGCCAACGGTTTGCTTGAGCATGAGGCGATTGAGGATATACTGATAGCGTGCTTTTGCAAGATTTCTTTGGCTCGCAAAGAGCTTCTGCTGAGCATCAAGCACGTCAACATTGCTGCGCAATCCAGCTTCATACCCTTTTTTGGTACCAGTCAGGGCAACTTCTCGAGATTTAACCACCTGTTCATAAGCTTTGATCATGGAAATAGTACTGACAATACTGTTATAATATTTGCGCACCTCAGACTCAACTGCCCGTACCTGGGCACTGAGCTGCTCCCCCGCTTTCAGCCGCTTTGCACTAGCCTGGCGTATCGATGCGCTGGCATAGCCGCCCGTGTACATAGGCATATTGAGTTGTGCACTTACCGAATAGGTATCGTAGGTGGAGCCTATCGAGTAATTGTTTTCACTTTCGGAATAGCTGCGCCCTGCAACCAGCTCTATCGTTGGATAACGAGATGCCCGCTGTTTTGTAACCTCTTTGTTTGCAATCTGAATCTCCTGGCGCGCACCGACCACCATAGGACTTGACAAATGAGCAATGTCGATCCATGAATCAACATTATCGGGTTGCGGCATAACAAGCTTTAGCTTTCTGGGTATAATTCTGCACAATTGATCAGGATAGATACCTGTAAGATTTTCGAGCTCACGACGACTGAACTCAACACTGTTAAGAATATCAACACCCTCTGCTTTCGCATTATCGTAGCCTGCCTGCGCCTCCTCCACCTCAGTAATGGTACCAAACCCCTGAGCAAAACGACGTTTTGCCTGTTCAAGCTGCTGTGCCGTCGCGATAATCAGCATATTGCTGAACCTGAGGTTATCCTCAGCATATAGCGCATTACAATAGGCTTCCGTTATTCTGGTTATCAAAATCCCCTCCTCTCTCTGCAGATCAGTGTCGCTCTTTTCCGCGACAATCTTTGCCTGTTGATAACCGGCAACACTCGACATATTTAACAGTGGCTGACGAAGTGAGACACCATAATTAACCGTATTGTAATAATCAGCAGGATAAAAGCCTCCCAAGTAACCATGCTGTGTCACACTACGTCCACGTGCGGCATTCATCCGGATATTTGGCCGCAACTGCGACCTCGCTTTACCGACCTCCTCCTGGTTCATCAGATTATCCGCTTTTGCCGAGCGCAGTCTGGCATCATACTCAACAGCTTTCTGATAAGCCGTTATTAAATCAATTGTCTCTGCGTGAACAGGCAATGCTGCAAACAGAACGGCTGCAACCATGATATGCCGAACAATTTTTTTCATCGACCATTCATTGTGTTTTGTTATCTGCATATTGCTACTCCTCTTTCATCGAAACCGTAATCCGCTTGATCAGTGGATCAACAAGATAGGTTAACATGGAACGTTCACCGGTTTTGATGACAACCGTCACCGGCATTCCCGGCTGCATTTCGCGCTTGCCCAGTGATGTCATTCCCTCTGAGGTGACAGCTACACGTGCAAGGTAGTAAGATGCGCCAGGCTGTGCCGGATTAACCTGCGGATCTGTCACAATGTCCTTCGAGAGCGACTCAACCACTCCCTGAACCACAAGCTGGGGAGTGTGGGAAAATGAAGAGAAGCTGACATCAACCGGCAACCCGTTACGAATACTGTCAATCAGATGTGGAGCAATTTTTGCATCAATAAGCAGGCCTTCATTGAGCGGCACAATATCCATCATCTTCTGGCCAGGCTGAATCACAGCACCAACTGTCTGCACCTGCAAACCAACTACCTGCCCTGAGGCTGGCGAGCGCACCTCGGTATCGGCAAGCTCTGCGGCAAGCGCTCTGGTCTTTTCAGCGTCTGCCTCCACTTCGAGCTGTACCTGCGCCAGTTGAGAGGCGGTATTGCTCTTGAACTCAGCAATCTTCAGCTCCAGTTCATGCTTCTGATTCAATGGAGCATATCCATCCTTCACCAGTGATGAAATAGCTGCCAGTTGATCACCAAGAATCCTCAGCGTTGTCCGACGAGATAAAAAGAGCTCTTTCTGATTCTTCATATTCCGCTCAGCCAAACCCCGTTCAGTATCGCGTAACAGATCAGGGTGAAAGGTGATTGATGCTGCTCCTCGCATTTCTGCCTGCAGACGGTCTGCAGTAGCCCTCATTCCGATGTAATGCTGATGAATTTCATCATATCGGGCTCTTGCGGTCTGACTGTCTAACGTGATAAGAACATCACCTTCTTTAACGATCTGCCCCTCCCTGACGTGAACGTTATCAATCCTGCCTCCACGGAGATTCTCAACCACCTTCCGTTTTGTGGCAATACTCACTAATCCCTGACAAGGCACCCCTTCATCAAGAGGCGCAAACGAGGCCCAGAGCAGAAATCCGCCAAACCCAACAAGCAAAATCCATATACCAAGCCGAACGGGACTACGGGTGTCACGATATTCCCCACCCTGAGCACCGGATCCCTTGTCTACAGGAACAACCTTCAGCTTTGAAATAAAATCTAGAATACTCATTGCTATACATTAAATCATTTGACAAAAAATGAAAATCGTTTGTACGACACTTATGCAGGTCGAACACCTTCAGCACGCATGGCTGCCAATACCTCATCACGTGCTCCACACTGGACCATCTTTCCTTCCCGCATCATGACCAACAGATCAGCCTCGGCAAGAACACTTGGACGATGAGTGACAAGAATAACTGTTTTTCCCGCCTGCCTTAAATTTTTAACTGCTTCGAGCAGCGAGCGTTCACCCGCATCGTCCAGGTTTGCATTCGGCTCATCCAGTACAAGAATTGCCGGTTTGCCATACAATGCACGAGCAAGACCAAGGCGCTGCCGCTGTCCGCCAGAAAGCACTCCCCCTGCTTCGCCAATCGGGGTATCGTAGCCACGTGGAAAGCGCAAAATCATCTCATGAATACCCGTACTCTTTGCTGCTTCAATAACCCTCAATGAGTCAATCTCTCCAAACCGGGCAATATTTTCAGCGATCGAACCATCAAAAAGCTCAACATCTTGCGGAAGATACCCTATATGCGGACCAAGCTCCATCCTGTCCCAGCTTTCAACAGGTTCACCGTCAATAAGCACGAGCCCTTTTCGTTCAGGCCACACCCCAACGATACAGCGGGCCAGCGTGGATTTCCCCGAACCAGAAGGTCCCTGCACAACAGTAACCTTGCCAGCAGGAAACATGGCTGTTATGTTATCAAGAATCGGCGTTATGCGTCCTTCAGCGGTAGCAGTAAGCCCCTCAAGACGTATCTCACCAAATGGATCCTGATGCTTTGCTCCAACCATTCTCTCTGGAAAATCATCAAGGAGTTTTTCGAGACGGGTAAATGCTGTTCGAGCCTGAACAAAGGGTTTCCAGGTAGCAACAACAAGGTCAAGGGGCTGAAGCGCCTTCGACATCAACACATTTGCTGCTATCATCGAACCGACAGCCATCTTGCCATCAATGACCATTAATGCACCAGCTCCAAGAGTAAACGACTGCATGCTGTAACGCACAAACTTTGCAAATGCCTGCTGTCGATGCTGCCGCTCAAGGGAGGATTCCGCATTTGCAAGAGATACATCATGTAACCGAAACCACTGCTTCTGAAGATTCCCGGCCATACCCATCGCATGTATCGGTTCTATATTGCGGAGCTTGCTCTGCACATAGCGATAGCTGTCATTACCAGACTCTGCGGCATTCTCAATTTCCCTGACAGAGAGTCTATGAGTCTGCCAAGTCACTCCAAGCTGTATAACTGCAAATAAAATGGAGAGAAATCCAAGAAATGGACTAAGCAAAAAGATAACGGCAATATAGACCGGCATCCAGGGGGTATCAAAAAAGGCTATAATTCCATTAGCCGTCAAAAACTGGCGAATATTTGTTAAATCTGAGAAAGCCTCGGTAACGTTGCGTCTTGTCCGATTAAGATAAGCCTCAAAACTTGCCTTGAATACCAGTGAGTTCAGCGCTTCATCAATACGGACACCTGTCCGTACCATAATGCGTGAACGAAGCCACTCGGCAAAAGCCATCACCACATAGAAGAGTACAAGAAAAAAGGTAACTCCAAGAAGAGTCAATTCGCTTCCACTCTTCATGACACGACCATAGAGCTGCAACATGTAGATCGTCGGCGTCAACATCAGCACATTGGCGATCATACTAAATATACCCACCCAAAAAAACTCTCTTCGAAACTCCCAGAGTTGTCGAGAGAGAACACTACGGTCAAAAAATGCAGGTTTCATGAATCTGTTTGCTGATATGGATTAGCCCTGAGGCTGAGGCTTTGGATTTGAAGGCTGCTGCCCCGATGGTGGCGACTGAAGGGCCTCCATTACCTCCTTGCAGGTGCCAAAGCGCTGTACCTGGCCATCAACCAGAACAAGCATGTGCTCTATAGCGCCAAGAATATTCAAACGATGGGTTATGACTATCACCGTAGAGCCATTGGTTCGCAACATCATGACCGCATTGAGCAAAGCAGCATCACCCGCTTCATCCAGACTTGCATTCGGCTCATCAAGCACCACAAATTTTGGCATATCATACACTGCGCGGGCAAGAGCCACACGCTGCCGTTCACCGCCGGAAAGAAAGGAGCCATCGTCACCTATCTGGGTTGCGTACCCTTTGGGAAGCTGATCAATAAGGGAGTCAAGCCCAACCATCCGACATGCCTCACTCACTTTTTCTTGATCAGGCTCGCCAAATCGAGCCACATTCTCAGCAATCGTACCCTCAAACAATTCAACATTCTGCGGCAGATAGCCAACGTGACGACCGAGCTCCTCCTTGTCCCACTGATAGATATCGTTCCCGTCAAGCCGCACCTTCCCCTGCATGGCTGGCCATATTCCCACCAGCAATCTGGCCAGGGTGGTCTTGCCTGAGGCCGACGGACCAACAATCGCCAGTGAACCTCCCGGAAGCACTCTGAAACTTATCCCTTTAAGAATCTGCACAGGTGTTCTTGGGGCACCAGCAATAACTCCTTCGACTGAAAGCAAACCGGTCGGAGCAGGCAACGCCATCCCCTTTACCTGCAAGGGAAACTCACGCAGCATCGCCTCCAGACGATTGAACGATTCAAGAGCGCCTTCCACCTGCCGCCAACTGCCAATAATTTGGACAAGCGGAGCAAGCACCCTGCCACCAAGAATAGATGCTACAATCATACCCGAACCATGTATCTCCCCTTTCAGGGTCAGCCAGCAACCCATACCAAGTAAAAGAGAACTCAAAAGACTCTGCACAAGCTTGGAAAGTGCGGCATTGGTGCCTGCATGATCAGAGGCCTCTGCCTGCTGCATCAAAAACTCCTGCTGCAAGCCTCCCCAACGTTTATGAATGTGGCCAAGCATTCCCATTGATTCAATAACCTGGGCATTGCGAATCACCCCATCAGCATAATTCTGTGCTCCAAGAGCGCTCCGGTTAGCCACCATGAGTGGTTCACGGATTCTGCGTTCATTAAAAAAACCAATCCCGAACTGTACGAGAGCACCAGCAACGGCAAACCAGCCGAGGGATGGTGCCATCAAAAAAAGCAGTATCAGAACAAGCAATGCAAGAGGGGTATCGATAATCGCAAGAAGTGCTGCGGAAGGAAAAAACTCACGAATGATCTTGAGATCACGCAACGCCTGAGCACCAGCTCCGGGAATATTCTGGAGACGTGCGGTAAAAATAGCACTGAACACATTCTCCCGCAGACCTTTGTCGAGCGTAACGCCAGCCTCATGCATCACCTGCCGACGCACCCACTCCAACCCCTCAAGCAGCAGATAAACACCAACAACAAGAACGGTAAGCATCAGGAGGGTTACATGACTTCTGCTATTAACAACTCGATCGTACACCTCCATCATGTAGGCGCTTGGCGCCAGCACAAGAACATTTACGATAATACTAAAGTAAAACGTATGCTTGACAAACGGAAACAACGATGCGATGGCCTCGCGTAAGGGGGATCTTACTTTAACTCCTTTCACAAACAACTAAGCTTATATTATGTTACCTATACAACAGATATTCATCTTTGATTCATCGATCGGAAACTTAACACTTTTAAACGTTATTTATTAATGGCATCCGGAAAAACACGCAGAAAATAATAATCTCACATGATCATGTCTGTACTGTTTTAGTGATTTTACATCAAGGAACTTTCTTATCCTGATTTATAATCACCGGTACCTTTTGAGGGCGCACATTCTTTCGCTTATTATACTTTTTTTCCCAGTTCTGGATGGATAGTGCATGAAATGTTCCTTTCCCTGTTTTTACACCGGTAATTTTAAGGAGATGTCCAGGAGCGATCCTTGTTTTCGGCCACAACTCGGCATTGCTAAAATCAACATTCCAGATACGTTTCTGAAAGTCTTTCAAAACAAGGATGTGTGTGGTATTGTCAAACTGAGTAACCTTTCCTCCAAGCAATCCCTTCCGAGCATTCGTCCAGCGCTGTTCATTTGCATATATCAGGCTATTGTACATACGAACATTCTCAATGAGATATCGGTGAATATAACCACCAACATCAGTAGCGTTAAGACAAGCGCTGAGCAAAAGACTTGCAAGCAGTGAACTTGCAATTACTTTCGGAGCCGAATAACGATATCCTTTTTTGGTGTGACGGAATCCAATAAAAGCCACAAGGGTAAACAGCGCAAGAGCAGCCAGCCAGACATAGGGTATGCTTGAGATAATATCGGCAATGAATGGGTGCTCAATAAGCAACTGGTGGATATTATCGTGATCAACAGTGAAGTCATTATCGAAAAAAACATAAATAGCCGTAGCCATCGCAATACTGCCGGTTACAACGGAAATAGCAGCAAGCAGCCAAAAGCTGAACCGTTTAAGGAAAACACGCCAGCGAGGAATCAGCACCGCTTTCCTTTTTTCTATCTCTTCAAGAACAGGCAGAGATCTTCCTTCTTGCATATTCATCTATTGATAACTCTTTTCTAAACAGATTTTTATTTTTTTCTTTGCACGATTGATCAGTGTGGCAACGGTACCTTGAGGAATCTGCAAAATGTCGGATATCTCTTCATAACTTTTCTCTTCAAAAAATTTCAAAACAATAACATCCCTATACTTCGGTTCTAGCCGATCAAGAGCAGCCTGTATTTCCATGGCAGTATGCTGCTCGCTCGCAAGAGCAACAACTTCAGCATCATCGGTAATATTTTCAAACAGACCGAGGAGATCATCTCTAGTTAGTACGCTCGACAGTCTCTTTTCCTTTCTAAAATAACTGACTATTTCATTATGAGCAATTCGGTATATCCAGGATGAAAACTGGAGAAATGGATCATATTCATTGAGGTGGATGTATGTTTTAATGAATATTTCCTGCAGTAGATCATCTGCGGCAAAAGAATTTTTACAACCCAAACGAATAATATACCTTAAGAGCGGGGCTTCGTAGCGGAGGACTATGGCGGTAAATGCCTGCTTATTTTCGATCGCTCTGGCAACCAGCTCCTGATCGGTGGTGGCGTTGTGCTGCTCCTTGGGGGTGAACGTATCGGCCATATCCACTCAAATCTTTATTTCTTTCCTGTTTCGTGAGAGCACAACAGCCACATACAGCACAATGATAAAACTGAAGAAACGACATGGCATACACAAGCGTTCAACAACAGCGACTTGATCAACGGCATAAGAGACAGAATCAATAATACCAAGCCTGAACAAATAAGCAAAGAATGAATGAAAAACAAACGGGGTTCCTCCCATTTTTGGACCCATCCAATAACGCTTTTTTCAAGCTACTCTCTTTCCGTCTCCTCATTGTCCTGGCTTACCAGATGTTGGCAATCGTGGTGGGATGGCATATCTACGAGCTGACACATGATACCCTTGCTCTTGGTTTGATTGGGCTGGCTGAGGTCATCCCCTACTTTTCCTGTGCCCTTTTTGCAGGCTATGCGGTTGACCACTACTCCCGACATCTGTTCGGTGTATTTGCAAGCTTGATGGTATTTCTCAGTGCACTGGCACTGACAGCCGTTTCGACTGGCTGGATAAACGGAAATCCTGTATGGTGGCTCTACGGCTCCATTGCTCTTAACGGGATAGCTCGCGCCTTTATCGGCCCATCGTACAGCACAATGTTTGCCATCATTTTACCACGTGATAAATATGCCCGAGCCTCTGGAATCGGCAGCTCTGTCTTCCAGCTCGGACTGGTAGTCGGACCGGCATTGGGGGGGATTCTCGTTGGATTGGCTGGCAAAACAGCCGGATATGGCGCAGCAACTTTTCTAAGTCTGGGAGCCGCACTGGCACTTTTGTCACTGCGGGTCAAGGAGCCTCCTTCGGCGGAAAGCACACCCATTTTCACCAGTATCGCAAGTGGAATCCGATTTGTCTTCAGCAACCAGGTTATCCTCGGCGCACAGTCACTCGATATGTTCGCTGTACTATTCGGTGGTGCCATCTCCATGCTACCAGCCTTCATTCAGGATGTCTTTCACTATGGCCCTGAAGGTCTTGGGATTCTTCGTGCAGCTCCGGCAATTGGTGCCTTGATGACAGGCTTGTTTCTGGCACGCAATCCAATCAATCTTCATGCCGGACGCTGGCTGCTTGGAGCCGTAGCCGGATTTGGGCTCTGTATGATCTCTTTTGCCCTGACAACAAATATCTGGGTTGCGGGAGTATTGTTGATACTCTCCGGTATCTGCGACGGAGTGTCCGTGGTAATGCGCACAACCATCATGCAACTGGTAACACCTGATACCATGCGCGGAAGGGTAGCAGCCATCAACGGCATCTTTATAGGATCATCCAATGAACTGGGCGCTTTCGAATCGGGAATTGCGGCCCGCTTGATGGGGCTGGTACCATCCGTGATTTTTGGAGGAATAATGACTCTCGGGGTGGTTGCAGCAACGGCAAAACTGGCACCAAAATTGCGAAGGCTTGAGTTGCATCAACTGTACTGATAATGCGATGTTAAAAAACAGTTAAATCGGCAGCCCAATCTAATAAGTTGGGCCATAGTTGTTGTCAACAGGGTTTAGACCACACAACGCTCAAGGGAAAAGTACCCTGCCTCACCTGTGCTCTAAACCAAGGCCAGTGTGTCAGAATCAAATCTGTACAGAACCATACTGAATGGATCATCGCAGGTTAATCTGCTTCAGATTTTGCAAAATATGACCCCCTGTTGACGCCAGAATCACTATCCATTCACGACAAAAACAAGCCTCGCTCCCCCTCACGTCGGGCGGTTAACCCATCAAGCACTTTTCCCAGAGCCTTGTTCCATCTCAGAAACTCATCCGCCGCGCCCTGCTTGTCGTTTGCATTGAGTTTGGCAAGCAATGTTGAGCTCTTAAGCGAACCGGCACCAAGATTAAACGCAAAACAGACCAGAGCATCAAACATCCCCTGCGTCATCGGTACATCAACCAATTCATTGACCGATTTCTCAAAACGCTCAACATCCTTGAGAAGTAAAGCGTTCGCCGTATTCGTGTCAATTTTCTTACCTGACTTTACATCATCACCAGTATGCCCATACCCGATCGTCAACTTACCGCCTGGGCAGACATAAGCCACAAGACGCAACCCCTCATGCTTACGAATAAGGTCGAGCCCATTTTCACTGATTTTCATCATTGCTGAAAAATTTTACTGTTTTTTTGTAAAAATCAACACGTCCCAATCTTCTTATACAAAGGAACTCACCATCAACAGCAACGCCTCAAAAAAGTGCACTTACCTTCACTTATAAAACGTTATGTCGGAAGATAACACAAAAGCCAACAAATTTATACTTCACGCCTCCCTCTTACGCATCAGCTCAACAAGCTCTGAAGTACGTGATGCCTGCTTTTCAACCGCTTCGGCAAGGCGCTCCATATCTGAGCGTCGCGTGCGCTCCGTTTGTGTATCGAAAAGAATAGGTTTCTGGAACCCTTCTGACAGACTGAAAATATGAATACAGAGTTTCAAAAGAACAACGTAGAAAACAGGCAGTAGATATTCGCCAAAAATGACCGACATTTCCATATAGTGCTGCGCAAGAGCATCCCAGTTTGCAGTGAAAAGCAGATCCCATTTTGTAAAAAAATAGAGATAGACAACCGGATGAAACACCAAAAGAAGTCGCATGATTTTCGACTGTCGTTGATTGGGCTGTGCACTCTCGTACTTTGAAAGCAGCCATGGGAAATGACCAACAAGCATGGCAGACCTCCTGTCGTTAAGATAGCGGGCACCCTGGAGGGCAGACTCGATAAAGGAGGATACCTGTATCAAAAGCACGATTGAGAGCATCATCGCAAGAAAAGAGTAGCTGAGCTCATCGAACTTGAACGACCCGGCAAGGTATGGCAACGTGATGGTTTTCGGTTTGATTACTATAAAAAGAAAAGCAATGCCTGCCAGCAGCAGCGAAAAAGTATGAAGCTTTCGGGCGTGACGGAGGCTTTCAAGAACAGCTTCTGCGCTGGCACCCTGCATAGAGTTGCCGGGAGGGTCAATCCTCAACAGTGCGGCAGAATCGGTAGCTGGCGAGTAGAGCCCATTGACACCGACATCACACCCGCGAACATTGTCATACTTCGTAAAAATGTCAATGGTACTCTTGCTGAAATTGACTCCGCTGAGGTTTGCCTGACGGAAGTCAGTCCCACGCAGATCAGCACCTCCAAGATCAGCCTCAACAAGGTTCACACCGCGCAGATCAAAAGCAGCAAGCGAAGCATCACGCAGATCCGGATGGATTTCCGGGTGTTGCAGGCGCCACGCATTCCAAGTGGCAACTCCCTCTTTGAGAAGCCTCAACTGTTCAGAATCAGCCATAGTGCTTTATCCCGGGGACATTTCAAGCATTCTCCTGATGGAGCCAAGAGCTGCAAGACGCAGTTGTTCCTCAATAACAATCTCCGGCGTTCTGCTCAACATACACTGGTAGAGCTTTTCAAGGGTGTTCTGCTTCATTTGCGTACAGACTCCACGCGGATTATCCGGCTCCTTCGGAGCCATCATGAAGCTCTTTTGAGGCGAACGTTTCTGCATCTCATAGAGAATGCCCGGCTCGGTCGCAACAATGAATTTTTTTACGGAGCTTGAAACTGTATAGTCAAGCAGCGCCTTGGTTGAGCCAACAAAGTGTGCGTGGCGAAGTACCTCATTCTGGCATTCAGGATGAGCTATGAGCTCTGCGTCCGGATGCTCCGCACAGGCCTTGAGCATATACTCTTCAGAAAAATCATCATGCACATAGCAATACCCTTGCCAGAGCTCCATCTCCCTGTTGCATATCTTGGCGATATAGGCGCCAAGGTTTCTGTCCGGGCCAAAAATGATCTGCTGCTCTTCAGGAATCTGGCGAATGATGTGTTCGACATTTGAAGAGGTACAGGTAATATCAGAGAGCGCCTTGATCTCGGCAGTCGAATTGATATAGGTTATGACGATTGCTCCAGGGTGTTGAGTCTTGAATTTCCTGAACTCATCTGCCGGACAACTGTCCGCAAGAGGGCATCCTGCGAAAAGGTCTGGCATCAGCACCTGTTTGGCAGGATTGAGAATTTTTGCGGTTTCTGCCATAAAATAGACTCCTGCAAAGACAATCACATCCGCATCATTTTTTTCGGCAGCGCGGGCAAGAGCCAGACTATCGCCAACAATATCGGCAGCCTGCTGTATTTCAGGAAGGGTATAGTAGTGTGCAAGCACAAGGGCATTCATCTCTTTTTTCAGTGCGCTAATTCGCTCAAAAAGCTCGTCATGCGAATAAATACCTCTGCTGGTCGATAAAAGGTCTCTGGTCATGATCTGGTTATTGTCAGTTGCGAATACAAGGTGAACGTGGAACTATCATTTCAGATAGTAATCCAGGTCATCATCCTCCCTTATCAGAAGCAGAATCGCTGAATTCGGAACAATGATATATCGTTCATCTTCATACTCAATCTCATAAGAGCTGTTCTGGATAAAAATGGCCATATCACCCACTTTTGCCTGAAGCGGAATATACTGTGCAACTGAAACTCGCTCTTTCCAGGGCTCATCAGACTCTGGTGGTGGCCCTACAGGATAACCAGGTCCGGTTTTAATAATGTAGCCAGTCTGGATTTTCTCTTTTTCCTGAACGCCGGGAGGAAGATAAATGCCAGATTTTGTCCTGTCACCAAGAGATTTTGGTTTGATTAATACTCTATCACCGACAACAACGAATTTATCTGTTATATTCACACTCTGAGTCATTTATGTTTTCTCTTGACCTGTTGATCGGTTTGCCCTTGCTTTTAATGAAGAAAATGTAATAAAAAAACCGGAATATGAACCGTGAGGAAGTTTTTTACTCTGTTTTTCAAATACAATGCCTTGCTGCTTTTTCTTGCTTATTGCACTATCGCTCTTCTCTTCATAAAGTTGCAGAACGACAACACCTTCTCAAAGCTGCGTACCAGCGGTATTGAATTTAGTGCTGCTGTCAATGAAAAGTTAATAAACCTCGCTTATCTGCTCAATGTGGATGAAGAAAACGAACGCTTAATGCGAGTAAACCGTGACCTGCTGACTAAAGTGCTGAACTTTGAGACTTCGGCAGTTGATGAACGAAACCGCCTGAAAATAGTGAACGACTCCACGTTCAACGCATCAGGATTTATCATGGCCAGGGTTGTTGACCGAAAATTCAGTGACAGGGAGAACATTCTAGTGATCAATGCTGGATGGAAACAGGGAATAAAAAAGGATATGACCGTTCTGGTGCCAGAAGGGCTGGTGGGAAGAGTTATTTCGGTCTCTGAACACTATGCGAAGGTTATGCCTGTCATCCACACCGACTTTAAGGTAAGCGTTGTCTCCGACTCTTCGAATAGTATGGGCATACTCAGTTGGAGCGGAGGATCCGAGGCTATCGCCCAGGTTGAACACATCCCGATAAGCAGCCGTCTAAAGCTTAACGAGCGAATAGTTACCTCAGACTTCAGCACATTTTCATTGCGCGGCATTCCTGTAGGGAGGGTCATACGCATCAAACCTGACAAACTTTTTTACGCCATTGATCTACGGCTTACTGTAGATTTTTCCTCTCTGTCACAGGTGCTGGTTGCCCCACTGAAAATTGAAACGGAAAAAGTTGCAATGAGCAGCGATAGTACCCTTATTGAACAGATACCATAATTTCAGACATTGCATCTCTTGTGACAAGAAAACTCTCTCTCTCTATCATCATACTCTGCATCATTGTATTGGTGCAGGAGTTTGGCTTCTCCCGCCTTACCCTTTTTGAGGTCTTTCCCGATGCTCTTTCGGTATTTATTGCCTTTCTTGCCGTAACCCAGGGTCAGAAAACCAGCACCAGTTTCGGTTTTGCTGCTGGCACAATTACTGGTATCCTTTCAGGAAACTTGGGCTTGAATATGCTTGCAAAAACGATTGGAGGGTTTCTCGCCGGTTATTTCCACTCCCCTGAAGACAGTCACGCTACCGCAAAACAGAAAACAAGGCATTTCTATGCCGCAGTCATTACCGCAGAATTTTCTGCCCACACCGTCATAACCACTGGATATAACCCGCTTGGCCTCTCGCCAGAGTACAGAATAGTTACACTTGGCCTCCTTGCATCTCTCTTGTCACTCATCCTTGCCCTTATTGCAAACAGACTTTTTGTTAGAAAATCATTTGCCGACTGAAAAAATGGATAAACTTCAGAGAAGTTCGACTCCGATATCGCTGTTTGTCATAGCTGTTTTCATCGTGCTTTTTGGCCGACTTTTCTATCTGCAGGTGCTTAACTTTCAACAACTTGGTTCAATTGCGACCGCAAACAGCATTCGCAGGGTATGGATGGTGCCGCCAAGAGGCCGTATGATCGATCGGAACGGACTGATCATGGTCGACAATCAGCCACTCTACACAGTAAAAGTGATTCCCTCTGAATTCCAACCAGCCAAGACGGGCTATCTTGCCTGGCTTCTCCAGACACCTGAGAGCGAACTGTTCGAAAATATCAGCAAGGGACGAGCCTTCAACCGATTTGCAGCCGCAACCGTCTGTCGAAACCTCAATGCTGTTGCCGTAGCTCGACTGAGCGAGAATCTCTGGCAATTACCCGGGGTACTGATAGAGACCGATAACAAGAGAATGTATCCCGATTCTCTCCATAGTGCTCATCTCTTTGGGTATGTACGCCTGATATCAAAACAAAAACTGGAAGAACTTGCAGAACAGGGTTACTCACAGGATGACAAAATAGGGTTTAGCGGGCTGGAGAAGTATTACGAAGAGCGACTGAAAGGACAAAAAGGAGCCCGATTTGAAATGATCACTCCGCGAGGGAAATATGCCGGAAAATATGATAACGGAAAAAGTGATATCTCCTCCATAAAAGGTGACGATCTCTACCTCTCCATTGATGGTAGCCTGCAGCAGCTTGCCGAGACACTGTTAAAAAAAACGGGCCGTTCCGGCGCTGTTGTTGCCATTGACCCATCGACAGGAGGTGTCATTACTCTAGTCAGCGCTCCGGACTACGATCTCAATATCTTCAACGGTACTACCGACCGAAAGGGGTGGAACGACATTATCACCTCTCCCCAAAAGCCACTTTTTAACCGCACCGTTCAGGCTGTCTATCCTCCCGGTTCAGTCTATAAGATGGTGGTGGCTATGGCCGCACTGGAGGAACAAAGCATTGATCCAAATCAAAAAATACTTGACAACGGCTTCTTTACCTTTGGTCATAGGCGATTTCTCAGTAACGAAGGGAAAGGGCACGGACTTGTGGATATGAGAAGTGCCATTGCTGTCTCATCAAATGTCTATTTTTACAGACTTATCTTTAATGTCGGATTTGAGAACTGGACAAGGTATGGCGCCATGTTCGGTTTTGGAGAAAAAACCGGCATTGACCTCCCTGGGGAAAGGGCTGGACTACTACCATCATCCGATTACTACGATAAAAGGTATGGCAAGAACAGATGGACAAAAGGTTATCTGGTCAGTCTTGGCATTGGTCAGGGAGAGCTTGGAACAACCCCGGTACAGCTTGCTGCTTATGCAGCGGCCATCGCAAACAATGGAACTCTTTACCAACCTCATATCGTCAGCGGATATCGCGACACAAGTACCGGAAAATACATCCCGCTCGCGTATTCCAGTCAACAATTACCGGTTTCAGCAGAGACATTCGCCCTGATCAAGGATGGGATGATGGGCGTAGTGCAGTACGGCACAGGAACTCTTGCTCAAATCCCCGGTATCACAATTGCCGGAAAAACAGGAACGGCACAAAATCCCCATGGCAAGGATCACGCATGGTTTATTGCCTTTGCCCCCGTTGAAAATCCAAAAATTGCACTTGCGGTGCTTGTTGAAAATGCCGGTTTTGGAGGAACCATTTCAGCGCCAATTGCCCGTGAACTTATAAAATACTACCTCAAAGGAGGGCCTCCCGCCTTCTCCGCATCAAAAGGAAGAAACGCCACGGCCTCCTCTGCACTGCGATCCGACAGCACAGAGATCGCCCTGCCAGCGGCTCAGCAAGGAAAAAACATCAAGAGTACAGAATCAGCCACAGAGGCACCCGTTGAAAACGTAAATGGTCACACAGGAGAATGATTTACAAGCAAGATCAAGCCTCTCTTCAAGGATTCCTTGAGGATACCAGTAATCTGAAAACTGGTCATACTCCCGGTGTCTTTTTTCCGGAAACCATAGAGGAACTCTCCCATTTGCTTAAGAGAGCCAAGGAAAAACACAATCGTTTCACCATTTCCGGAAATGGGACCGGCACGACCGGAGGCAGAATACCGATGGGAGACTATGTCATCTCCATGCAGAAACTTGACCATATCAGCGAGCTGGTACAAATTGCGGATGACAGGGCATATTTGACCGTTCAAGCTGGAGCGCTTCTCGACAATATCCAGAAGAAAGCTGAGCAGAGTGGCTGGTTTTACCCACCGGATCCAACGGAAAAGCTCTGTTTTATCGGGAGCACTATAGCAAACAACTCCTCAGGAGCAAGAACTTTCAAATACGGCCCAACAAGAAAACATATCTCAAGAATCCTTGTCATACTGCCACAGGGAGACCTGCTCAATCTTTCGCGCGGTCTCTGCATGGCTGACGACAACGGCATATTCAAGCTCACTCTGCCAATCGCCGGAGATATTGTCTTGCAAAGGCCGCAATACTCCATGCCCAATACTTCGAAACATAACGCCGGATACTTTTCAGCAGAGAAAATGGATCTCATTGATCTCTTTATTGGATCTGAAGGGACACTCGGCGTTATCGCTGAAGCAGATCTCATGCTCATTCCCTTGCCAAAATCAATAATCTCCTGCCTTGTCTATTTCAGGAGTATTGAAGATCTCTTCAGCTTTACCCGGCAACTTAAAGATCCGAAAAATAGTGTATCGCCACGGGCAATAGAGTTTTTCGACAAACACGCCCTTGGGTTTCTCTCGACGAAGTATCCTGAAATTCCCCCACAGAGTGACGGTGCCATTTTTTTGGAGCAAGAAACAACGCCGGAAAATGAAGAGGCTGACCTTGAATCGCTGTTTGCACTGATGGAGTCCTGCAACGCCATGAGTGATGAATCATGGATGGCGCTTGACCGTGATGATCAGATACGAATGCGGGAGTTTCGTCACGCCCTGCCGCTTCTTGTCACCGAATGGCTCAGCAAACAGCATGAGAGCAAAATCAGCACCGATATGGCTGTACCGGAGGGGAGAATCCGAGAACTTTTTGATTTTTACCGGAGCTCTTGCGAACAACTGGGCTTTATCTATATTATTTTTGGTCATATCGGCAATGAACATCTGCATCTGAACATCCTTCCAAGAAATCATGAGGAGTTTCTGCTGGGAAAAAGCCTCTACCGTAAATTTATCAGCAAGGCTCTTGCGTTGGGCGGAACACTCTCAGCAGAACACGGGATAGGCAAGCTCAAGGCGGAGTACCTGGTGGAGATGTATCATGAAGGTGGAGTACGGGAGATGGCTCGAGTAAAAAAAAGCCTTGACCCTTTTCTGGTACTCAATGTCGGGAATCTTGTTCCTGTCGTATATCTTGAAAATGAAAAATATTGAAACTTCATCGTGTCGAAAAAGCAGCATATTCAGCAATACGTCCAGGCTATTCAGAACAAGAAGGCCCGTTTTGAGTTTGAAATTCTTGATACCCTTGTGGCCGGTATCCAGCTCTTCGGCAGCGAGGTAAAATCGGTGCGCCTTGGACACGCCAGTCTGGGCGACAGTTTTGCCATCATCCATCATAACGAGGTGTGGCTCGAAAACATGCAGATTACTCCTTATGAGCTTAACCGCATGGAGATAATTGAGGCAAAACGGAGCCGAAAACTGCTGCTGCACAAAAAAGAGATTCAGAAAATCCAGACTAAAATCAACGAAAAAGGGCTGACACTGGTACCTCTTAAAGCATTTTTCAATTCGAAAGGTCTTCTGAAGATTGAGCTTGCAATAGCCAAAGGCAAAAAGCTTTACGATAAACGTGAGACCATCAGAAAGAGGGATAACCAGAGGCAAATGGAACAGATCAAAAAGCAATATTAACGGGATACCCGAATCATCAAGGTGAACGGTTTAATCACACCACAGAACCAGAGAAAACAGTTATCCTGCAACAACAAATCGCTAAACAATGAATTTCCCGCCAATAAAAGATCAACTTGACATCATCGCCAGTAATGTCGTTGAAATTATCAGTGTTGAAGAACTTGAACAGAAATTGCGATTCAGCGACAAAACCGGCCAACCACTGCGCATAAAACTTGGCGCGGATCCATCGCGGCCAGACCTGCACCTTGGCCACTCTGTTGTGCTCCGCAAACTGCGAGAGTTTCAGGATCTCGGTCATCAGGCCATTCTGATCATCGGCGACTTCACCGCCATGATTGGCGACCCCTCCGGCAAGAGCAAAACAAGACCACAGCTTTCAGCCGAGGAGGCACGGGAAAACGGCAAAAGTTATTTTGAACAGGCTTCAAAAATTCTTGATCCTGAAAAGACAACCATCTGTTACAACTCGGACTGGCTTGGCACCATGGGATTTGCTGATGTCGTTCGCCTCGCAAGCCACTACACCGTGGCACGAATGCTTGAACGTGATGACTTCGAGCGCAGGTACCGCGCTCAGGAGTCAATCTCCATTCATGAATTTCTCTATCCACTGGCCCAGGGCATGGATTCGGTACACCTGAAAAATGATATTGAACTTGGAGGCACCGACCAAAAATTCAATCTTCTTGTTGGCAGGGATCTCCAGCGCGAGTACGGCATTACTCCCCAGGTCTGCATTACCATGCCGCTGCTTGTCGGCACTGGCGGTGGTGAAAAAATGTCAAAATCGCTCGGTAATGCGATCTGTTTCAATGACTCCCCTGCGGACATGTACGGCAAGGCTCTCTCTATTCCAGACCCACTCATTGAAACCTATACGAAACTACTGCTACCACAGGGAGAAGCTGCTGTGACCAACATTCTTGCTCAGATCACTGAAAACCCAAGAACAGCCAAAAGGAGTCTGGCAAGAGGAATTGTGGCATCGTATTATTCGCTGGAGGAGGCAGAGGGGGCCGAATCTCACTTCGACCAGCTTTTTATCCATAAAAAAGCGCCTGACAATATTGAGCTTTTCGAACTTGACCAGCAATCCATTTCTGTCATCGATTTGCTTGTCACACTTGGAGCTGCCACTTCAAAAAGTGAAGCACGTCGGATGATACAGCAAAAATCGGTACTTGTTGACGAAAGAAAAATAGAGGATCTCACTGAAAACCTTGAACTTGGTGAAGTGCCAAAAACAATCAGGGCTGGAAAAAGAAAGTTTTTTAAAGTCGCTATAAAAAAACATTTTTAATCAGGGCGCTTTTATCTATAATTGCTCAATTTCAGTGAGTTAAAGACGTTGATCAACAAATTTATCCGGAGAAACGGCAGTGTCATTTGTCCCGTCAAAAGTATTTTTCACCAAAGGTGTGGGAAGGCACAAAGAATATCTCTCCTCGTTTGAGCTTGCCCTGAGAGAGGCCAAAATTGAAAAATGCAACCTGGTTACGGTATCGAGTATTTTTCCACCAAAATGTGAGCGAGTCTCAGTTGAGGAGGGTTTAAAACACCTCTCTCCAGGACAGATCACCTTTGCCGTCATGGCGCGCAACTCAACCAATGAGTTCAACCGTCTTATCGCCGCATCTGTCGGTGTCGCCATTCCGGCTGACGATACGCAATACGGCTACCTGTCAGAACACCATCCTTTCGGCGAGTCCGCTGAGCAGTCTGGAGAATATGCTGAAGATTTGGCTGCAACCATGCTCGCAACAACCCTTGGCATTGAGTTTGACCCCAACAAGGATTGGGATGAGCGCGAGGGCATATACAAAATGAGTGGGAAAATCATCAACTCCTATAACATCACCCAGTCTGCAGAGGGCGAAAACGGTCTCTGGACAACGGTCATTTCCTGTGCTGTTCTCCTGCCGTAATATTGAAAGCGCTTCTGATTCACCATAATTGAAAGGGATTGTATGACTGAATCGATCAAAACTGATGTTCTCGTTATCGGTAGTGGTATCGGGGGGCTCTATTTCGCACTTCATGCCGCAGAGTATGCTACAGTGGCGATCATCACAAAAAAAGAGAGCTCAACCTCCAACACCAACTGGGCTCAGGGGGGCATTGCTGCAACTATTGACAGCAATGACAGTGCGGAGCTGCATATTGCTGACACCCTTGATGCTGGCGCTGGATTGTGCAACCTTGCTATGGTTTCGCTCATGATCAAAGAGGGCCCTCAGCACATAAAGCGCCTGTCAGAACTTGGAGTGAACTTTACCACCTCTGATAACGACCATCTGCACCTCGGCAAGGAGGGCGGCCATTCCAGAAGCCGCATTGTTCACGCACAAGACCTGACTGGCAAGGAGGTTGAAACTGCGCTCCTAGATCGTATCAACAGCCACCCCAATATAACCCTTCTTGAACACCATTTTGCCATTGAGCTGCTTACAGAGCATCACCTTGGTATTAAGACAAACGACATCAACTGTTACGGCGCTTATGTGCTGGATTCAAGGCAACGACAGCCGAAAAAAATACTCGCGAAAATCACCATGCTCGCCTCCGGTGGGCTAGGCCATGTCTACCCGCACACCACTAATCCTGAGATTGCTACTGGAGATGGTGTTGCCATGGGATACCGTGCTGGCGCTGAAATTGCCAATATGGAGTTCATCCAGTTTCATCCAACATCTCTCTACCATCCAAAAGCCAAATCTTTTCTTATTTCCGAAGCAGTACGAGGATTCGGTGGCATTCTGAAACTGAAAAATGGTCAGGAGTTCATGCACAAATATGACAAGCGGCAGAACCTGGCACCTCGTGATATCGTTGCCCGAGCGATCGACTCGGAGATCAAGAAAAGCGGTGAGGAGTGCGTTTTCCTCGATGTAACACATATCGATGCTGAAAAGACGAAGGAGCATTTTCCGAATATTTACGAAACCTGCCTCAGCTTTGGCATTGATATGACAATGGAGATGATTCCTGTTGTTCCTGCCGCACACTTCTCCTGCGGAGGAGTGCGTACTGATGATAAGGGACGTACAACCATTAAAAGGCTCTATGCCTGCGGAGAGACAAGTTGTACCGGTGTTCATGGAGCGAATCGTCTTGCAAGCAACTCCCTGCTTGAGGCACTAGTCTTCGCCTGGAGATCCGCGCTCAATATCAAGGAAGAGCTGCACCACATCACCAACAGCATCGATTTTCCCAACTGGGACGACACTGGAACAGTCAATCCCGAAGAGTGGATTCTGGTCTCCCACAACAAACGTGAAGCTCAACAGGTGATGAACGACTATGTCGGCATTGTGCGCAGCGACCTGCGGCTGCAGCGTGCCAAAAGAAGGATTGATTTTCTCAAGGATGAGACCGAATCGTACTACAAAAAAACCAGGATCACCACACAGATTCTTGAACTGCGTAACATCATCAAAGTTGCAAGTCTTATCATCGAAGGCGCCTTGAAACGCCGCGAATCACGAGGACTGCACTACACCACAGACTACCCTCAAAAAGATGACCGGCATTTTCTGATTGATACCGTGCTACGGTCGTTTTAAAAATCCGGTTTATCATATTGCCCATAACCGTAAGGGCACGCCATGGCGTGCCCCTAAGTCGCCGCCTGCCAATCTCTGGCGTAACGGAAATCGATCCCGGGTGTTCTGGTGGATATTTTAGCGATAACAGGCATCATCCTCTTGTACTGATTCCGGACAACCATCTTTCTGACACGATCATAAAAGAGATCTGAAACTCCTTCACCGAGAATCGCCTGTTTATCCATTCTCTTTTCAAGCATCATGTAGAGCAACAGATCAACCTCTTCATAGCTGAAGCCGAGGTCTGCTTCGTCACTCTGCCCTTCCCAGAGATCGGCTGAGGGAGATTTTGCAATGAGAGGCTCTGGAATATCAAGGTGACGGGCAAGTCCTCTTATCTGGGTTTTATAGAGGTCGCCTATTGGATTTACAGCCGAAGCCATGTCACCAAACAGAGTACCATAGCCGAGAAGCAACTCCGTTTTGTTGCTTGTTCCCGCAACCAGCCCTCCATCTCTTGCAGAAACGTCATAGAGAAAAACCATCCTTGTGCGCGCCATAATATTTCCCCTTCTCAGCAACTGATCTTTCGGCACCGATGAAAAAAAAGCATCCACCACTGGCGTGATAGCAATCTCTTCCGATCGAATACCAAGCTTGCGGATCATCAGCTCAGCATGTTCCAGACTGTCTGCACTGCTTGAGGCACAGGGCATCATCAGTGCAAGCACATTCTCTGCGCCAAGCGCGCGAACAGCAAGCTCGCACACAACTGCTGAATCGATGCCGCCAGAAAGACCGAGTACAATCGAGCTAAACCCGAATTTACGAATTTCATTACGCAAAAAAGACTTGAGAATATCCTCAACAATCGGGTAATCAAGATGGAGATCATGAACCTTCATAGGACTACTGTCTAATATTAAACAACATCACTATCATCTGAGCCATTTCTGGGGATTCTGCTTCACACGTCCTTTCCATATCTCAAAATGGACAACCGATCCACCTTCCGCCATTTTACCAGAAACACCTATCAACTGCTGTGACTTTATAAGATCATCCTTGGCAACCTGCAACTGCCCAAGATTCGCATAGACGGTAAGGTACGACTTCGGATGGCGAATAATGACAATATTGCCGAAGGTGGGGAGAAACGCTATCTGTACCACTTTTCCACCTGAAACGGCCCTCACCGCAGTACTCGCTGGAACCGAAATGTCAATCCCGTTATTGGTCGTCACAATTTTAAGGTCCTTGTCTTCAACGGAACCAAACTTCTGGGCGATAACACCATTCCGTACTGGCCATGGCAGAGAACCAAACGCATTGTCAAAATCTGCAGACACCTTTTCAAGCTCGGGTGAATCCATCGTGCGCACCACTTCGACACTCCTCTTTTCTGGAGCTGGCGGAGGAGATGACGGCAGAGTCTCTTCCTGTGGTTGTACTGGCTCCACTCTTCTCTCTTTTTTTTCTGCAACAGAGGGACGACCAGAGACTTTTTCCCTGCTTGAAGTTGTCCGTTGTGCCTCACGACGTTGCGCTTCAAGGCGCTGAGCTTCAAGACGTTGACGCTCCATGCGTTTTGCCTCCCGTTGCTCTTTCGCTACACGTTGAGCCTCCAGTCGCTTTGCTGCCTGACGTTTGGCTTCTGCAATCTTGTGCTGTCGCTCCTGTTCAGCCTCCATCGCACGCTGCTCAGCAATAATCAACGACTCAATCCGGGACTGCAATTGTTGACGCTTCTTCTGGACATCAGCAAGCTGCGCTGCATACTCCTGCTTATTCTTTTTCAGCTTATCAAGCACGACCTCCTTCTCTTTTTTACTGGCTGACCAACTCTTCAACTGACGCTCCTGCTCCTGAACGACAGCAGCTTTTTGCTTGTAGCTCTGTTCAAGCGTAAGACGATTATTTTCGAGTTCGGCAGCAACCTGCTGCAATTGATCAACATTACGACGAACGGCACGGGTAAAAAAACCCATATATTGCGTTCGTACCAGAGCATTATTCACCGAACCAGCACTGAAGAGGTGCTCGATATCCCTATTTCCGCCATATTTATAGACAGAGACGGCTGTTCTGCGAAAATCATCAGAGACTTTGCCATACATCTGGCGATTACCCTGAAGCTCTCTCTGCAAAAGGTCAATATCGCGGTCAAGCTTCTCAAGATAGCTCTGGTTTTGACTGATTATCCTTTCAAGCACAAGAATCTGTCGACGAATATTTTCCAGCGCTTTGAATGACTGCGACTCTTTACGGGTTGTCACATTCAACTTTGACTGATACTCTTTAAGCTGCTGTTTCAGGCTGCGGAGATTCTCTTCAACGGCTGTTCTCTCTCTCATAATCCTGGAGATCTCGCTATTGACCGGTGGAGCTGCTGCCGTTGATGATGACATACTTGCAACAAACAGCAACACCACAACTATGATACGCAACACTCTATCAACAAGATTTGGTAAAACAATACATCTCATAAAAAATCCCCGGGCATTAAAAATTCAGCTACTCTTAGCTACTCTTATTAAAGAATGGTTTCAAAAACAGGTCGAGAAGAATCCATTAAAAGTTCAGTTCAAGGTAATGGATAAAATCTTTTCTTCGCAAAGGCTGGGAGAAAATAATAATTTGTTTCTCATGACCTGAAATAATGGTAAATAGCAGTTTTTTCATCAGCAAACCAATACCATGGACAAGCTTGTCATAAGAGGAGGGCGCAAAATTTCAGGCAGCGTCAACGCTTCAGGATCAAAAAACAGCTCACTGCCAATCATTGCTGCAACCCTGCTTGCCGGGAATGGTACCTTTACCCTTCACAATATTCCAGACTTGCGGGATATTACAACTTTTACTCAGCTTCTAAACCACCTTGGTTCTGAAACCACCTTTTCAGACAATACCCTGAAGATATCATCCCGGAACGTTGAAAGTCTCCAGGCGCCTTATGAGCTGGTGAAAAAGATGCGAGCGTCGATCTATGTGCTTGGACCGTTGCTTGCGCGGTTTGGTCATGCGCGAGTCTCTCTTCCGGGAGGATGCGCCTTTGGCCCAAGACCTATCGATCTGCATCTTATGGCTATGGAAAAGCTCGGAGCAACAATTACCATTGAGACCGGGTTTATCGATGCCTCGGTAAAGGGTAGAAAACTGCACGGTGCACATATTGACTTTCCAGTCTCTTCAGTTGGCGCAACAGGTAATGCTCTCATGGCGGCAGTACTGGCCGAGGGGAAAACCACCATCAGCAACGCGGCTGCAGAACCGGAAATTGAAACCCTCTGCAGATTTCTCACCGCCATGGGGGCCAATATCAAAGGAACTGGAACAACCGAACTTGAAATAGATGGTAGAAAGTCACTCAAAGCCATTGAATTTCAGAATGTTTTTGACAGAATTGAAGCTGGAACACTTCTTGCCGCAGCAGCGATAACTGGAGGTGAAATTACAATCAATGGTGTCGAACCGGAACAGATGAGAGCCGTACTGAAAAAATTTGTCCATGCAGGATGCACCATTACGACAACAGAGAACAGCATTACCTTAAAAAGCCCGGAAAAGCTCCTCCCAACGGACATCACAGCAAAACCTTACCCCTCCTTTCCTACCGACATGCAGGCACAGTGGATTGCATTGATGACTCAGGCTGAGGGAGCAAGCCATATTACCGATAAAGTCTATCATGAACGGTTCAACCATATTCCTGAACTGAACAGGCTTGGAGCCCATATTGAAATCCGTGAAAACCAGGCAATTGTTCATGGGCCACAACTCCTTTCAGGAACAAAAGTTATGTCAACCGATCTGAGAGCGTCAGCAAGTCTGGTGCTGGCCGGGCTGGTTGCTCAAGGAACAACGGAGGTGCTCAGAGTTTATCACCTCGACCGAGGATATGAGAAAATCGAAATGAAACTGAATAGCCTTGGCGCTGATATCATGCGAGAAAAGTACAATGAATTTTAGTTCATGATAAGAACCTAAACTGTGCGATAATCAAAGCCAAGTACCAAAGTAAGGTCAGAAACACAGCAAAGAAAAACAAGAAGGAAAATTTATAGCCAAGAAGCCGAAATAAACCTGATTTATACAAAGATACGAATATCCATGAAGGCCCTG
>CAIWUU010000105.1 GCA_903915955.1 uncultured Chlorobiaceae bacterium | reverse complement strand
TTTTTTAACAGTGCCAGAGGGGCCAAGCCCTCGTGTGTTTTGAGACAATGCACTTTGAGGACTGAGTGATTGTTTTGTAACAGATCGAAATATTCTGGCTCCGTTTTATTTCCTTCAGTGGCCAGAACAAAAAGTTTCCGGTATCTTCGCTCACCGATGCGCCGTTGAAAGTCTCTTCTTGGTGTGGCCATTACTCTCCCACTGTAGTTTGATTTTCGCAGGAGGGGTTCATCATCATTGGCATAAGGCTGGTGCGCATTCTTGGTATGCCTCCGAGTCGGCCCTGGAGATAACTTTTCCGGATATCCTTGTCGTAGCGGACATCTTTATAGTCGCTGAATGACCACAGGCAGGATGAGCCTGACGCATTGCGTTCAGCGACCCACATTTCATCACGCCGGAACAGTTGCTGATCCATCAGCAGAACGTCATGGGTGGTGAACAAGAGCTGGCAACGACTCTCCTGTGAACAGTTTTCAAGATAGCCTTCCAGTAGTGAGCGGGTCAGCAGGGTGTGGAGGCTCCGATCAAGTTCATCAATGACATAGACCTTTTTTGATGAGGGGGCGGAGAGTTCCAGAAAGGCTGGCAAGAGATCAATAACCCGCCGGGAGCCATCCGACTCCTGTTGTAACTCGAATTTGGCCTCTGTTCCGTCTGTTTTTTGATGAAAGGTTACCAGCTTCCAGGCAATAAGTTCACCCTCTTTTCGAGTGACCACATAGCGGTCAAGATCAGGCTCCAGTCGTATCGCTTTTCCCTCTTTGACCTCTTCCTGTATCAGGTTTTTTATGGTATCAGGAAATGGCAGATTTTCAAACGGGATTTTCTCGCCTCCGAGATGAGTGATTCCGGTGTCAAGTTTTGGCAGCATGCTATTCATGGTGGCATACAGTGGATGCCCTTCATCCAGAAACTGCTCGAATGGTTCAAATCTTGAATCGGGAGCAACCAGTTCCAGAATATTCCTGAACCAGTTGTAGACCGGGCGGAAGGTTTCAACTTTTTGTGAAACCGAGTTGGTGAGAAATAACTGATTATCCCGTGTGCCCTGAAAGGCAAACTCAAGGAATGGGCGCTGTTCAAGGCCAGCGCCAAAATCTATTGCTCCATGGTGCCGGTGGTAGAGTGTTTTTTCACTGCCCGATGTAATTTCGATCAGTTTCTCTTCCAGAACAGCTTTTCGGGTCAGCGTAAAACTGAATTCGTAGATCGCTTCATCAATGAGGAGTTCAAATGAAAAATTGGAAGGCTTTGACGCGCATTGCGTATCGATGCGGAAGGTGTCGACGGGAATGAGGGCATCTGGAAGCGTTCCCCTGACTACCAGATTTTTGGCAAAACTCAGCGCCTTGAAAAAGTTTGTCTTTCCCGAGGCATTGCCGCCATAAATGGCCGCGATCGGCAGTATCCGTGTCGAGTATTTTGCTACCTTTGGAACGCGCTCGCTATGCTGCCGTTCGCGGCTGGCAATCATGGAGAAGGAGACCGGCTCCATGAAGGAGGCCCAGTTTTCAAGAGAGAAATTGATTAACACAAGAAGGCTGTTTTATGAGATAAAATCACTTTCTGATGCCTTAAAATATTCTTTTCAGAAGATTATCCCTTATTGAAAGAGAAAATTTCTCATAGGATTGTTTTACTGGTGGTATTTTTCAGGGTATTGTCTCTTATGGTTTGATACTTTCTTGCAATCTCTTTGTACAATCGCCTTCAGGGGGAGTATCTTTCAAAAGAGAACGCCGTTGTTTTGGCCTCCGCGTTTCAGAAACTCCAGGAAGATTACTCTGGCCGGGAACAGGGTGGATGACCTGTGATGAAACATCAATTCATAAAGATATCGACTGTAGATGTTCTCGATGGCTGTTCACTGCGAATCCATTTTCATGATGGCGCAGTCAGAGAAATCAATCTTGAGCCCGTTTTGTAAGGCGAACTCTATGAACCGTTACGTAAGCATGATTTTTTCAGCCA
>CAIWUU010000104.1 GCA_903915955.1 uncultured Chlorobiaceae bacterium | reverse complement strand
CTTTTTAACAGTTCGTTTTTTTCGAAATTTATGATAAGCCCAGCTACATGCTGTTATAAATGTTACTACGGCAATACCTACAAAAAAATCTTTTAGCATATTAGGCTCTTAAAAGAAGATTTCAATTCCAAGTGTTATTTTGACATTAGGAAGTCGCTTCTGCATAACAATGTGACTGCCTCGCTGACGCACTTCAACAAACCCGTGCCTCACAAGAATCGCACAGGCCTCTTTCCCCGAAAGAATGCGAAGTTTACCCAACAGCAACCTCCATGCGGGTCACGTATACCTCCTCATGCAGGCGCGTCTTGATCTCTTCGCTGGATGCGGTCTCAAAGAATAACTCCAAAGCTTCACGAAGATTATCGCGGGCTTCTTCAATGCTCTCCCCCTGGCTTGCAATATCAAATTCGGGACAGAGGGAAACATACCCATCTTCTTCATGTGTGATAATGACGGTCAGTTGTTTTTGCATGAATTGTATCCGCTTTGTCTGAAAATTTTTGAGCTGCTTTTCCACAGGTAGAGAAATTCGACTCTACCCATGAAGTTGTACTAACAAGGTAATAAAAATAATGGACAGCAAAGCCGATGATTGAGTATGTTGAAGCTGCATGGGAGCGAGGTGTGAACGAAGGAAGTTGCATGCCATTGAACTCGACTTGAGAGAGGCTTCCTTACAAAGAAATTTGAGAATATCTGGCAGTCCCGTATTTTATCGGAGTGCATCAAAATACGAACCCAACCATCAGGGTACCAGCATCATGACGATGACGACAAAAAGAGAGCAGGTTAGCTTCAAACTTGAGACCAACACCAAGCGGCGTCTTGAAGCCCTTGCCGCTGCAACCAGAAGAACGAAAACCTTTGTTCTTGAAGAGGCGATTAATCACTACCTTGACCTCAATGAATGGCAGATTAAAAGCATTCAGGAGGGTCTTGAAGATGCCAGAGCAGGCAGGATTATTACTCATGAAACCCTTGTAGCAAAGTGGGAGAGGCGACTTGAAGATAGTCTGGACTGAGAAGGCAGAGAAACGCCTTATGGAAATTGAGGCTTTCATCAAGCAGGAGAGCGAAAAAGCAGCAAGAAAAACTGTGTTGAGCCTCGTCAACAAGACTATGAAGCAATTAACACTGTATCCCGGCAGCGGCAAGCCTGGGCGAGTTTATGGCACAAGAGAGTTGTTCTTTTCGGATATCCCCTGGCTGGCTATTTATACTGCAGATGCCACAACGGTAACAATTATCACGGTGTTTCATACCTCCCAAAACTACCACTCGCAGTGGCAAGTTACCATCGAACCGGGTAAAATCTGACATTAAAGTAGCGGTGAATGAGAGTTATAATTGGGGTACTTTCACCGGGATTGTGATCGAGTTCATTGCATTTTGGCCTCAACAAATTCCGAGAAAAGTCACGCTTGAATGTTTTATCGCAGCGTTCGAGACTTTGCGGTATGCTCGCTGTGAGTCAGAAGAGTTTGAAGACGGGTTTGAAAAAGTTGCCATTTTGGTTGACCCAAATACCACCAAACCCACATGCGCCGCACGTCAATTAACATCAGGACTATGGACAAGCAAGCTGGGACACACCTTCGATAGAGAGCATGATTTAAGAGGGGTATGTGGTGAGATTTACGGCACTGTTGGAGCTGTTATGAAGCGGGAGCTTCCGAGCTTCTTCTGAAAGAACGCTGAACGACACGATTGCGAATAAACCAGATCCATGCTCACATCTTTCTATTTGCAGCTTCTTTTATTAAATTGCATGAAATTTAGACTAAAAAATAGGCATTACATCAGCCCACAGGAGCATCCATGTCGAAAGCAGATGAACTGAAACAACATCTTCAACCGGGGCAAGTGTACCGACGTTCGGATTTGGCGAAATGGTCAAAGGCTGTTGATCGTAATATGCAGCAACTTGTCAAGCAAGGGGCGCTGCAAAAACTTTCTGGAGGTGTTTACTACTGCCCACGAACAACAGCATTCGGGAATGTGCCACCTGAAGACGCAGCGCTGGTTCGTGCCTTTCTTAAAGATGATCACTTTTATATCGCCTCCCTGAACAGCTATAATGCTCTTGGTGTTGGTACCACGCAGCTCTATAACGAGAAGCTGGTTTACAATTATCGGCGTGACGGACAGCATACACTCAATGGGCGCTACTTCTATTTTTTGAAAAGGCCACGCTTTCCCTCTGAAAGTACATTGGAGTTTTTGATTGTGGATCTTGTGAACAATATTCATCTCCTGGACGAGGATAAGGAACGCATTCTCAGGAATGTTGCCGGGAAAGTCCGAAGTATGGATCAATCACAACTGATGAAGAGCGTTGATCTTTATGCAGGTTCAAGAGCCCGAAGCTTTTTTGAAAAACTCTTCACCGCTGAAAAGATGAGCCATGTCGCCTGAAATATATCTCCATGAACACCATGATTTTTCTGATTTGATCAGAGTTGTGGCGGGTGAGCGCAGGATAGACCCTTATTTGGTTGAGAAGGATTATTGGCTTGTGCACTCTCTTTATGGGCTCCAAAAAGCCGGATACGATTTTCAGCTTAAAGGCGGAACCTCTCTCTCCAAGGGGTACGGCATTATCCACCGTTTCTCCGAAGATATTGATATTCACATTGTCCCACCTGAAGGGGGGCAAGTTCGGACATCGAAAAATCATGACAAGGAGAAGGATCGCAAAAGTCGCAAAGACTTTTATGATTATTTATCGGACAGCATTCGTATCCCAGGCATTGTCAAGGTTGGGCGGGATATCATGTTTGATAGCCTTCCGAAATATTTCAGTGGCGGTATTCGTCTTTTTTATGATGCCAAATTTCCATCAGATGGCAGCGCGAAAGAGGGAGTTCTGCTTGAAGTCGGATTTGATGATATCATTCCCAATCAGCCGATGGACATCAGTTCATGGGCATTAGATTTCGCCTTGGCAAAGCATGTTAATGTCATTGATAATAGAGCGCTGCACATTCAATGCTATCATCCAGGTTATACCTTTGTGGAAAAGCTTCAGGCTATTGTGACGAAATATCGTCGCCACCAGGATTCAAGCGACGAGTTTCCTTTGAATTTTATGCGGCATTACTACGATGTTTTTTGTCTGCTGCAGAATGAACAGGTACAGGCATTTATCGGAACTATCGAGTACCACGAGCATAAAAAGCGTCGTTTTCCGGCAGTTGACCTTCAGTATCCACTCGCTGAAAATGATGCACTTCTTATGGCTGACGAAGCCCGGCGGATGCTGTACAAAAAAGAGTATGAACGTCGTGCAGCACTTTATTATCAGGTACAACCGCCCTTTGATGAGGTTTTGGATATGATTCGAACAAAACTGGGTCGATTGTAACTTGATTCCAGTTTCCAAAAATCCTGTGGCGGGTGTATTACAACTCAGGTTAGTCGCTTGACGTGCATGAAAAAGATGGTAAATGGCTATCTTTCAGGTAATTGCTCAAAGGTTAACTGTCGGAGATTTGGTTATTGGTTTATGAAGAGGTATCAACAGGTATAATGATCAATCTGATACAAATTTTGATCGATGCTGAATGATGAAGCCGTGAATTGTTGAGGTTGTTGAGCAATGCCTGATTGACGATTTCAATATTCCATCGGAGCAGATTTGCCGAGCCACCGGAACCGACAGGGGGCCGGAGGGTCTTGACCTTGATCTGCCCAGTTGCAAAGTACGCTTTATCTATTACCGTACAGGCATTGCGCGAGGGGTGGGACTGCCCCTTTGCCTACGTCCTCTGCTCCGTTGCGGAGATGCGCTCCTCCACGGCGGTCGAACAGATTCTCGGACGGATCATGCGGCTGCACCAGGCAAAGCGGAAGCAGCGGGTAGAGCTGAACATGGCCTACGCCTTTTCAGCATCGAAAATTTTTGTTGAGGCGGCCAACGCCCTCGAAGATGCCCTGATTCAAAACGGCTTTAACCGGCAGGAGGCCAAAGAGCTGATAACTCGTATGCCAGCCGGAGAACAGGGCAGGCTTGACCTCTTCTACAAGGTCTCGGAACCTCTCGCAGAGGTGCCTCTCCTCTCCGTGCAGCAGGGCGATCTGTTTGAACCCTTTGAGGAGAGCCATTTCCTTGAAATTCCATGGAGACTTTCCAAATACCCTCTGACATACCTATTCTCTTTGGTGGCTTTGGTTTGTAGATCAAGAGATACCAGGAATTTCTAATCTAATCATTGCTGTACGTGTACGGGATGGCGCGCAAGGATCTGATGCGGCAGTTGGGGGGGATGGAGAAATAGCTTCGCTATCATTTGATTTCTATCAATATCTATCGATCTCTTGTTATAAAGAGGTATATCACGTTATATTTATTTATAAATTGATATAAATAGGTATTAAAGCTCTCTCATTTCTGTAATACCTCGTGCTGTTATGGATCCAATTAGTAACCCTTTTTCTCCTGGAGCTGGTTCGCCGCCGCCTGAACTTGCTGGTCGTGATGCTCTTCTGGAGCAGGCGCACATTCTTTTCGGGCGTGTCCGTCGCAAAAAGCCTGAAAAAAGTCTTTTGATGATGGGGCTTCGCGGTGTTGGTAAAACTGTTCTGCTGAATGAAATGAAGCGCATGGCGGAGCAGGATGGGTACCGCACCATTTTTGTTGAAGCCTCTGAAAACAAGTTGTTAGCTGTGCTGCTGGTGCCGCAATTGCGAACTCTGCTTTTTGAACTCGACCGCATGGCTGGTACGGGTAACAAAGTGCGCCGGGGGCTTGCGGTCCTTATGAGCTTTATTGGCGCAATAAAGGTGTCGGTGGGAGAATTTGATGTTGGTTTGGATAGAGACCCCGAAAAGGGCGCGGCTGATAGTGGTGATCTGGAAGTCGATCTTACCAATCTTTTTATTGCCGTTGGAGAGGCAGCAGTTGAGCGGAATTGCGCCGTTGCAATTCTGGTTGATGAAATTCAATACCTCTCATCTCTTGAGCTGAATGCCCTGATTATGGCCATGCATAAAATGCAGCAACTCCAATTGCCATTGGTACTTGTGGGAGCAGGTCTGCCGATTTTAGCAGGAATGGCGGGAGATGCAAAGTCTTATGCCGAACGGCTCTTTAATTTTCCTGATATTGGTCCGCTTGAGGAAGAAGATGCTAACCTTGCCCTGCAAGACCCTGTGCAGGAAGAAGGGGTTGAGTTTGAGGCGTCAGCACTCCATGAAATCTATCGTTTGACGAAAGGCTATCCATATTTTTTGCAGGAGTGGGGATATCAGGTATGGAATCAGGCGGAGTCATCGCCAATAACCCTCCAGCTTGTTCAGCAAACGACAGAGCTGGTTGTTCATCGTCTCGACAAGAACTTTTTCAGGGTTCGTTTCGACCGGCTGACCGATGGAGAAAAGCGCTATCTCCGTGCTATGGCTGAGCTTGGTCAAGGACCATATCGAACGGCCAATATTTCCGGGCAGCTTGGTGTTGAAAGCAGTGCTACCCTCAGCCCTGTGCGTTCGAAGCTTATTAAAAAAGGGATGATTTACAGCCCGGCTCATGGTTTGATGGCGTTTACTGTTCCAGTGTTTGATGAATTTATGCGACGATCGATGCCTCTGTAGTTGATGGTGTTGTGGTGATGCCGCGTGAAAAATGGGGGTAAATGGCTATATTCTGGGCAACTAAAAATAATGTTAAACAAAATTCATGTCCGATATTTTTATTAGCTACGCTCATGAGGATCAGGAGCGTGTCAAGCCAATAGTCAACGTGCTTGAAAAGCACGGCTGGAGTGTTTTCTGGGATAAAACGATTCCGCCAGGGAAAACATGGGATAACTACATTGGTAAAGCGTTGGAAGAGTCGCCATGTGTTCTTGTTGTCTGGTCGCACTCTTCTATACAGTCTGATTGGGTTAAAGAAGAAGCTGAGGTGGCCAAGAAAAAGGGTCTCCTTGTTCCTCTTTTTCTTGATACGGTTGAGCCGCCAATGGGATTCAGGCGTATTCATGCAGCGGATCTCTCCGACTGGAAAAACAATAAAGCTCATCAGGGATTTCAGTTACTCATTGGCGCGATTGAATCCAAAATTTCTTCTGCAACACTGCCTGTTACAGACTCTTTGCCGGTGTCAAAGCCGGACTCGGTTTCATTTGAGGGTGCTACGCAAACATCACCGCAACGTAAATCGGAGCGGCAACCATTTGGAAACGTAAGCTGGGCTCAAAAAAACCAGATTGTAATAGCTGTCGCGGTTGTTATGCTGGTTATATTTGGTGTTGTCTGGAGTATGAACCAGTCATCCTCGAAAGTTGAAGATAAATCTGCTCTCAGCATTGAGGTAGCAAAGGTAAATAATGAGGCCGATTTTCGTCGAAAAGCGGAGGCGGCACGGTTGAAGGCGGTGAAAGATGCTAAAGCTGAGGCTGCGCGGTTGAAAGCAGAGAAAGATGCGGCCACTCGTCGTGAAGCTGAAGCCGCAAAGACAAGGCAAGAGGCCGATGTCCGTCGAAAAGCTGAGGACGCACGTTTGACTGCGGCGAAAGATGCTAAAGCTGAGGCCGCGAGGTTGAAGGCAGAGAAAGATGTGGTCCGTCGTGAAGCGAAACCTGCAAAATTGAGTGCAGATAAAAAGACTCTTGCCATTCCTCAAGAAGTGGAAGCGAAAAAAACGTTGAACATCGGTGACGAATATGGTGGTGGAAAAATTGCTTGGCTTGATGCTACAGGTCAGCACGGATTGATTGCAGCAAAAGCGGACCTATCAGAGGTCTATGCTTGGGAATCTGCGAAACAAGCATGTGCAGTTATTGGTGATAATTGGCACTTGCCGAACAAGGATGAACTGAATAAGCTCTATCTCACGAAAAGTGCTGTTGGCGGTTTTTCCGGCTACTACTACTGGGGTTCTACGGAGTACAGTGCAAATAACGCATGGTACCAGGACTTCAACGGTGGCTACCAGGGCTACGACGGCAAGGCCGACGGATGGTGTGTTCGGGCGGTGCGGGCTTTTTAACCATTTATCTATTCAACAATTAAGGGGGTACCGGGGGCAAAGCCCCCAGGGGAAAATATTTTTTATCCCTTGCCGATAACCTTCGGCTCACTCTTGACGGCTATCGTCCAATTGGTGTTCTCCTTTGAAATAAGCCCTTCAACATGCTGCACAAGGAGCTGAAACGCATTCTCTCCATCATAGGGCGCACTTCCACCAAGAAACAGAAACTTCTCATGCTTCAGCGCCTCGGACGTAGCGCGGTACTGAATCCAGTTCTCATGGTATTTGAACAGACCGCCGGTTGCTGCCGCAATGGCAATCAACATGCCAAGTCCACCAATTATCCAGTTTCCGTACAACAGATTATCCATGCCCGAAAGTAGCGGAATAATTGCCGCCGCGACAATCTCAATTATGCGGAGGCTTCTGTACCAAACTTTGCAGCGAGAACTTTTGTCTGAGTACCAGTTGATCTGGTTATCCAGCCGTTGTTCCAGATAATCGGATGAGGTCAGTTGTGGCATTTTAGATTTTTGGACGATAACCGGTTATAAAAATTTCATTTGCATTCAAAATCTCTTCCTTATCAATCATCATAATCCAGAATTCATTTTTGCAGGAATTTACTTCCTCGTAAATGTAATAAATTGGGTTTAAATTTTTTCTTGTGATGACGATCATCGTACATGATGAGCCACCATTCCTTATGTGGTAATAGAGATGGTGCCAACAGTTTTGTTCCAGGCGCGGACTGCGATGAGGTTAACAGGGTGATACATCGGCTATAGCTCCGTTTTCGGTTTACGGGAGCAAGACACCTTTTTTCGGACAGCATCCTTGCGTTGCCCTTTCAGCAGTTGCATAGGGCTTACCGAAGAAATGCTCAAAGGCTGTTGATCGCAATATGCAGCAACTTGTCAAGCAAGGGGAGCTTCAAAAACTTTCCGGTGGCGTTTACTACTCTCCGCAAACAACAGCATTCGGGAACGTGCCACCTGAAGATGCAGCGTTGGTTCGAGCCTTTCTTAAAGATGACCACTTTTATATTGCCTCGCTGAACAGCTATAATGCTCTTGGTGTTGGCACTACGCAGCTTTATAATGAGAAGCTGGTTTACAATTACCGGCGTGACGGGCAGCATACACTCAATGGATGCCACTTCTATTTTTTGAAAAGGCCGCGTTTTCCTGCTGAAAGTACCCAGGAGTTTTTGATTGTGGATCTTGTGAACAATATTCATCTCCTTGACGAGGACAAGGAACGCCTGCTGAGGAACGTTGCCGAGAAGGCACGAAGCATGGATCAAGCACAACTGATGAAGACGGTTGACCTTTATGCTGGTTCAAGAGCCCGAAGCTTTTTTGAAAAGCTGTTCTTTTAGCATGTGTCGTCATCATGAGCGGTCAAGACCAGAAAGTATCAATCGCTATTTCCATACAGGGAACTCCGGGATGTTCTTCTACCGTAATGGTTTTCCCATGAAGCCTGTAGCTTAGTTGACTCTGCAGCCTTGGATTGAAGAGAACATTGGGGTTCAGAATGGCATAATTGAGCCCTCCCTGGTGTCGAGCAGACAAGGTGAGCAGGCCAGGATGACCTTCGCGATGGATTCTTGCACCGACGGACTGCGTGAAGGTGTAATCGGTTTTGTGAAGAAGAGTTGGATCGTTGGCAGCGACAGGGCAAAAATCAAGCAATATTGCATCACACGCGACGGCGTAGAGTGTGCGCTCAATGATCACCTCTTCATGCTCAAAACCAGCATCGCAGAGTAAACCCCGAACCCAGTGGTAAGCCGATTCATGGACGGATGTTTCGAGCCTGTCGCTGCCATACCATACTCCGAATGATCCATCAGAAAATCGGCTTGCCTGTCGGTTTTTAAACGGCCAGTTTATCGCTTTGAACCATAAGGCATCTTCAAAAGGACGATGGATTTCCGGGGTGTGCGACTGATAAGGCAGAGGTCTGGCATCGGATTCGAGCTGACGAGCCACAAGCCACTCTTCGGGATTGCTGCTTAAATCGTCGAAAGGATCCTCTGATTCACTCAAGGCGACGATATTACGTAGCAAGTCCTGATGAATATCGGCTACAGTGATATGGGAGAAGAGGTTATCCATTTGGCGCAGCAGGTTACAGGGCGCATGCACGGTCGAGATAGAAGCGCACCATCAAAAGACCGGCGAACCCCCACTCTTTGATGACTTCAACAGGAGTAAGATTATCAAATGCTTTGTTTCGTGTGGATATCCAGCGATAGGCAAGATCACGGTTTTTCGGAAAGAGCGTACGCAGATTCTTGTGAATTGCGAGTAAATGCCCGACCCGTTCATACTGATCACGACTGGTTCCAATTGGCTCGCCTTTTCGATAACGCGTCAAGGCTCCCCGGTTGGATGGCGCAAGCCCTAAGAGAACGGCCTGATCTTCTGTCGTCAGCTCCCAGTGGTCGAAAAGCGTCATCACCATCTTGGCTAATGCTCCCCGATCTTTTGATGTGATGGTTTGATGCTCAAGGAGAGTGCTCATCGGTACCGCTTTATGTTTTGAAACCTATTGAAAGAATATAAATGATAGTTACTATTGAAGCAAAAAATGTTTTAATAGTGCTCATTTTGGAGGTATGCTTAACGAACCCTCATTGCCCGGATATGACTGCCTCTCATGTTCATTCATGGTCATATATTCTGACAACTGACATCAATCGGAAAATGCCGGAGCCTGAACGCCGTTTGAGTTGTGCAATCTGTTTCAGGATGCAAGAAAACTGTAAATGTCGCACAAATCCAATGCGCAAAATTCGACAAGAAGCGTTATTATGCATGATATTTCGACAGCAACATCTGTTTTTCGACAATTATGCCCGATAGCATTCCAATCGTTACCGATAGCCAGACAGCCATTGATGGAACTCGCTGATGGGTTGGTTATGCCGCTCTGCTGCGGGCATTGGGTTTGGATCTGCCGTTACGGGAGCGCTGTGCGGTTGCGACCGGGCATGTGAGGGGAAGCGTCCGGTTGGAGAAGGGAATGCGTCTTTATGACCAGCGATATCAGCCAAAAGGGGATATCGCCGGACATCTTATTTTTGCACTCAAGCATGAAACGCTTGACCTGCTTGTGCTTAAACGCATTTTCCTTCGGTTGGGCGCAGAGACAATTACCGCGATTATTACAGCCAGTCAGGGCAAACAGCAAGCGCGGAGGCTTTGGTTTTTCCATGAATGGCTCGTTGGCGAGAGGCTTCAGGTTGAAGATGCCTCATCCGGATTGCGCTATTTGCCGCTTCTTGACCCGGAGTGTTATTTCACCGGGCCGCCCCGGCAATCACCTCGCCACAAAATCACAAACAATCTTCCTGGCAATCCGGGCTTCTGCCCTGTCGTTCGCAAAACAGGTGTGCTGAAAGCCTTCACCGAGGCATCACTCTCTTTTCGGATCGAACAGGTCAGGGGCCGAACCAGTCAGGATGTCTGGTGTCGTGCGGCAAGCTTTCTGCTGCTTGCCGACAGCCGAGCCTCCTTTGCCATTGAGGGCGAGCGCCCCGCCCGGAACCGGATCGAACGCTGGGCACAGGTTATTCAAAATGCTGGTTGCCAGCCGCTGTCGCTTCCTGAAATTCTCGATATGCATGGCCAGCTCATTCAGGATAACCGTTTTGTTGCCAAAGGTCTTCGGACAGAGGGAGTTTTTCTGGGCGAGCGCGACCGGGATGGCGAGCTAGTTCCAGAGTTTGTCGGAGCGCGACCACAGGATCTCCCCGATTTGATGCAGGGGCTTCTGGAGAGCCATCGCATCATGAGCGAGGGCCAGCTTGACCCCGTCATTCACGCCGCACTGATTGCCTTTGGATTTGTGTTTATGCACCCCTTTGAGGATGGTAATGGCCGCATGCACAGGGCGCTTGTTCACCATATTCTTGCCGAGCGAAAATTTGCTTCGGCGGGTATGGTCTTTCCGGTCAGTGCTGTCATGCTTGAGCGAATCGGGGAGTACCAGCAAACCCTCCGTGCGTTCAGTTCACCGCTCATGACCGCTATCGATTGGCAGCCAACGCCAAAGCACAACGTCGAAGTGCTGAATGATACCTCCGATCTCTACCGCTTCGGCGACTACACAGCGATTGCCGAATATCTCTATGCCTGCGTTGAGCATACCATCACAACCCTGCTCCCGAAGGAGGTGCACTATCTGCAATGTCATGATCGTGCACTGAGGGCGATTGATGACCGCCTCGACATGCCTGGAGGCCAGGTACGCGATCTCATCATGTTCATCACCCAAAACGGAATGAAACTCCCTCTCGGTTGCCGCCGAAAAGAGTTTGCCGCATTGAGTGATGATGAAGTGATGATGATTGAGGCAGTTGTTGCAGATGCGTATGCTGCGACGGTGTTGCCCGGGATGGGATAGAATCGTGGTTCAGAAGTTTGTACGCTTCGGTGTTGCTCTGTCCGGTTATTATTTCTGCTCAAATTCCTGCCACATTGCGTGATTTTTTTGATATTCATTTTCGGGCACAGGGAGAAGATCTGGTTGGTGGAGTATCGCAACTGATTTAAAATAAATAAACTATCCATTTTTTTCATTTCATATAAATCAAATTATGATGAGATAATAACTAAGGCATAATAATTATCAGTAGGACTATGACCACGACACTTTTTACCTCAGGGTATTGCCTGTAGATGCGTACTGAATAAATAGTCACCTCAGTTCCCTATATTCAGAAAACAGCAGACATTCGTCCATCACCATTTCCCCATGAACCCCACCACCCTCAAAAAGCTCGAATTCGACAAAGTAGCCCACTACGCCGCGCAGCTCTGCCTCTCGGCGATGGGGCGCGACCAGCTTCTTGCAGCCCTCCCGCAACGGGAGCGGCAGGCGCTTGTTACCGAGCTTGAGCGGTTGCTTGAGTTGCGTAATCTGCTTCAGGAGGGGGTTGCACTTCCGTTCTCGTATCTGCCCGACACCCGACCGCTGCTGAAAAAGCTGGAGCTTTTGGGGAGCTATCTGGAGACGGAGGAGCTGCAGGATATCTATCATCTTCTCTTTTCTTCGGTGCAGTTGCGGAAGTTCATGGCGCTCAACCGCGAGGTCTATCCGCTGCTCAATGACTTTACCCTGCAGCTTTGGCTTGAGAGCGCTCTTCAGGCGGGGATTCGCCGGATTGTTGATGAGCAGGGGAGGGTGCGCGATACGGCGAGTGGTGCGCTCCTGATGATTAGGGGAGAGTTGCTGAGCAGTCGTGAACTGATTCGCCGGAGAATGGAGCGTCTGCTTCGTCGCTCTCAGGATAGTGGCTGGCTGATGGAGGAGAGGGTTGCGGTCAAGAATGGCCGTCTGACGCTTGGGCTGAAGGTGGAGTACAAGTACAAAATTGCCGGGTATATTCAGGACTACTCTGGCTCAGGGCAGACGGTCTTTATTGAGCCTGCGGAGACGCTGGAGATCAGTAACCGCATTCAGGATCTGCAGATCAGCGAGCGGCGGGAGATTGAGCGCATTCTGAAGGAGATGACGGAGGAGATTCGACAGGAGCGCCACAACATCCAGATCAATGAAGCTCTGCTTGCGGCATTTGATGCCCTCTATGGACGGGCGCGCTTTGCGGTTGAAACCCATGCGGTGCTGCCCTCCATTACCGAAGGGCAGGCACTTCGCATTGTGAAGGGGTATCATCCCTGGCTGCTGATTTCGCATCGCCACAAGGAGGTGCAGCCTCTTGACCTGATTCTGGATGATGAGGATCGGGTACTGGTGATCTCCGGCCCCAATGCTGGTGGAAAGTCGGTGGCGATGAAGAGCGCCGGACTGCTCTGTTGTATGCTGGTTCACGGCTATCTGCTTCCTTGCAGCGAGAGCTCGGTGTTTCCCCTTTTCCGCGACATTTTTATCGAGATTGGTGACGACCAGTCCATCGAAAATGACCTCTCCACCTTCAGTTCCCATCTTGGCGCTATAAAGACAATACTTGATGGTGCTGGCAGTCGCGATCTGGTGCTGATTGATGAGCTCTGTGCCGGTACCGATGTGGAGGAGGGGGGAGCCATTGCCCGCGCAGTGATTGAGGAGCTGCTCAGTCGCTCCACCAAGACCATTGTGACCACCCACCTTGGCGAGTTGAAGGCATACGCCCATGAACGGGAGGGTGTGGTGAACGGTGCGATGGAGTTTGATAGGGCGGAGCTTCTGCCAACCTTCATGTTTGTCAAGGGGCTGCCCGGCAACAGTTTTGCCTTTGCCATGATGAAGCGGATGGGCTTTCCGGGGAAAATGGTTGAGCGTGCATCGGGCTTTATGCTGCATGAGCGCATCGGGCTCGACCGAATGCTTGATGACCTGAGCCGTCTTTTTGAGGAGAACCGTACGCTGAAGCAGCAGCTTGAAGGGGAGAAGGCGGATAGTGAGAAAAGGGAGCTTTCATTGCAGCAAGCTGAGGTGGCGTTTGAGCAGAAGCGCCGAAATGCAAAGCTTGGAGCATCGCGGGAGCTTCAGAAGGAGCTGGAACATGCCCGGCAGGAGATACGCGAGATTCTGCAGGAGGTTAAAGCGGCACCGACTGACGATAAAAAGGTACACGAGGCCCGTAAAAAACTTGGCATCAAAAAGCAGCAGGCCGAAAAGAGTGAGTTGCTTCTGCGCGCCAGAGCTGAAGCAGCGGCGAAGGTTGATCGTACCATCCGTGCGGGTGACCTTGTCTCTATTCTTGATACCAATACTTCCGGTGAGGTTGAGAGTGTTCATGGTGAGAGTGTGGTGGTGCTCTGCGGTAATTTCAGGCTCACCACGTCGCTGAAAAACCTTGAAAAAACATCGAAAACCCAGGCAAAAAAGAGTCTGCGACAGCCTGAACAGAGGCAGCAGAAAAGTTCGTGGTCGGCCATGACATCAGGGATTGAGTCAACAAAACTTGATGTGCGGGGGTTGACCGCTGATGAGGCAACGCTGAAAATCGAGAGATTTCTTGACACCATGCGCCTTAACCGCATTCATGCAGCGATGATCCTGCATGGCAAGGGTACCGGCTCGCTCCGCAAAAGAACGGCGGAGTGTTTGCAGCAACATACGGCGGTTAAGGGGTTTCGGCTTGGCGAGTGGGGAGAAGGTGGGGATGGGGTGACCTTTGTGGAGCTGGAGTAATAACCATTATTTTCTTTGGCAGTGCAGAGTCATTGAAAAACAGGTTGCAATACTGTATCTTGCGGGGTATGGGTTCATCCCCCTTTTGATGTGATAATATTATAAATCCGGCAGGGCTTGAAAGACGAGTATCTGACTATACCAAACCAGTTGACCGCATTGCGGATTCTGCTTGTTCCTGTTTTTGTGGCGTTATTGCTGCAGGCGGATCCTTGGCTCAAACTGTTTGGTGTCATTGTTTTTACGGTGGCCTCCCTGACGGATCTTTATGATGGTTATCATGCACGGAAATATGGTGTTGAGACTCGTCTTGGCGCTTTTTTGGATCCGCTTGCCGATAAATTGCTGATTACAGCGGCGTTTCTGCTCTATGTCTGGATGGGCTATCTGGTACTCTGGATGGTTATTCTGGTTGTTGTCAGGGATGTTGTGGTAACAGCGTTGCGGATTTATGCCGAATATAAAAACAGGCCGGTGGTGACCAGTGTTGAGGCGAAGTACAAAACCCTGGCGCAGAATCTTTTGGTCTATCTGATCATGGTGCTCATTCTGATGAGGGAGGCGGCTTTTTTTGGCAAAGGGATGGCCGTTACGATCAGCCGTTTTCTCGCTTCGGGTTATCTGGACTCTATCATGCTGGTTGTGACGGTTTTTACCGTTTATACAGGTATCTCCTATCTGGTCAGCAACTGGAGCACGTACTTTCAGAAGCCACTCCAAGGGCATTGAGAGCATGAAGCGGCTGGCAGCGAAAATTCTCTCCACCTGCTTTGGAATCGGTTATTTTCCTGTAGCTCCCGGGACGGTGACGAGTATAGTGGCCGTTATCTGTTATTATTTTATTCCGATACTCCAGCAACCGCCGCTTCTGCTCTCCCTTGTTGCGCTTTGCACCGTTGTTGGTGTCTGGTCAGGAACGCTGATGGAGGAGGAGTGTGGAGAGGACCCCTCAATTGTAACGATTGATGAGCTTGCCGGTCAGTGGCTGGCGCTGGCTTTTCTGCCTGATGGATGGTTGCCTGCCGTGCTCTCGCTTGCTTTTTTCCGTTATTTTGACATAGCGAAACCGGGGCCGGTCGATGCCGCCCAGCGATTCCCCGGTGGTTGGGGAATCATGGCGGATGATCTGCTTGCCGGTCTGTTTGCCAATCTTGCTGTGCGGGGAATACTTGTACTCTTTACTGCATTTTACCTCTGGGTCGCGATGTAAACCGCCACCCCTTCCATTGTAAGGCGAGATAAATGATGTTTGGGGAGAAGAGGACTTTCGTTTATATGCCTGAAATCTGCAGGAGAATCGTTCTCTCTGCTCGTGGCCCGTCCAGTTCAATGAAAAACACAGACTGCCACTGCCCAAGCAGCATTTTTCCTTCCGAAAAAGGAATTGTTTCAGAGCTGTTCATAAAGAGCCCGAGCAGGTGTGAATGGGCATTGTGTCGGCCATCAATCGGATTGAGGTTATGGAGGTAGTTGCCATCTTTTGGAACAAGTCGCTTGAGAAAGGTCTCCATATCTTCAAGAAGACGCTCCTCTTTTTCATTGATATTGATAAACGCAGTGGTATGACGGCTTATCACGGTGATCTGCCCTCTGTCGAGCCCTGTCGCTGAGAGGGCAGCCGTTATCTCTGTGGTAATATCGATGATTTCAATCGGCCTTGCAGTGTGCACCTTGATCGTATGTGTGATGACTTGCATACTATGAAATGCCAAAATTGCGTTTTAAACAGGATTGCCCAGGGATAACGAATCTTTTCTACTCTTGTTGGTATGCTGCCACTGTCGTGAAGCAGGTTATGACTACGGCCTCATGAGGTGCAAGATTCACCTTCATGACTTTTTCAGCATAATGAATGCTCGTTTTGGTTTTGTTTTCCGTGCTGAGTATGGTGAGCTTTTTGATAGCGTCATTTTCAAGGGAAGGGTGCTGGAATTCAAGAGCGACGCCTGTTGAATGGAAATTGGCCAGCACATAAGCGTTCTCCTTTGCAGTAAAGCGATGAAATCCAAGACAATGCGAGTTGTTTGGCGCATTCAGGTTGAGCCATTCGATCCGTCCCTCCTGAAACACATCTCTTTCTTGAAGTAAAAAAAGCTTGTGGTAAAACTCAGCAAGCTTCATATCGCTCTCCTCAGTTGCCTGCCGGAGAAGTTGAACAGGAATTTTCTTGCTGAAGCCGTATATCTGATCTTGATGGATAAGATGCATCCCTGGTGAAGTCAGCATCACAAGAGCTGCGGCCTTGTTGTTCAGTCCGATTTTTTCAGCAGCCCTTGGCTCGTCATGGTTCTCAATAAACCGGCAAAGATGTTTCTGGTATTCCCAATTGCCAAGCAGGTGTCCCGTCAGTTTTTCAACATTCACAGCTCCATTGCTGAGGTAGTCATAAAATGGTTTGTCGTAGGTATAGTCAAATCCCTGTTGCTGCAGTTCCCACTCCTTGTTCCAGTAGGCCTCGGCCAGAAAAATAAAGTTGGGATGGCGGCGCTTTACTGCGGCGATAGCATTGCACCAGAACTCCTCCTCCATGTAACCGCCAAGGCTGCTCCATGTGGTGTTGAAAACGCTTTTCAGAATCAGCATCGCAACATCACACCTGACGGCATCACAGAGTGAGCTTATCTTGAAAAGGTTCTCCGTCATCATCTTGTGAGTCTCCTTTCTGGAGTAATTGAGCTGCAGTGTATCCGTCCAGGGATCAAAGTATGGGTCTTTTCCGTAGGCGAGGTATGTTCCTTTTATATACTCATAGGCAGCTCCGGGATCCTGGTATTGCTCTTCAACGCTCATTGGAATAAAATACTCGGGGTGCTCGGGCAGGAACGCATTGTCGAGAGCAAGATGGTTCGGGACAAAGTCGAGCATGAGTTTAATGCCGCTTGCATGGAGTTTTTCACGGAAGGTAAGCAGCTCAGTCTCTCCACCCAGCGCTTCATTAACGGTATAGGAGGGGATGGAGTAGGGTGATGATGCAATATCCTCTGGCGTTACTGTCGGGATGTGTTGCAGGAAGGATGCCCTGAGGCCCTGATGTGAAGTTGCAATTGCCTTGCTGTACTGGCTTGGTTTCCAGACTCCCATGAGCCATACAATCTCAAATCCACTGGTCGAAAAGAAGGCGAACTCCTCATCGGGAATATTGCCGAGGGTCACAGCGCGGTTATGCTCTATGCTCAGTTTCTGAAGCCAGATTCTGGTGTTAATTTCGTAAACAAGAGGAAACATTGGATTTTGATTCTTTATTTGTGGGCAATGGTTCGCGCTCCAATATAATAACTTCTGAAAGCTAATCGTGCGTATGGGGCACACAAAAAGCTCAATGCCTTCCTGTTAGAGGATTTGTTTGGGAGTGATTTGTAAAAAGGGTAAAGTTATACGAAATTCAACGAAAGAATTTGGCGTGGCCTTGGGAGAAGAGAGAGATAAAAGGAGCGTCCCAACTGTAAACAGGTACCCAGTAGTATTGACGGATTTTTTAAACGATCTCAATGATGTTCAGCGCAGCGCTGTCGTTGCTACCTCCGGCCCTGTCATGGTGCTGGCGGGCGCAGGTTCCGGAAAGACAAGGGTGATAACCTATCGTATTGCATACCTTATCAACAACGAGGGCGTTTTGCCCCAGAATATTCTTGCACTCACCTTTACCAACAAGGCTGCGGGTGAGATGCGCCACCGTGTCGACACTCTGCTTCATCAGGGGAGCTCTCGCGGTTTGTGGATAGGTACCTTTCATTCCATTTTTGCGCGCCTTCTGCGCAACTATATCGATCAGATTGGTTACGACCGGAACTTTTCAATTTTTGATACGGATGACAGTAAAAGTCTGATCCGGCAGTCGATGACGGAACTCAATATCTCTGTTGAATCGGTGCCGGTCAATACGGTGCAGGGACTGATCAGCAGGGCTAAAAACAGCTTTATTCTGCCTGCCGAATTTCATCGCAATGCCAGTGACTATAACCAGCAGAAGGCATCACAGGTTTATGAGTTATATGCCAGAAAGCTGAAGGAGAACAACGCTCTTGATTTCGATGATCTGCTGATCAAGCCACTTGAACTTTTTAATGCCAGGCCGGATGTGCTCAAAGAGTTGCAGAACTCTTTCCGCTACATCATGATTGATGAGTATCAGGATACTAACAGGGCGCAGTACCTTGTTGCAAAAATGCTTGGAGCCAGTCACCGCAATATTTTTGTTGTGGGCGATGATGCCCAGTCGATCTACTCATGGCGAGGCGCCGATATTTCCAATATCCTGAACTTTCAGGACGACTATAATGAGGCGTTGACCTTCAAGCTGGTTGAGAACTATCGGAGCACTGGCAATATTCTCAAGGCAGCCAACAGTGTGATCGGTCGGAATCTCCGGCAGATCAAAAAAGAGCTGATTTCACATCGTGACGAAGGAGAGCCTCTGACGCTGATTGAGGCCTTTAATGAGCGGAACGAGGCTGAAAAAGTTGGCGATCATATTCGCACCATGCGCCAGAAGCAGGGCTACGAGTTCAGAAGTTTTGCTATTTTTTATCGTACAAATGCCCAATCGAGGGTGGTTGAGGATGTGATGCGCCAGAACAAGATTCCTTACAGATTGTTTGGAAGTGTCTCATTCTACAAGCGCAAGGAGATCAAGGATGCCGTTGCCTATCTTCGGTTCATTCTCAATGAGCGTGACGGCGAATCACTTTTGAGGATTATAAACTTTCCGCCCCGAAAAATCGGGGATGTCAGTATCAGCAAACTGAAGGAGTTTGCTGAAGAGCGGGGGATAACTCTTTATGAAGCTATCAGGTGCTCTGAAGAGGGGGGCTTTCAGGCGCGGCTGGTCAATGCCCTCAGCTCTTTCAGCAGTGTCATTGAGGCGCTCAAGCTCCTTGCAGTGAACGGGACGGTCTACGAAGTGTTGACTGAGTTATTTAACCTCACCTCTATTCCGTTACTGTTGCAGGCGGAAAATACACCAGAGTCGCTGGCGCGTCATGAAAATCTTCAGGAGCTGCTTTCCATGGCAAGAGATTTTTCTGACCATAATCCTGATGGCGGTTCGCTTGGCGATTTTCTGGAAAATATCTCTCTTGCTTCCGACTATGAAGAGACGCAGGATTCAGATAATTATGTCTCATTGATGACGGTGCATGCGGCCAAAGGGCTGGAGTTTCCGGTGGTTTTTATTACCGGCCTTGAGGAGCGGCTTTTCCCGCTGCACTGTTATGAACCCGAAGAGCTTGAGGAGGAGCGCAGGCTTTTTTATGTGGCAATGACGAGGGCGCAGGAGAAGATTTTTCTCTCATGGGCGCAGAGTCGTTACCAGTATGGGCAGTTGCATCACTCTCTGCCCTCAACGTTTATCAGCGAAATTGACTCGTCAATTGTCCGTACCGAGGGTGGGATTTTGCTTTCAGATCGGACATCGAAGGAAAAAACCTCCTCTGCCACATCATCTTTGCCGAGGGGGTATTCGCAAAAAACGACGATACCATCCTCAGCAGAAGGGGAAACTCCGAAACCCTCTCGTCCGGCGCTTCGAGCAGGGGTGATGGTGCATCATGCTCTTTTTGGTCCCGGAGTGGTGCTTGATGTTCAGGGCAGCGGGGCAAAGCAGAAAGTCCGGATAACTTTTCGAAATGCAGGTGAGAAGACTCTGATGGTACAGTATGCTAATCTGAAAATTCAGCAGTAATGAAGATTCTTTTCGGTGTTCAGGGAACGGGGAATGGTCATATCAGCCGTAGCCGCGAGCTTGTTCGAAAGCTGAAGGCTGAGGGTCATGATGTTGAGGTCATTATCAGTGGGAGAAAAGAGGCGGAGCTGAAGGAGATAGAGATATTTGCGCCTTACCGGGTGATGAAAGGCATGACGTTGATAACCCACAAGGGAAAATTGGATTATCTCAACACGATGTTTCATATTGATCTGGTCAGTCTGATGTCGGACATAATGACGCTTGATACAACTGGCACTGACTTGATTATTACTGACTTTGAGCCAATTACATCCATGACTGCGAAATTAAAGAATATTCCTTCCATGGGGTTTGGCCATCAGTATGCGTTTCAATACGATATTCCTATAGCAAATGGAACGTTTTTTGAAAAATATGCTCTCATGAATTTTGCTCCAGCCCAGTACAATGCCGGATTGCACTGGAACCATTTTAATCAACCGATTTTTCCTCCGGTTATTCCCGAGACTCTTTATGCCCAAAATGCTATAACGGTTATTAACGGGAAGGTGCTGGTCTATCTTCCATTTGAAGAGTTGGAGGATATTTCACTCTTTCTCTCTCCGTTTGCCGGATATGAGTTTTTTATCTATGGAAAGGTGCCGGAAAGTCGTGATGAGGGGCATCTGCATTACAGGAGCTATTCTCGTGAGGGCTTTCTTGGTGATCTTACGGAGAGTACTGGTGTGGTTTGCAATGCTGGATTTGAGCTGCCGGGAGAGGCGCTCCATCTTGGCAAGAAGCTGTTGCTCAGGCCTCTTGACGGGCAGATTGAGCAGCAATCCAATGCGCTTGGCATGGTAAAGCTTGGGTATGGCATGGCGATGGATAGTCTTGACGGCACTGTTCTGGCCGACTGGTTGCAGATGCCAGGGCGTGAGCCGTTGTGCTATGCCAGATCTGTGGACTATATCGCGGAGTGGATAGGTTGTGGTCACTGGGAGGAGCTTCCGAAATATTCTGCCGCCGCCTGGGCGGAGAGGTCTTGAATCTGCTTGTAATGCGTTTCAGGGAGCTTGTAACAAAATGCCGGAGTTACCGGAGATTTGATGGCAAAAGTCCGGTAACGGAGGAGGCTTTGCGCGAGCTTATTGAGCTCGCTTGCTATGTTCCTTCAGCCAAAAATCTCCAGCCACTGAGGTATATCACGGTTTGTGAATCGGCGAAAATTGCTGCTTTATTTCCCTGTCTCTCGTGGGCGGGCTATCTTGCAGAGTGGCCAGGCCCGAAAGAGGGGGAGCGACCACAGGCCTGTATCGTCATGCTTGGTGATCTGGCGATAAGCGATGATTTTGCTTGTGACAGTGGTATCGCCGCACAGACCATTCTTCTTGGTGCTGTCGCTTCTGGTCTGGGGGGCTGCATTCTCGGTGCGGTTGATCGAACAAAAATAAGGGAGTTATTCCGGATTCCTGAGACATTTACCATTCTTATGGTTATTGCGCTTGGAAAACCAGCGGAAACTGTTGTCATTGACCAGATAGATGAGAGTGATTCAATTCGTTACTTCAGGGATGCGAACGGTATTCACCATGTGCCCAAAAGAGTGGTTGACGACGTTCTTCTGAAGTTTTATTAACTTGTCGTTCTTTAAGGCAGGGGAAAAATGGTACCTTACGGGACTGTGGTTTTTCTCTCCCGAAGAGGGAATGCCTTTTGGGATTATTGAGCTTTAACAAGGGGATTTTTTATGTTGTCAAGAGACTTGACGGAAAACCAGTTGCAGACCAGGGTTATTATTTATTCAGGAAAAGGGGGGACAGGCAAAACCACAATTTCATCATCAACGGCGGTTGCTCTCGCGAGGCAGGGCAAGAAGGTGCTGATTATGTCTTCTGATCCAGCCCATTCGCTTTCGGACGTCTTTGATACTCGCATCAGCCGCAACGATCCACAGAAGATCGAAGAGAATCTTTACGGGCTTGAGGTCGATACGGTCTATGAGCTGAAGAAAAACATGTCCGGTTTTCAGAAGTTCGTCTCTACCTCCTATAAAAACAAGGGTATCGACAGTGGTATGGCTTCAGAGCTGACCACGCAGCCTGGCCTGGACGAAATTTTTGCACTGAGTCGCCTGCTTGATGAGTCGCAGTCCGGCAAATGGGATGCCGTTGTGCTTGATACATCGCCAACAGGCAATACCCTTCGCCTGCTTGCCTATCCGGAAATCATCATCGGCGGCAACATGGGAAAGCAGTTTTTCAAACTCTATAAAAACATGTCGTCGCTGGCTCGTCCACTCAGTGGAAAGTCCATTCCTGATGATGACTTTTTTAATGAGGTTAATGTGCTCCTGAAGCAGATGGAGGATATCAACAAGTTTATTCTCAGTCCGGAGGTGACCTTCCGACTTGTGCTGAATCCTGAAAAGCTCTCAATCCTTGAGACCAAGCGTGCCTACACCTTTGTGCATCTTTATGGTATCAATATTGATGGTATTGTCATCAACAAAATTCTTCCCACCTCAAAAACTGTCGGGGAGTATTTTGAGTTCTGGGCCGACCTGCACAGCAAATATCTGCAGGAGATCGACCAATCATTTTACCCGACCCCTGTTTTTCGCTGTCAATTGCAGAGAACGGAGCCGATTGGGACGGATGCGCTGCATGAGATCAGTAAACTGGTTTTCGGAGATCAGGTGCCCGACAAGACCTTTTATACGGGAAAGAATTTCTGGATTGAGAGCAAGAAAAATGAAGCCACGGATGATCACCGGGAGGTCCTCTGCATCAAAATACCTTTTCTCAAGGATGCTGAAGAGGTAACCGTTGAGCGTATGGGCACTGATATTGTCGTGAGTATTGACCGGGCCCAGCGAATCATTACTCTGCCAAGAGCCTTGTACAGTCTTGATATGGAAAAGTTTATAAGGGAGGATAATCTTCTTCGGGTGGTGTTCAAGGAGATTATTGTTGAAAAGGAGGAGGCAGAGTTGAGTGTCAATAAAAATATGCTTGACAAGCTGCGCTCCATGAGGCGAATGAAGATATAATAAACGTGTTTTTGCTGGTGAACAGAAAAAAGCAAGGTAAACAGTTTAGGTTTTCCAGGGAATCTTGTATCTTCAGTGTTTAAAATGTCGAGTTAAAAGGAATTTATTCCTAATCTTTGTTAAAGAATCAGCTTATATCATGTCCGAGAAAGCGCACTATGGATTGTTGAAAGGGAAGAAAGGGATCGTTTTCGGCCCGCTCGATGAGAGCAGTATCGGCTGGCAGATCGCGGTTCACGCATACAGGGAAGGTGCAGAGATTGCTATCTCCAATGTTGCGGCCGCTTTACGTTTTGGCAACATCGAAGAGCTTTCGGTACAGTGCGGTAATGCTCCGATGATTATGTGCGACGCATCGAAAAACGAGGATGTCGATAACTGTTTCAAGGAATTGAAGGAAAAAATCGGACCAGTCGATTTTATAGTGCATTCCATTGGAATGTCGCAGAATATTCGCAAGCAGATGCCTTATGAAGATCTCAATTATGAATGGTTTATGAGAACCCTCGATGTGTCGGCATTGTCGTTGCATCGCCTGGTCTCTTATGCCCTGAAAAATGAGGTGATCAATCATGGCGGCAGCATTCTCTCTCTCTCCTATATTGCCTCACAGAGAAATTATTGGACATACTCCGATATGGGAGATGCAAAGTCTCTGCTCGAATCTATTGTTCGCAGTTATGGTCCAAGGCTTGCAAAGTATGGGATACGAATCAATACGATATCGCAAAGTCCGACCTATACCAAAGCTGGCAGCGGGATTCCCGGATTTGAAAAGATGTACGAGTACAGTGACCTCATGTCTCCTCTGGGGAATGCTACTGCCGAGGAGTGTGCTGAGTACTCCATGACGATTCTCAGTGACCTCTCTCGCAAGGTAACCATGCAGAACCTTTTCCATGATGGTGGTTACAGTTCAATGGGAGCAACCATCCCCATGATCAAGCTTGCCCATGAGGTACTCAATGACAAGGAGCTTGCAGACCGCGTAGGTCTTGACGAATTTTCGCCATCCAGGTAAGTTTCGGGGAGTAAAACGGAACTATTTTCTTCGTTTTGAAGCGTAACCGTCGCTCAATTTCCCCAAGCGGTTGTTGTGTCGCTGTTACTTCGACTATGTATCGAAAGATTTTCATTTCATAGTATATCTGTCTTCACCCTGATTGTGATACCACGATCAGGCGTGATCTCTTTTGAGTCTCTTTGCGGAGCGTCTTTATCTTCTTTTATTATTATTTATTAATACTTAAACTGACAACCGAGATGGCAAAAAACGCAACAATCGTTTATACCAAAATTGATGAGGCACCGGCTTTGGCGACCTACTCTCTTCTCCCTGTTCTCAAGGCTTATACCAAGGGAACCGGGGTAGATGTTGTTGCTAAAGACATCTCTCTTGCCGGAAGAATTATTGCAAATTTCCCGGAAAATTTGACCGAGAGTCAGAGAATACCTGATTATCTCGCAGAGCTGGGAGCCCTTGCGTTGACACCGGAAGCCAATATCATCAAGCTGCCAAATATCAGCGCATCAGTTCCCCAGTTGAGAGCCGCGATCAAGGAGCTGCAGGAGCATGGTTATAACATTCCTGACTACCCTGAAGCGCCTGCAAATGAGGCTGAAAAAGAGCTTCAGACAAGGTTTGCAAAGGTATTGGGAAGTGCTGTAAACCCTGTTTTACGTGAAGGTAACTCCGACCGCCGTGCACCGCTTTCAGTAAAAGCGTTTGCCCGGAAGAACCCCCATAAAATGGGAGCTTGGAGCAATGATTCAAAATCACACGTGGCTTGTATGAGCAGCGGTGATTTTTATGGCAGCGAAAAGTCTGTTACCCTTGTTGAGCCAACCACTGTAAAAATCGAGTTTGCTGATGGAGCTGGCAATGCAACTGTTCTGAAGGACAAAACTCCGTTACTTGCCGGTGAGATTATTGACACCTCAGTGATGAATGTTCGTTCGCTTCGCAAGTTTTACACAGATCAGATTGCCGATGCAAAGGCAACTGGCGTGTTGTTGTCGCTGCACCTGAAGGCAACCATGATGAAGGTTTCAGATCCGATCATGTTCGGCCATGCTGTCACCGTTTTCTACAAGGATGTCTTCGAAAAATATGCTGCCACCATCAAGGAGCTTGGTGTGAATGTGAACAACGGACTTGGCGATCTCTATGCAAAAATCCAGAAGCTGCCGGATGCGAAGCGAGCTGAAATTGAAGCCGATATTCAGGCAGTCTATGCCACCCGTCCCGCATTGGCGATGGTTGATTCCGACAAGGGCATCACCAACCTCCATGTGCCTAACGACATTATTGTTGACGCATCCATGCCTGTTGTGGTGCGCGATTCAGGTAAAATGTGGGGTACGGATGGCAAGCTTCACGATACAAAAGCAATGATCCCTGATCGTTGTTATGCGACCATGTACCAGGCAATCATGGAAGATTGTAAAAAGAATGGCGCATTCAATCCAGCCACTATCGGCAGTGTGCCAAACGTTGGGCTTATGGCGCAGCAGGCTGAAGAGTATGGTTCGCACAACAAGACCTTCACTGCTCCTGCCAATGGAACAATCCGTGTTGTCGATACCGCAGGCAAGACACTGCTTGAACAACAGGTAGAGACTGGTGATATTTTCAGAATGTGTCAGGCAAAGGATGCTCCTGTCCGCGACTGGGTTAAACTTGCCGTCAACCGGGCACGCATTACCGGGGTTCCAGCCATTTTCTGGCTTGATAGCAAACGGGCGCATGATGCTGAGATCATCAAAAAGGTTATCGAGTATCTGAAAGAGCATGATACTACAGGGCTGGATATCCAGATTCTCACTCCGGTCGAGGCAATGCGTTTTTCACTGGAGAGAATCAGGGCCGGGAAGGATACGATCTCCGTCACTGGTAATGTGCTTCGCGACTATCTTACCGATCTTTTTCCGATCATTGAGCTTGGCACCAGTGCAAAGATGCTTTCGGTTGTGCCGCTCATGAATGGTGGTGGTCTCTTTGAAACCGGGGCAGGTGGTTCAGCTCCGAAACATGTGCAGCAGTTCCAGAAAGAGGGTTATCTGAGATGGGATTCTCTTGGAGAATTTTCAGCGCTTGCTGCTTCGCTTGACCATCTTTCGCGTACTTTCAATAACGACAAAGCTGCTGTTCTTGCCGAGACTCTTGATCAGGCTATTGGCAAGTTCCTTGATAATGACAAGTCACCAGCTCGCAAGGTTGGCCAGATTGACAACCGTGGAAGCCATTTCTATCTTGCCCTTTACTGGGCTCAGGCACTTGCTGCCCAGAACAAGGATCAGGAGTTGCAGGCACGTTTTGCCAGCATTGCCAAAGCGCTTGCCGACAATGAGGCAACCATCAACGCAGAGCTGATTGCCGCACAAGGCAAACCTGTGGATATGGGCGGTTATTACCATGCGGATGACGCTTTGACCGCAAAGGCCATGCGCCCGAGCGCAACCCTGAATGCCATTATTGACGCGTTCTGAGTCGTTTTCTTTCTATAAAAAAGCAGAGGCCCGGAATCACTTCCGGGCTTTTTGCATTTATGCTTTTGGTGTGGCGTACAGTGTGTACAGACCAAGTGTCTCCATAATTTCACCTGCCCAGAAGCCTTTGAAGATGTGAGTATTGGGATCATGCATGAATGCGCCAGCCATTTCACCTTTGGTAATCTGGTGGCTTATCAGCATCGTATAGAGACGCTGCACAACACGAGCCACAACTTTAGCGTTGGCTCCAGCTTTACCGCACAGCAGCGCGCCTTTGAGTGCCAGGGCAATCATGTGTGGATCTTTGTCGCCCGTACCATTAGCAGCGGGAGCAACCGGAGCACTTTTCTCCCTGAAGACAGTCGGTACGTAGGTGTCGGCAGGATGTGCGGTAAGCCAGTTGTCCAGCCAGCCGAGAAACGCGGTACAAACTTTTGCAGCGCTGGTTACAGCCGCATTGTCTGTTTTTGAGTACACACAGTGATACCAGAAATCAGCAGTGGCGGAAAATGGCCGATACTGGAATCCACCCCAGAAGGTGTTTGGATCGGGTCCTTCCCACGTAAAGCTGTTTTTTACAGCTTTGCCTAAAAACGAATCGTCGTAGTGATAGACTGGAGCAAATGGCCCCGTAATCCCGGTGCTTTTCGTATAAGCTGTTTGTGCGTCAATCAGAAATTGCAGTGTATTTGCCGCAGCGGTGTAATCTTTCATGTAATGCCATGGCAGGGGATCCTGGTATCCGGCATAATATGGGCCTCGAAAGCGAGGCGCAGGCAGTACGGAGAGATTATCTCCTTTATTGGTGTATTCAAAAGGCATAGCGCCTTTGTAGACAATTTTCTTTTGGGGATCATTGATCAGTTTGAACTCCCTGAACATGGCGTTTCTGGTATTCAACCATTTGGTTTTGCCCTCCCCGGTGTCAAGGAGTGCAAAAAGGTCAAAAGTAGTAATAAACCAGTGCAGAGAATCGCCAGCCGTTGCGAACTCGTTTGGACGCAACTTGCGCCATGCCGGCCAGCACTCATACGCCTCTCCATAAGCGATGAGCTCCGATTCATGACCCTTCTCCTTTGCGTTAAATGCCGCTCCAGCGTTGACAATCCAGTGAGAACGCCATTTTGTGGGTGTTGACGGTATAACACCAAAAAAGAAATACTTGATCAGCGCGTCAGCAAACGTTTGTGCGGCGGCAAGATAGCGGCTCTCTTTTGTTGCCTGGTATGCCCTGAGGTAGCCGCGAACCATCATTACCTGACTTTCTGAGGTGCAGGCTCGCTCTTGATAATATCCACCACGTCCCAGCTCCTCATCCATGTTATTGCGGACAAGCCCTTCAGGTGTGATAAGGTAATCGCCCGTATATTTTCCACTCTGTGCCTTCCATTTCTGGATAAACGCATCCAGACTTGTGATTGCTTTTGTCATGCGTTCTACGATTGGTTGATAATGCTTAACACAATGTAACAATTCTTGACTCATCGCATGAGAGTGGTCATTGCATTGATTACTGTAATGTGGTGCAAATAAGATTGTTCATTGTGAAGAGCAATGTGTAACTTCAGAAAAGTCAGTTTCAAGTAACAGAACAGGTTAAGAAAATGTATGGCACAGAAAACCCTGAACGTCATGTTCATCGGCGATGTTGTTGGTACGCCGGGCCTGCAGATCGTTGGCCGGATGCTGAAGAGTTTTATCAGCAAGTACCGTGTTGATTTTGTGATCTGTAATGGTGAAAATGCTCATAATGGCAAAGGGCTGAGTCTTGATGCGCTGACACAGCTTCTTGAGGCAGGCGTTAATGTGGTGACTGGTGGAAACCATACCTGGAGCAATTTCAACTTTTTTGACACCTTAAAAACTCATCCGCAGGTGTTGCGTCCGCTGAATTATCCCAAGGGTACCTATGGCAAGGGTTATGGTATCTACAAGCTTCCGAACGGACTTGGCGATATCGCCGTCGTCAATTTGCAAGGCAGGACCTTTATGTATTCCATTGATTGCCCATTCCGCACCGCAGACTGGGTGATCAAGCAGATCAAGGAACAGGTGAAGGAGAACGTCAAGTGTATTTTTGTTGATATTCATGCAGAGGCGACAGCGGAGAAGATTGCACTTGGCTGGTATCTTGACGGAAGGGTTTCTGCTGTTGTCGGGACACACACCCATGTGCCGACAGCGGATGAGCGTATTCTTCCAAAAGGAACCGGATATTGCACAGATGCAGGTATGACCGGGCCTCATCAGTCAGTCATTGGCATGCAGATTAAGTCTGCAACCGACAGGATGCTCTACCAGACACCACACAAGTACGAATGTGCAGAAGATGATGTCCATTTTTCAGGAGTACTGTTGTCGCTGGATGTGTCAACAGGCAAAACAGTTGGTATAGAACGGATCTTCTATCCTCAGTTCGAACGGGGAGAGATACAATAGTCAACAAAAAAGCCTCCTGTTCAATGGAGGCTTTTTTGTTCAAGTTTGACAAGTCCTGTTACCTTACTCCCTGCTCAAACTCCTCGGCAACCAGCACATCATCTGTGCTGCCGATATAAAGCGGCGTACGTTGATGGAGGGAGAGCGGCTGAATATCAAGGATACGATCCCTGCCGTTTGTTGCGCGACCACCAGCCTGCTCGCAGATAAAGGCGAGTGGATTGGCTTCATACATAAGCCGGAGCTTTCCACTGGCGTGCTTGGTGGTTGGAGGATAGATAAAGACACCACCGGTCAACAGGTTGCGGTGGAAGTCAGCGACCAGCGAGCCGATGTAACGGGTGCTGTATGGGCGGTTTGTCGCCGGGTCTTCTTCCTTGATATAGTCGAGATATTTTTTTGTTCCCTCGTTGAACTGTGCATAAGATCCCTCGTTGATCGAGTAATACTTGCCGCTTTTCGGGGTGACAATATTTTCGTGAGAAAGAAGAAACTCACCAATGGTTGGGTCATAGGTAAAGCCATGCACACCGTGGCCTGTGGTATACACCATAACAACTGATGAACCATAAATAACATAACCTGCCGCGACCTGCTCGTAACCATGCTGCAGGCAATCTCCCAGATTCGCTTTGACGGGATCATTGCCTTTGAGCCTGTAGATTGAGAAAATGGTGCCGACACTGACGTTGACATCGATGTTGGAAGAGCCATCAAGTGGATCAAACAGAAGTGCATAGCTTCCAGTCTCGTTTTTTGGAGGAATGATGATGCCCTCGTTCTCTTCGGAGCCCATGATCGCAAATCGACCGTGCTGGCCGATAGCGGAGATGATTTTTTCATTGGCGAACAGATCAAGTTTTTTGACCTCTTCACCCTGCACATTGGTGCTGCCTGCAAAACCGAGAATATCAACCAAGCCTGCGCGGACAACCTCTCGCCTTACCAGTTTTGCAGCAAAGGCCACGTCATTGAGAAGGTCAGTAAGTTCGCCATGTGCTTCCGGAAAAAATTTCTGCTGTTCAAGGATATGGCGTTCAATTGTAATCAAATTGCTCATGCTCTGGGTCCCCGATGGTTAGTGTGTTGATTGACGTTATGGGTACTGCTGAATCAAGCGTAAACGTTGAAACTGAATGTAAGAAATATTCAGCCAACCAGGAGTGCATCTTCTGTGTGGCAGCATATTTTTTGTCAAGAAAATGAGTAAGGGTTCCCTACATTGTCCAACAGTTTTTATTACCCGTCAATCTCCCATGAAACGATACCACTGGAATTTTCTCTCTTCTGATGAACAAGTTGTCCTTGCTCTTTCAGAATCCATCAATGTCACCCTGCCCATTGCAAAAGCTTTATGCAATCGTGGCATCTCAACCTTTGGCAGGGCGAAAGATTTTTTTCGTTCATCCATCACTCATCTACACTCTCCCCTTCTTTTTCAGGATATGGAGCAGGCTGTTGAACGGGTATTGCGTGCCATTCGAGAGCATCAAAAAATAATGCTGTATGGTGATTATGATGTTGATGGTACCACGGGCACCGCGATGCTGTTGCTTTTTTTGAAAAGGCTCGGCGCGGAGCTCTCCTGGCATATCAATGATCGTTTTGTGGAGGGCTATGGCATATCGAAGGAGGGGATTGACTCGGCTCTTAAGCAGGATATTCGTCTTCTTATTACGGTTGATTGCGGTATCAGGGATAATGATGCCATACGTCGATGCCAGGAAAACGGCATTGATGTGATTGTCTGTGACCATCATGAAGCCGATGAGCTGCCTCCCGCCTATGCCATTTTAAATCCAAAAGTGCCGGGCTCTGCCTACCCGTTCCGGGAGCTGTGCGGATGCGGGGTTGCCTTCAAGTTTATTCAGGCAATAGCCGAGCAACTAAAGCTTGAGCCGGAGAGCTGGCAGCAATATCTTGATTTTGTTGCCATTGCTACCGCTGCCGATATGGTCACTCTTGAGGGTGAAAATCGAACGCTGGTTCGTGAGGGAATTCAGCGAATACGAACAAATCCGAGAGCCAATCTCAAGGCGATGCTGTCACTCATGAAGGTAACTCCTTCCGAATTCGGGATGTTTCATATTGCCTTTGGCATAGCGCCCCGTATCAATGCGGCAGGCAGAATGCACTCAGCGCATCGTTCTGTTGAATGGATGCTTTCAGAATCATCTGCCGATTCAAAAGATCATGCCGGGGAGCTTGACCGTATAAATATGCACCGACGGGAGATTGATGCTGATATTATGGCGAAGGCTGAAAAAATGCTTGATAACCATTTTGCCTCCTGGTGTTCTTCAATTGTGCTCTATGATGAGTCATGGCATCTCGGGGTGCTCGGGATTGTGGCTTCAAAGATGATTGAAAAACATTATCTCCCCACCGTTATTCTTGGAGGTATGAACGGGCTCATCAGAGGCTCTGCGCGAAGCGTTGAAGGGCTTGATATTCATGCGGTATTGCAGCAGTGCAGTGAGTATCTTGAGCAGTTTGGCGGACATCATCAGGCGGCAGGTATGACGCTTCAGCCTGAGAATCTTGCAGGATTCCGTAAAAAGTTCAATGAAGTATGTGGCAACCTTCTCTCATTCACACAGCGTCAGAAGGCGCTTGTTGTTGATTCAACAATTGATCTGGAGCAGATTACCGATAAATTTATTAATGTTCTTGAGCAATTTGCCCCTTATGGTCTCGGTAATCGGGAGCCCCTTTTTGTTACCGAAGGGCTTTGTTTGTTTGGCCTTCCAAAACTTCTCAAGGAGAGGCATGTGAAGTTCTCTCTCAGGGACAAGCATGGGCGACTCTTCGACGTGATCGGTTTTGACCGTCCCGATGTTTATACTGAACTTGTATCTGTGCAAAGCCCGCTGTTTGCCATGGTCTATTCCGTTGAAAAAAGAGTATGGAACAACAAGGCGCAGTTGCAGATGAAGCTGAAAGATCTTGAGATCAGCAAAAAGCCTTAACTTTCCTGTACGCTTTTTTCATGACGAATTCGTGTCAGCACTCCAGCAAGTGATGAAATGGCTGAGATGCCGAAAAAGATGAGCGAAAGTGCTACGCCTGGATTGGTGTCAAGCTTTACAAAATCAAGGAGGTAAAAGAAGGTTATCTCTCTCGCACCGGCCCCGCCGATGGTGATTGGCAGAATAGTTGCCACTGATGAGAGAAGAAATATGGCTAAATAGTCGATGTGGTTGGTGTGCAGCGAGATTGCCTGGAGGATGAAAAAGGCAGAGATGGTCTGGCTTACCTGAACCAGCATTGACTCTACGGCAGTGATGGCAAAAACTCCCAGAAACTGTTTGTAGAACAGTTTGTTCAGAAGCAGCGACAACGGGTAGAGAGCGACCAGCAAAACCCATAGCCAGGGCACCAGTTGAGGAAATTCCCGGGTGAATGAGCTTGGTAACAGCAGGACAAGTGAGAGAACCGCCAGGGCGAAGATACCACCAATTCTATCCCACAAGACAGCATGAAAGACGTTGATCGTCTTCAGCCCGTAGTTTTTCTGCAGCACATAGATCTTGTAACCGTCGCCCCCAACACCTCCGGGAAGAAAGAGGTTGTAGAACATTCCGAGATAGTACAGTTTCAGGTTGTACATCGGTGAAAGTTCAATACCGATTGCCTTGAAAAAGCGGTTCAGGCGCAGTGCATTAAAGAGCTTGGATATATTGAAAAAAACGAGTGAGAGCAGGAGATACCATGGGTTGGCGCCACGGATGATATCGAACAGCCGGGCGACATCGGTTTTTCTCAGGACAAGATAGAGTGCAAGGCCGGTTACAAGAAGCTGGAGCAGGGGCTTGAGCAGCTTTTTAAGGTTGAAATTACTGTTTCCCAACGATCTTTTTGATGATATATGGTTTCTTGTTCTGTGATTCGTAATAGGTGCGCATGATGAATTCAGCAATAAAGCCTGTCGTAATCAACTGAATGCCGATAAAAGTCATGATGATTCCCAGAGAGAGCAACGGGCGACCGCCTATCTTTTCACCAAGAATTTTGAGGGCAAGCAGGTAAAAATTCAGCCCCATGCCTATAAAAAGAGAGAGAAAGCCAAGGGTACCGAAAAGGTGCATCGGTTTCTGACTGTATTTCTGGAAAAAGAGCATAAAGAGCAGATCACTCAGTACCTTGAAGGTGCGCCCGATACCATATTTCGATGTTCCGAACGTTCTTGGATGGTGCCGCACATCAACCTCCTCCATTGTTGCACCGTAGAGTTGCACAAGCACCGGAATAAAACGGTGCAGCTCCCCGTAAAGGCCAAGATTCTTCGCGACATCTTTTTTGAAAACCTTCAGGGTACAGCCGTAATCGTGGATATGGACGTTGGTGAGATTCCTGATCATGGCATTGGCAATTTTGCTGGGAATTTTTCTCAGAATCATGCCATCCTGCCGTCCGGCACGCCTGCCAGCGACAACATCAAGATCCCTCTCATTCAGATAGCGCATCATCATCGGGATATCAGAGGGATCATTCTGCAGATCACCATCCATAGTCGCAATCAGTTCACCAGAGGCTTGATCTATACCTGCCGCCATCGCGGCTGTCTGCCCATAATTTTTGTTCAAAACAATGAGCTGGGCTTTGGTGGGGGCATATTTCTGGATTTCGGCTACCGTGCCGTCAGTTGAACCATCGTCCACCAGAATGATTTCATGTTCCACATCAGCAAGTGACAGGGCCAGAGCAGCAAAGAGTGGTTTGATATTCTCCACCTCATTCATAACCGGTATGACGACCGAAAGCTTCATGCTATGGAATTCATTGCCTTAATTTTGCCATTACAATACCATACTTGCTGTAGAGAATGGCAGGACGGTCGAGCCTGGGAAGCTGTTTGACTGTTGTCAGAACAATTTCACCTGGTTCAGGGTGCCGTTTTTCAACAAAAGAACCTGAATATACTAAAAAAGAGGGGTTATAGATTTTCCACATGACAATTTTATACCCCTCTTTTTTTGCCAGAAGCGCAGCCTGTTTGATCGGTTCCTGAAGGAGTCGACCTGCAAGGGGAGTCAGATAAAAATTAATGAGAAGAGAGAAGAGCAGACCAGTTGCAATCAGTTTGTTTTCAGCGGAAAAACGAGGCAGAAATTGAATGGCCGCGACTCCAATAATGGTTGCAAGAACAATCAAGAGATACGGTTGTCCAGTAAGCTCTGTTGCACCGGCAAGTAATGCCTGTATATAAATATCATTTATTTCAGAGAGTGCTTTTTGCAGGAACAGTGGAAGGCTGGCAAGTGAGGCAAGCGCGAGTAGTGGCCATAGTGCGAAACGTTCCGGGTGCTTTGTTAATGGCAGCACTCTGGCCATGAGAATAAAAAGCGGTGTGTAGCCGTAAATCATGTAGTGTGGCAGCTTTGTGCCGGAGAGCGAGAAAAAGATAAAAACAAAGCCGAACCAGATCAGCAGAAACCGGTTTGTGCTGTCGGCAAGCAGCGTTTTCAGCTTGAAGAGAACGGTAAAAAAAAGAGCGGTAAAGGGCATCAGTCCTATAATGATGACCGGCAGGTAATAGAGGAGTGAACCAGAGTGCCCTTCAAGTGAGGAGTTGAAACGGTTGATGTTATGCTTAAAGAAAAACCCTTCAATAAAAGCCATGCCCTGATCACGGTACTCAAGCAGGTACCAGGGAAGAGAAATGATGAGGAAGATGATTATCCCTGAGGGATTAACTATCATTTGAAGCCATTTTTTAAAAGATCCATCTTGCAGGGAGAACAAAAATGTTACAGCAACTGGAATAATGATTGCTATAGGTCCTTTGGTGAGCATACCAAAGCCTGCAGCGGCAAAGGCAAGATGGATCGCCTGCTTCGAACCTGTTTTATAGTGGTGCAGCAGAGCAAACATGGTGATAGCAAGCAAGCAGTTCAGCAGCCCGTCGGCTATGGCTGCTTTTGCAATAACAATCACCTGGAGTGACAGCACCATCATTGCCGCAGCCAAAAAGGCCTGGCGATTGTCGGACTCTTTGCGCACAAAGAGAAAAATTGCTGATGCCCAAACGGTTCCAGCCAGTGCCGAGGGTAGCCTGAAGGCAAACTCGTTGACTCCGAAGAGCTTGACAGCGGCAAGTTGCAGCCAGTAAATCAGTATTGGTTTATCAAAACGAGGCGCTCCATTGAGGTAGGTTGTCAGATAGTTTTTACTGATCATCATCTCCCGTGTAGCTTCGCTGAATGCTCCTTCATCGACATCAAAGAGCGGTGCGGAACCAAGAGCCGCAAAAAAGCTGATCAGAACAAGAAGTCCCAGTGTAGCGAGTAACCAGGCGGTTTCAGATTTTTTTGGGTTCAGAGGCATCTAATTTCGACTTGAAAGAGTGGTTATAGAGGAGAACCGTGGATACAATTCCCAGAAAAGAGCCAGCAATGACATCACTGATATAGTGCTGGGAGAGATAAATTCGGCTAAAGGCGACCAGTATACCAGCAAAAAATGCAGCAAATCGCCAGCGCGGAAAAAGCAAGGCAAGAAACATGGCCACACTCAACGCTGTAGCCGAATGGCCGGAAGGAAACGATGTCCATGCGTGTTCCCAACGGAAAAAGTCAAATCCAGAAAGCTGCTCACTGAAGTAGAGTTTCGGTCGAGCTCTGCCTGCAATATATTTTATAAGGTCAACAGTTAATCCTGATGCAGCAACAGAAGAGAAGAGAAAGAGACCCGAATATGCCGTGTATGCTTTTTTGTTCCTGAACATGACAAACAACAACAGGCCTCCCAGGAGAGAGTAGAGAGAGTCGCCAAAGAGGGTTATTTTCTTGAAAAGTTCATAAAGCCAGTTTTTTTGAAGTGAATTGAACCACAACGCAGTCTGAATATCAGCAAAGGCGTAGCTGAAAATACAGAGGAGAATAACCGTTATCGAGGTTATACCCCATTGAAACGTTCTGTTCATGATCTGTTGTGACTGCGGGTTATTTTTTTATTTGTCGATGGATGGTGAAAATACATTAAATTTTGTGGTCGTACAGAGGTCAAAGAGCAATAGTTTGCGATACGTGGGATTAAATCTTTTAATTTCTGTTTCTGAACTTGAAAAATCAGTTCAGATTTCGACAGACGGGCAAGTCACAATCATACAAATGAGCTTATGAGTGGAACGACATCCAGAGAGTGCGGTCATTCGCATGATGCCGGTCATGATCATCATCATCACCATCATGCCTCCGGGAACATCAAGGTTGCTTTTTTCCTTAATCTTGGATTTACTTTTGTCGAAATCGTTGGTGGCCTTCTCACCAATAGCACTGCCATTCTTGCTGATGCTGTTCACGACCTTGGCGACTCGTTTGCACTTGCCCAGGCATGGTACTTTGAGAGCAAAGCCGGAAGCAAGAGCAGCGCCCGATACTCCTATGGCTATAAACGCTTCTCTCTGCTCGGTGCATTAATCAGCACAGTAGTGCTGCTTACCAGTTCACTCTTTGTTCTTGCCAACGCTATTCCACGTATTCTTGAACCACGTCACCCCGATGCTGGTGGTATGATTCTTCTCGCCATTGTTGGTGTTATTGTCAACGGCATTGCCATGGCCAGACTGTCGAAAGAGAGCGGGATGAATGCCAAAGTTGTGGCACTGCACCTGTTTGAAGATGTGCTTGGCTGGGTTGCCGTGCTTGTTGTTGCCGTTGTTCTCTATTTCTGGGATATTCCGGTTCTCGATCCTCTGCTCGCCGTCATCATTACGCTTTACATTCTTTCCGGGGTCGTAAAAAATCTGAAAGCCATGTTGCCAGTTTTTCTTCAGGCTGTTCCCGATGAGGTTGATTTGGTAGCCATTACAAGAGAAATTGAGGCACTGGAGCATATTCACGCTGTTCATCACGCCCATATCTGGTCACTTGACGGAGTTCACAACGTCTTTACCGCGCACCTTGAAGTAGATAGACTTCTTGACGCTGAAGCCTACAAAAAGCTCAAAGAGCTGATCAGAACGCTGGTTGAGCGATACGGCATGTACCACTCAACCGTCGAGATCGAATACCCTGGAGAGGCGTGCAGGAATGTTCAGGGCTTGATATAGGCATTCAGCCCAATCGTGACGGGTTTGCCGTTAACCTCTACATTGGTGACAGTATTACCATGCGTGCTTGCAACGACAAGGGTTTTCCCTGATGATGAAGGGGTGGGCTTTTCAAGATCAATTTCAATACAGAGCTTGTTATTCTTGATTTCAACGGTCATTGCCATGGATAAGGCTCCTTTGTTTGTGACGATTCCAAAAAATGAATATCCGGAATTATTACATTATTATGGCATGAACGGTAAATATTTTTTTGCAAAATCATCCACAGGCACCTCCCGGGATGTTACTGTTCGCCCCAATAATTGCATCACATTTTTTATTTCACAGCCACGAAACTCTCCATCATATAAAATTATAGAGTCGTTTTGTTATTTTTGTGTCAGCATCTCTTGTTCACATTGATACAAAACCTCTGGTCGCGATGGCTGTTCTGCTCATTGCAGTCGGTGTCGTGAATGTAATTCCATCGTTGTCAAATGAAAATTCTCGAATATACAGATTTGGACACTTCAAGGGTGAAAGTAAGCTATTGCAAAGTGAAGGAGGCGCTTGCCCGTGACGATTTTCGATCGGCCCAGGTCAAGAAGCTTATTAACCTCAACCATGGCAAATTTTACCGGGCAAAGCTTGATGTCGCAAATCGGCTTCTGTTTACACTGGTGCGTCATGGTGATGAAATCTGTGCCCTGATTCTTGAGGTGATTACCGACCATAACTACGACAAATCCCGTTTTTTGAGGGGGGCTCTCATTGATGAATCAAAAATTTCCGATATCGATCTCTCTGAGGCTATAAAGGAGGCGAAGCAGTTACGCTACCTTCATCCGGAGCATACCTCAATTCACTTGCTTGACAAGCCTATCTCATTTGACGATACCCAGGAATCCGTATACCGCCAAAAGCCACCGCTGATTATTGTCGGCAGTGCTGGCAGTGGCAAAACAGCTCTGATGCTTGAAAAGCTGAAGCATGCAGAGGGAGAGGTGCTTTATGTTACTCATTCGGTTTATCTTGCCCAGAATGCTCGAAACATTTACTACTCTTACGGTTTTGAGCATCATGGGCAGGAGGCGCACTTTCTCTCCTACCGTGAATTTGTGGAGTCCATCCGTGTACCTGCAGGCAGGGAGGCGACATGGCGTATTTTCTTAACGTGGTTTTTCAGGGTACAGAACTCCTTTAAAGGTATTGATGCTCATCAGGCATTTGAGGAGATTCGTGGAGTCATTACGGCTGGAGAGAAAGGTATTCTCAGTCGGGAGGAGTATTGTCTGCTTGGTGTTCGCCAATCTATCTTTCCTGAAAAACAGCGTGGCAAACTCTATGATCTCTTTGAAAAATACCGAAAGTGGCTTGTTGAAGAGGAATTGTTTGACCTGAATCTTGTTGCTCATGAATGGGTGGCTACTCCCCGGTACGATTTTATTGTTATTGATGAGGTGCAGGATTTGACTGTCGCCCAGCTCTCTCTGGTGCTTAAAACACTGAAAAAACCAGGTCACTTTCTGCTTTGTGGCGATTCTAACCAGATTGTTCATCCTAATTTTTTCTCATGGAGTCAGGTAAAAACACTTTTCTGGAATGATCCGAAACTTGCCGGGCGGCAGCAGTTGAGTGTACTCACTGCTAATTTTCGAAATGGGACGGAAGCGACCAGAATTTCCAATCAATTGCTGAAAATCAAGCATCAACGTTTTGGTTCTATTGATCGGGAAAGCAACTTCCTGGTTCAGGCTGTCGGAGGTGAGCAGGGGCAGGTGCTTCTGATGACCGACAAAGAAGCGGTTAAGCGTGATCTCGACAAAAAAACCAGGCAATCAACCCACTTTGCGGTACTGGTGATGCGTGATGAGGATAAACTTGAGGCGCGGAAATATTTTTCAACGCCTCTCCTTTTCTCTATTCATGAAGCCAAAGGATTGGAGTACGAGAATATAGTCCTCTTCAAGTTTGTTTCAGGCAATCGAGCTGAATTTAATGAAATTGTTGATGGAGTCTTCAGAGATGATCTCTCTGTTGAGACCCTTGAGTACAACAGGGCAAAAGACAAAAGTGACAAATCACTTGAAGTCTATAAATTTTTTGTCAATGCGATTTATGTTGCTTTGACGAGGGCGATCAAGAACATCTATATTATCGAATCTGATACGGGGCACAGACTTTTTACGCTGCTTGATTTGGCAAGCGACGCAAATGTGAGCGTTGATGTTGCGGAATCATCCCTTGAAGAGTGGCAAAAAGAGGCAAGAAAGCTTGAGCTTCAGGGCAAACAGGAGCAGGCCGAGGCGATTCGCCGGACTATTCTCAAGGAGGTACCGCCTCCCTGGCCGATTTTCGACGAACTCCGTCTTCGAGAGCTTCTCCTCAAGGTTTTCCGCGACAAGGTGCCCGGGAACAAGGCCAAGCAGCAACTCTATGAGTATGCTGCCTGCCATGATGAGCCTGTGTTGGCCGAGCGGCTGTTCATGGATGCACAATTTGATGCACGGGGCAGTTTTAAAGATCATCTGGATACCCTTGGGCGAAAAAGTTATGTACCTTATTTCAGTGTGCAGACGAAAAATATTTTGAAGCAATGCGACGAATATGGTATCGACCACCGATTGCCAATGAATCAGACACCGCTTATGGCAGCCGCCGCAGCCGGAAATACCCCGTTGACGGAGGCATTGCTTGACCGGGGTGCTGACCGTGAGAAAACTGACCAGTATGGATACAATGCCCTGCACTGGGCAATGCGCAAAGCCTTTCGCCATCCTGACTATGCACGCAGAAATTTTGCGACACTCTATGAGTTACTTGCCCCATCCTCGGTTGATGTCAGTACTGGTGAGCGTATGGTGCGTCTTGATCGCCATCTCTCTGAATATTTTCTTTTCCAGACACTTTGGGTAATTTTTAAATCACGTTTTGCCCGCCAGTCGCGTCCCGGCTATTCGGCTTTTGACACTCAGTCTATTCTTGATGTATGGGCCAATATGCCAGCTAATGTCGTTATTCCTGAGCGAAACAGGCGTCAATACCTCTCCGGAGTTCTTGCCCGTAACGAGGTGTCACGCGACTATACCTATAACCGCGCCTTGTTTGAGCGTATTACACAAGGCTGGTATCAATTCAATTCCCGACTTCTTGTTCGCTCTTCCGACCCTGAAAGTAATCAGAGTTGGATCTCCATTTTTCAGGCACTGAATCTGCCGCTGATTCACGAGTTTGCTCACGAGGATCGGTTGCTTCAGCTTGAGCAATGTTGTACAAAAGCTGGTATGAGAATACCAGTTTCTTCTATCAGTGGAGAAGAGGCCATTGCTCGCAATGCAGCGCATGAAAAGATGTGGAAGGCAACGAGGGAGCGTCATCAAAAACAGTGGGAGATCGATGTTCAGAGGATCAGGGAGCAGAAAGAGTCTAAACGGACAAGAGCGGAACAAAAGAGGCTGCTTGTAGCAGAAAAAGAGGCCAGAGCTGAGGCGCAGCTACAAAAAAAAGAGCAATTGAGGCATCAGCAGTACACGATAGATTTTTGATGACGATGTTAATTTTTTTGAATTTGGTTGGTGATATGTTGTTACAACTTAAGGAAGTTAAAATGGAACCCTTCAAATGAAGCACCTGGATCTGCACGGCAGGAGTGTCACTACTCACTCTGTCTTGCTTGATGATCTGTTGTCCGACTATCAGCTACTTTTGGGGGCTGATTGTGAAGCGTACAGAAATCACTGTATGCGCGTCTTTAATTTTTGCATTGCTTTTGCCGGAGATAGCCCGGATGCAGAGGATAAAATCGTGATTGCCACGCTGTTCCATGATCTTGCTATATGGAGTGACAACACTTTCGATTACATTATTCCTTCTCAATTGCTTGCCCGGCACTATCTTGAACAGAGTGGTCGAGCAGCGTGGGTTGATGAAGTAGAGGCAATGATCGGTGAACACCACAAGATTACCCGCTATCAGTTGAATCCCTTGTGGTTGGTCGAACCGTTCCGAAAGGCCGATTGGGTCGATATCTCTGGTGGACTGCTTCGCTTCCATTTGCCAGATGATTATGTCAGTGATGTGCTTGATGCATTTCCCAACGCAGGATTTCATAAAAAACTAGCATCACTTTTCGTTGAGCGTCTGAAAACTCATCCATTCAATCCGCTGCCTATGATGAAGATGTAAGAAAAATGGATGAGAATCAGACGACATTACACCCGGCAACCAGTCGAATAGCATGGTTAATGCGGCTAAAATTTTTTTTAGCAACTCAAACAGATTCGTTGTAAATTCGAGCATAATGTGGTTTTTTTTACGAAAAAAACCACAGATAAGCGCCAACGGTTTTTCCTGTTTTGATTTCAAAGCAGTTTAATCGCTATAGGATATATTCCTCGAAGCTGTGCTTCGTGAAGCAATTCTTAAACATGAGTTCATACACCGTAGCTCTGCTGCGGGGTAGATGATTTTTCTGAGAGGATGCAACTGAAAACACTTAAATAATTGTGTAAAATGAAAACATTGACCCCTTCACTAAGAGCTCTCGTTATTCCGGGTATGCTCTTGCTCGGTGCTTGTTGCAGTACAGCGGATGTTGTTGTGCCAACGCCAAAGCCAGCTCCCGTACCTGCACCAGTGGTTGTTCCTGTTCCAGCACCTCCCCCAGCACCCGTTCCGGCACCCGTCCCAGTACCCGTTGTGGTTCCTGTTCCAGCACCCGTGGTAGTTCCACCACCTCCACCGACAGTGGTAGAACCGAAGAAGCAACAGCCACCCGCTCCAGTTCCTGCTCCAGTTATTATACCTAACTTCAGCGACATAAATTTTGATTTTGACAAGTCACTGATCCGGAAGGATGCTGTTCCGCAGTTGGAGAATGTTGCTGACTGGATGAAGGCAAATCCGACAAAAACTATTGTTCTTGAAGCTCATGCCGATGAAAAAGGAGCAAGCCCATACAACATTGCTCTCGGCCAACGCCGTGCCGATGCCGCCAAGGAGCATCTTGTCAAACAGGGTGTCGATCCGACTCATGTTAAAGCTGTCAGCTATGGTAAGGAAAAGCCATTCGTAACCGGTAGCAATGAGCAGGCTAAAAACAGACGGATTCATTTTGTTGTTGAATAGTATCAGTTTTGAGTTAAAATTTTTGTAACAAGCTGCGTTGCAAATGTGGCTTTTGAGAAGTAGTTGTTGCCACTCGATTGCCGATCATCGAGTGGTACATTGAGTTCGCTGCAGGATATATTATTCGAAGCGGATCTTCTTTAAGGAGTTCCCGGACTTGAACGAATACCCCACAGCTTTGCTGCGGGGTATTTTTTGTGATGGCCTTATGACCAGATTCAAGTTTTTTTAGCTGAAGACTCAGTCTTGTTGTTTGCCTCTTTTCCTCTCTCTACTTCGGCAATTTTTTTTAAATCACCCGATCTATTAATAAAAAATTAAGGGAAGTGGCTTTTTTATCTTATCTTTATCGTGTTTTTTGATTGTTTTTTGTTATAAAATAAGGTCGACCTGAGTTTTTTTCGGTGTGACTGAATATATTAACGATTGTTATGATATTATCATTTATATTAGTTTGAAGTATAAATGTTACTCTTCTTGGAGTTTTTTGCGCTTTTATCTGTTCATTTTATAATATTTTATCAGACGGATTAAGCTTTCTGAACAAACAAAGCCGTTACTGTTTAAAAATTCAAAACGGAGGTAGTAATGCAAAGTAACCAGACCTTTGCTGATCTCTTCAAGGCCAGGGGGGTAAGCCGGCGGGACTTTCTCAGATTTTGTTCACTTACTTCAGTCTATCTTGGTCTCTCACCGTCGATGGCACCGAGCATTCTTCATGCCATGGAAAACAAGCCTCGAACCCCTGTTTTATGGATTCATGGCCTTGAATGTACCTGCTGCTCTGAATCTTTTATTCGCTCTTCCCACCCTACCATTGAGAATCTTCTGTTCAACATGATCTCACTTGACTATGATGATGTTCTCAGCGCTGCTGCAGGTCATCAGTTGGAGGCTGTCCGTCACAAGATCATGAAAGAGTATAAAGGCAAATATATTCTTGCGGTAGAAGGAAATGTCTCCACCAGGGATGACGGCGTTTATTGCATGGTTGGTGGCGATTCCTTCCTGAATATTCTGAAGGAGACTGCGGCGGATGCAGCGGCAATTATTGCATGGGGCTCCTGCGCCTCGTTTGGGTGTGTACAGAATGCTGCACCAAACCCTTCGGGCGCGGCACCAGTTTCTGATATTATCAAGGATAAACCAATTGTCAAAGTGCCGGGTTGTCCACCGATTTCAGAGGTTATGACCGGTGTTATTGCTCATTTCCATACCTTTGGCACCCTTCCTGAACTTGACCGGCTTGGTCGTCCCAAAGCTTTTTATAATACAAGGATTCATGACAAGTGCTATCGGCGCGCTTTCTTTGATGCCGGTATGTTTGTTACAAGTTTTGATGATGAAGCGACCAGGAAAGGATGGTGTCTTTACAAGATGGGATGCAAGGGCCCAACCACTTATAATTCATGTTCCAAGATTCAGTGGAATGGAGGAACCAGTTTCCCGATAGGTTCCGGGCATCCTTGCATTGGTTGCTCTGAGCCGAATTTCTGGGACAAGGGGCCTTTTTATGAAAGACTTGCCTCGGTTCCATTCCTCGGCAGCGACAGTAATGCTGACAAGATCGGCATGGTCGCCGTTGGTGCTGCCGCCGCTGGCGCTGCCGCCCATGCTGCTGTTACGGCGGTAAAAAAGGCGAAATCAGACAAGCTTGGTAATGATAAAGTATAATCAGGGAGTATAACTCATGGGTAAAAAAATAGTTGTTGATCCAATTCCCCGTATTGAGGGGCATCTGAGAATAGAGGCAACACTGAACGAAAGTAATGTGATTGAGGAGGCCTACTCTACTGGTACGATGTGGCGCGGAATTGAGGTTATTCTCAAGGGACGTGATCCACGTGATGCCTGGGCATTTACTGAGCGCATTTGTGGTGTTTGTACCACAGTTCATGCTCTTGCTTCAGTACGGTGCGTTGAGGATGCTCTTGGAATTACTATTCCAACCAATGCCCGCATCATCAGAAACCTGATGAACGCCACACAGGTTACCCAGGATCATCTGGTGCACTTTTATCATCTTCATGCTCTTGACTGGGTGGATGTGGTCAGCGCTCTCAAGGCAGATCCAAAACAGGCCTCCGCTATTGCCCAGAGTATCTCTCCATGGCCGAAGTCGTCAGTGGGTTATTTCAAGGATCTCCAACAGCGTTTGGTCGGGTTTGTGGAAAGTGGTCAGCTTGGCATTTTCTCCAATGGTTACTGGGGCCACCCGGCTTACAAGCTTCCTCCCGAAGTGAACCTGATTGCTGTAGCACACTATCTGGAGGCACTTGATTTTCAGAAGGAGATCGTTAAAATCCACACTATTTTTGGAGGAAAAAATCCTCATCCAAACTATCTGGTCGGTGGAATGGCCTGTGCGATTGATCCCAACAGCGATACCGCGATCAATATTGAGCGTTTGATGATGATCAAAAAAATCATCGACGATACCAACACCTTTATTGATCAGGTTTACATTCCTGATCTTATTGCGATCGCCGGATATTACAAGGGATGGCTGCATGGCGGCGGCCTTGGAAACTATCTCAGCTACGGTGATTTCCCTGAAACCTCTCTTGATGATTTTAAAACACTGCTCTGGCCAAGAGGGGCTATTCTCAACAAGGATCTTGCCAATGTTATTGACGTTGATCCAAGGGATGCCTCAGAGGTTACTGAGGAGGTGAGCCACAGTTGGTATACCTATGCTGGAGGTGACAGCAAGGCCCTTCATCCATGGAAGGGCGAGACAACTCCAGGCTACACCGGCCCCAAGCCTCCGTTTGAATATCTTGATACCGATAAAAAGTACAGTTGGCTGAAGACACCCCGCTGGAAGAACCATGCGATGGAGGTGGGTCCGCTTGCCCGAGTGCTGGTCGCTTATGCAAAGGGAGATCCGATGATCAAGGATACGGTTGGAATGGTGCTCTCGAAGCTTGAAGTTGGGCCGGAGGCCCTCTTCTCGACGCTTGGCCGTACCGCAGCTCGTGGCATTGAGTGCAAGCAGACTGCCGGTTTCATGACTCATTATTACGATCAACTGATTGCAAACATCAAGACTGGTGATTACCGTACCTTCAACAGTGAACGCTGGGAGCCCTCCACCTGGCCTGAAGAGTGCAAAGGATTTGGCTATACGGAGGCTCCACGTGGTTCACTTGGCCACTGGATTCAGATCAAAGAGAAAAAGATCAAGGAGTACCAGATTGTCGTCCCCTCTACCTGGAATGCCTCTCCGCGTGATGCCAATGGCAATTCAGGAGCTTACGAAGCTGCGCTGAAGGGGACACCAATGATCAATCCGGAACAACCTCTTGAGATTCTCAGAACGGTGCACTCATTCGATCCGTGTCTTGCCTGTGCCTCTCATCTGTTCGATATGAATGGCAAGGAGATTACCTCGGTAACAATCGTCTAAACGGAGCTTGTCATGGGGAGGATAATTGAAGAAATCTACGTATGGAGGCTGCCTGTAAGGTTTTATCACTGGATTAATGCACTGTGTATTGTGGCTCTCTTTGTAACAGGCATGTATATTGCGGCGCCGGTGTTAAGCCCTGCTCCAGGAGAGGCTGTGTGGTCGAAGGGTATGGGATGGTGGCGTTACGTTCACTTTTCAGCCGCTTTTCTTTTTATCGCAAACTTTCTGTTTCGCTTGTATTGGGCTCTGTTCGGTCACGACAAATATGCGCGATTTGCCGGTTTCAGGCCATGGTCACCGACGTGGTGGGGAAAACCCTTCAGAGAGCAGCTTGAGTCCTATCTTTTTTTGCGCTCGGATGAGCCGAACTATGTTGCACACAATCCAGTTGCGGCTCTGGCCAACTTTGTTTTCATTTTTTGTGGCTCGACCTTCATGATTTTTTCTGGTCTTGCAATGTATGGTGAGAACAATCCTGGTGGTTTCAGTAATGTTTGGTTTGGTTGGCTCATACCGCTTTTTGGAGGCAGTTACACGCTGCATTTTGTTCATCATCTTTTTGCCTGGACTTTCCCGTTCTATGTGATCATGCACCTTTATGCCGTTTTCCGTCACGATGTGGTTGATCGTAGCAGTGTTACCTCTTCGATGATTACCGGTTACAAGCATAAGGTTGAGGAAGCACCTGAATGAAGTACAACAGAATTAATGTTATAGGTCTTGGTAATCTTCTCTATGGTGATGAGGGTTTCGGGGTGGTTGCTCTCGAACGGTTCAGGGAGTTGCCTGGTTTTCCCTCCTCCGTACACTGTATTGATGGTGGAACCCAGGGGATCTATCTGCTTGATTACATTGAATCATGCGATGCAGTAATCGTTTTTGATGCTCTTATTCCTCTTGATTATGAGCGGCGCGTGTACGTTTATCGGAACGATGAGCTTCCTGCGTTTATTCATCGCAAAATGTCTTCTCACCAGATGGGGCTCAGCGAGATGCTTGGTGTTGCCCGACTTCATGGTAAACTGCCTCGTGAAGTTGTGTTGATTGGTGTTCCTCCCTGTGAGCTTGAACTCACTATTGGTCTCAGCCCGGAGATCTCCCTGCTGCTTCCCGAAGCGGTTGAGCAGGCACGTGCTCTTGTCAATGCATGGTTGGCAGAGTCGTAGCATTATGTGCCAGTCCCGGATAATTCAGGACTGGCTCTGGATATGTTCTTGAGGTGTTATGGCTTGATCAGGCGCAGGAATTCGCTTCTTGTGGATTGTGAGGTGATGAATTGTCCGGACATGGCAGAGGTGGTGGTGACCGAGTTCAACTTTTCAACCCCGCGCATCACCATGCAGAGGTGTTTTGCCTCAATAACGACGGCGACGCCTTTTGGGTTCAGCACATTCTGAATGGCATCCCGGATCTGCTGCGTTAGCCGCTCCTGCACCTGGAGGCGGCGCGCAAAGACCTCAACCACCCGCGCCAGTTTCGATAACCCTACAATTTTCCCATCAGGTATATAGGCGACATGTGCTTTTCCGAAAAAGGGCAGTATATGGTGTTCGCACATCGAAAAGAGATCAATATCCTTTACCAACACCATCTCATCATAAGCTTCAGTAAAGACGGCATTTTTCAGCAGCTCTTCAGGATTCTGCTGGTAGCCTTTTGTCAGAAAACGAAGCGACTTGGCTACCCGTTCCGGTGTTTTCAGGAGCCCTTCCCGCTCTGGATTTTCTCCAATGCCCTGAAGCATGGCATAGACTGCATCAGACAAGTTATTCATAATTTGCGGAGAGGTTTCCGGTGTCTCGGCGCAGCATTCGTCATCATCACAGCAACTGCCTCGGCCGGATGGAAGGGATGGGTTACTCTCCAAGATATCGGACGGAATTTTTTCCTGTTTCATAAATGGTTACTTCATGGAGCGCAAGCTCCTGGTTATTGATGGTCGTTTGCAGTCGTTGCTCGAGAATATCCCATATCAGCACAGCCAGTACCTCAGTTGTTGGTACACAATCTTGTAGCTCTGGCACGTCATGGTTCAAGTGCTTGTGGTCAAATCTGCCGATGATCTCCTCTTCAAGGATGTTTTTCAGCTCTTTAAGGTCGAAAAGAAAACCCGTCTTTTGTTCAACAATGCCACTGAGGGTGATTTCCAGCAGATAATTGTGTCCATGACCATTGCTATTGCTGCATTTCCCGTAAATTTCAAAGTTTTCACTTTCTGTGCAGAGAGGATTGAAGAGCCGGTGTGCAGCATTGAACTCAATTTTTCTTGAAACGTAGACTTTTCTTGGCTTCTGCAAAAGATTATTCATAAAACGGCATCATAAGTTGAAGCGAGCCAATATTTAACACTCTTTTCAATGTAACGAACCACTCCTGTTGGTTATAAGTTTCAACTTCCGATATCTGGCATTGACAGAGAGTGCGGTATTGTATGGAGAGTGTTTGGGTAAAGAGATGATAAAATGAGCAAAATTTCTTTGGATCGATGGTATGGGAGAGAGAAACAGATTCATCGAGTGCTATATTCTTCCCGGTTGTTAATTTGCTGTGGATCAAAAAAAAGAGATAATGGATAAAAAACGGGTAACGAGATTGTTCAGGATACCGATCATCATCGGTGTGTTATCGCCACTTCTCTTGTGGGGTTGTGGTGCAAACAGTGATGGTGGCAAGGATCCGAAAAAGAGGGAGCAGCCAACATTGTCGGTTGCGACGGTGCAGCGTTCGGATGCAACCGTTACCACCGGATATGCAGCCCTGCTTGAGGGCAAGGTGAATGTTGAACTTCGTCCCCAGGTTGATGGTACTCTCCAGAATATTTATGTCGATGAAGGAGCCTTCGTCACGAAGGGTCAGTCGCTGTTCAAGGTTGAAGATCAGCTTTACCGCGAGCAGTATAACAGCGCTTTGGCGGCCCAACATGCTGCGGATGCAATGCTTGCTGTTGCAAAGATCGATATGGATAGACTTGTTCCGCTGGTGAAGAGCAATGTGGTCTCGGATATTCAGCTTAAAGGTGCGCAGGCAAATTATCAGGTTGCTAAAGCTTCCGTGGAGCAGGCAAAGGCGGCTCTCCGTTCAGCTTCAGTTAATCTTGGTTATACGGTTATTAAGTCGCCAGTCAGTGGTTATATCGGAAAAATTCCCTTTAGAATCGGGAGTCTTGTCACGAAAAATCAGGCGGGATGGTTGACGATGCTCAGTGATGTCAGCGAGGTTTATGCCTATTTCAGCATGAGTGAACTCGACTATATCCGCTTCAAAAAGCAGTATACAGGTTCGTCAATGCAAGAGTCGTTGCATCAGGTACCTCCGGTTTCGCTGTTACTGGCCGATGGCAGTCGCTTCAGCGAACAAGGATCTATCACAACGGTCAGCGGGCAGTTTGATCAGGCAACGGGGTCCGTCAGGGTGAGGGCCGTATTTCCCAATCGCCAGGGTCTGTTGCGCTCTGGAAATACCGGTACGGTGGTGATGGAGTCAGTGTATCAGCAGGCGCTCATGGTGCCGCAGGCATCGACGGTTGAACTGCAGGACAAGGTCTTTGTTTTTCTGCTCGACAAGGGCAATAAGGTGAGGAAGCAGGCAATTACCGTAGCGGCCAGAACAACCGACAGCTATGTGGTGGGTTCCGGCCTCAACGAGGGTGATACCTTTGTGATGGTGGGTGTGGACAAATTGCAGGATGGTGCTGTGATTACGCCGGTAAGGAGTACTCCTGTTGCAGGAGCACCACGAAAATGAGCGAAAAACTTGTTAAGAGATTTGTCCCGTTGCAAAGGGCTGAGCTAAACGTATTGAGTGATGTTTGAACGATTTATTTCCAGGCCGGTTCTCGCAACGGTCATATCGGTTATTCTGGTGATTCTCGGCCTTGTCGGGATGAATCAGTTGGCAATTACACGGTTTCCTGATATTGCGCCTCCAAGTGTTTCGGTAACAGCAAGTTACCCTGGCGCCAGCGCTGAG
>CAIWUU010000103.1 GCA_903915955.1 uncultured Chlorobiaceae bacterium | reverse complement strand
TTGCCTCAACCACGGCAATTGGCCTGCCATCCTTGCCAAGCAGCACATAATCACTGAACTGATGCCCTTCGTACCTAGTGCGAGGTTCCTGCACTCCTTCGGGCAAGTCAACAAGAATGTCAAACTCCTCCACAACCTGGGAGGGATCGTTCACGCTCCAGCCAGCTTGCAGTAACAGCCTGTCAATCAATTCGATACGAGTTTGCTGCTCGGGTTTCATGGCAGAAGGAGGGGTTGCTTCATTGGAATGATACGGAGACGCTCAATATACAGCATGTTTCGGGAAGTACACAGGAGCAGTGCTGCCAGTCTGAGCGATGTACCGGTTGCGAAGAGATAACACGACTCTTTTGGAAAAGAATCGACGAGAAATCCATATAACTAATAAAAAAATATAATTTTATAGTTTTCAAGACAACCACCTCTATCCGAAAAACACATCAGAAACACAACCTCTTTCAAGCTCCAGCAGCCTCTTTTTCAACTCCAGCCCGCCACGATAGCCGGTAAGTGAACCATCGCTGCCGATAACTCTGTGACAGGGAATAAAAAGAGGCAAGGGATTTCGGTGATTCGCCATCCCCACCGCCCGGACGGCACGAGGATTTCCGATGGCGATAGCGACCTCTTTATAACTTGCGGTGGTGCCATAAGGAATGTCGGAGAGAAAGCGCCAGACACGCAGCATGAATGGCGTTCCCGCCGGAGCAAGTGGCAAGGTAAACCCTCGCCGCTCCCCCTTGAGATAGCCATGCAACTGCCGGAAAGCTTCTATGATCAATTCCGTCTCACAACGCTCCGCATCATGCGGAAGAGTATCCTGCTGAAAATAGAGGTTGGTTATACGGCCGCCGCTCTCTGCAATAGCAATAGTACCTATTGGCATCTCCTCAACATAGAGCTTCATCACCTCTCCCTTTTCATCCTCTCTTTTATTTCCGCTTTACAAATTTCTCTGCCCTGTTTATCTTCCACCTTTCATTATCTTGGCGAGTAATTTCATGGGAGGAAAAAAGATATGCTCTGCTCCATCAATTCTCCCAACAAGATAACGGTGTATAAGCGCTGAAACAACAGATTCTCGAAGTAACCATACCATTGACCATGAAGGGGGAAGCTCAAGCGATTGTTTTGCAGAAGGCCAACAAGCTTAAATTGCAAAGTGCTGCATATCATGCTGCTCAGCCTGACGATGTGCTGATCAAAACTATTGCCAGTACCATAACGCCCGGATATGACCGGCTGCTTCTGACGAACAAACCGGTATCAAGCAGAGTGTTCAAATATCCTCTTATGCCCGGCAGTGAGGCTATTGGGCAGGTTATTCAGACAGGGCCAGGGGTATCTGATCTGCAACCTGGTGATTTTGTCTATGCCTTCAAGGCCGATCGGTGGGAGGAGGTTGAACCCTACGCGGGATGTCATGCGGAGATTATCCCCACATCCCGCCGGAATGTCGTTGCCCTTGGTCGCCACCCTCTCCACCGCGATCTGCTGACCGGCCTTCTCGGCTACGCGGTCAGTGCCATTGAAAAAGTATCTCTCAATGCTGCATCAAGAGTTCTTGTGCTGGGCCTTGGTTCGGTCGGATTGATGGTGTCGGAGTACCTTCACTCGCTCGGGTTTATGCATGTTGATGCGGTTGAAACATTCGGCATCAGGGGGCAACTCTCCCATGCTGAACATATTGCTCTCGACCTTGATGATTTTACATCGGAGTTCAATAACAGCTATGATCTCATTATTGAAACCACAGGCAGAATCTTGCTGATTGAAAAGGCTATGCGCCTCATGAAGCAGCAGGCTATGGTACTGCTGATGGGTAATTATGAGGTGATGGCTTACGATTATCGTCTGATACAGCACAAAGAGCCTGCGATCATCAGCTCCAGCATTACCACCATTGGGCACCTGAAGAGAGCTTCATCCCTGCTTGAGGATGGAAAGCTTGACACTGAAAAGTTCTTCACGTCGGTCTTTCCTGTCGCTCAATTTGAACTGGCTTATCGCAGAGCGCTTGACGGGAAAGAGTCCATCAAAACCGTCTTGAGCTGGGTATAAACCCACTGAAAATCACTCTGCCATGGCCGTTGCTGTCCGTTTGAGCGCTCTTTCAAAAAAGTTTGGAAGCTTAGCTGCAATCAACAATGTCTCGCTTTCGGTGGAAGAGGGTACGATTCATGCGATTGTCGGTGAAAACGGAGCAGGCAAAAGTACGCTGACAAAAATCATCTACGGGATGCACCTCCCGACATCGGGAGAGCTCTCCATCAAGGGAGAAGCTCTACGTTTCACCTCTCCACGGGAAGCAATCAAGGCGGGTATCGGCATGGTGCACCAACACTTTATGCTTATACCGGAACTCTCGGTAGCTGAAAACATCATCCTCGGCCATGAGGGGACCTCCCTCTTTCATCGCCTCCCCCTTAAAAAAGCCAAATCTCTGATCAAAAAAGATGCTGAGAGATACGGTCTGGCAGTTGACCCTGACGCTCTGGTTGCAAGCCTCAGTATCGGCGAGCAGCAACGGGTTGAAATTCTCAAACTCCTTTTTCGCCATGCGGAGATCATGATTTTTGATGAACCAACCGCAGTGCTCACACCATCTGAAACAGAACGGTTTTTTGTAACACTCCGCTCTCTGCGCGATACGGGAAAGACGATTATCCTTATTACCCACAAACTTGACGAGGTACTCGCGGTGTCCGACACGGTAAGCGTCATGAGAAAAGGTGAAATTGTCGGCACAATGCCCAGCGCCTCGGTGACAAAAGAGGAGCTTGCCCAAATGATGGTTGGACGCAATGTGCTGTTAAGCGTCACCAATCCGGCAGCCACTCCGGGAGAGATTATCCTCACCATCAACAACCTCTGCTATCGCACGACGAGGGGTGAAATGAAAGTGCAACACCTCTCCCTGAATGTCAGGGCTGGCGAGATCTATGGCATTGCCGGAGTTGAAGGGAATGGGCAGAGCGAGCTGTTGCAGGCACTCTGGGGGATTGCGCCTGAAGGAACCATCATCTCCGGCACAGCAACGCTCAAAGGAGCGTCAATCATCGGCAAACGACCTGGCGATATCGCTCTTATGGGCATCTCCCACGCTCCGGAAGACAGGCTGCGTCATGCTGTTATCACCGAGTACACCGTTTTTGAAAATCTTCTTTTCGGCCAGCACCGTGAGCGCTCTTTTCATCAAGGTATCGGATTCAACGGCCCCGCCATCAAACGCTATGCGGAGAAGATGATCGCCGACTATGCTATCAGATGCAGCTCACCAGAAAACCAGCCGCTTGGATCCCTTTCGGGAGGAAACCAGCAGAAGGTGGTTCTTGCTCGGGAGATGAGCCGACCAGGAATCTCTCTGCTTATCCTTGCACAGCCTGCCCGTGGAGTCGATATCGGCGCAATTGAAACCATCCATAACAAGATTATCGAGGCTCGTGATACCGGCATGGCAATTCTGCTTGTCTCGTCGGAACTGGATGAGATCATTGCACTGTCAACGAGAATTGGCTGTATCTACAAAGGTTCAATCCGCCACGAATTCAGTCAGGCGGAGGTCGAACTCAAAAGAGAGGCAGAACATGAGTTTCAGAAAGAGATCGGTCTTCATATCACCTGACCAACCCGACAACCATGGAAGCAAAACAGCTCCGGTTTCTCATACCACTCCTCTCTCTTCTCTCTGCCCTTGCGGTGAGCAGTTTGATCATGGTTCTGGCAGATCGTGATCCACTTATGATTTTTGGGAAAATGTTCCAGGCAACACTTGGCTCTTCTTATGGTAGCGGGCAGGTGGTGTTCAGGACGACAACACTGCTGCTTGTGGGGCTTGCCGCTGCAATTCCCTTCCAGGTGAGACTCTTCAATATCGGCGCTGAAGGGCAACTGCTCATGGGAGCGTTCGCCGCAGCCATGACCGGTGCCATGCTGCCAGCCACCATACCCGCCCTTGTAGCAATACCTCTCTGTACCTTTTCGGCAATGGCGGCTGGAGCTGGCTGGGCCCTGCTGGCTGGAGCGCTCAAGATTCAATTCGGTGTCAACGAAGTCATTGGAACCATCATGCTGAATTTCATTGCCCAGGGCATTACAGGATATCTGCTGACCTACCATTTCGCACTCCCCTCAACCGTTCATACGGCCCCGATCGCAACTGCAGCCGCTATACCGACTTTTGACAAGGTCACGGGATGGTTCGCCAACGCACCAGCCAATCTCAGCACCCTTCTGGCTGTCGGCCTGGCTCTGCTCCTCTGGATGATGCTGTTTCGATCAAGGTTCGGTTACGAAATGAGGGCGGCCGGATTGCAGCCTGACGCCGCGCGGTATGGAGGAATCAACGCGGGAATGCAGGCTCTCACCGCAATGAGCATAGGCGGAGCTGCTGCAGGGCTTGGTGCAGCAAACATTGTTCTCGGCTATAAACATTACTATGAGGCAGGAATGACCGGAGGAATCGGCTTTACAGGAATCGCCGTGGCCCTCCTTGCCGGGGCTCATCCCTTATGGATTATCATCTCTGCTCTTTTTTTTGGATTTCTCGAATATGGAGGATTGACGGTCAACACATGGATACCAAAAGATATCTTCATGATAATTGAGGCAATAACCATCATTCTTGTCATTTCATTTACCGCTCTCGGAAAGAGGTTGAGGTAGCATGGTTATTTTTTCCTTTGAAAAAAATTGCATAAGTTGCGTCACTATTGACAATAAAACATGAGAAAGAATGGCAAAAACAACAACTGAAAAAGAGGGTGCAAAAAAAAGCAAGATAATAGAGGCCGCATTGACACAAGAGATGCGTGAAGAGCAGATAAGAGTTGCCGCCTACTACCGCTGGGAAGCAAAAGGGAAAAACCAGGGAACAGATATGGATGACTGGTGTGAAGCTGAACAGACCCTGAGCAACTGAAATGCTTTTATCCGTTATAAATGCAGCAAGGCCACTCTTTTGGAGGGTGGCCTTTTTTGTATGACTACAAAACTACTTTCCATGGTAAAAAAAAGCATCTCGTATCTCTGGCAATCAATCTCACTTCTGTTTGCTGGACTATGGCTGGTTGTGCGTATCATCCTTGAATATTTCGGCATCATCAGCGACGGTAATGACAGAACAACCGGCATCAAGGATATGCGAGAGGAGTACAAGAATACCAACTACAGGTAAGCGACCTACTCTGCCGTGACCACCGTAAGCTCAACAGGCTCTTCGGGAGACATATATGAACCAACCGCAGGCTTTTGACTGATAACGGTATTGGGCACAAGAAGTGAGGAGTATTCGGTTGTAACCTTACCCATGGTGAGACCAGCACTGGTAATGACCTGCTGGGCTTGTGCGAGAGACATGCCAAGAACATCGGGGAGCGCGATTTTTTTCATGCCCAAAGAAGAGGGCTCATACTTGCCAATGATAAGTGACGTAGCCGTTCCCGGCTTCACCATGGTCTGAGGAGGAATCGACTGACTCAACACCTTTCCGTTCTCTTCCGGATTAGTCACTGTGCTGACCTGTACCCCCATAAGCACAATATCCGTCCGGGCAGCAGCCTGGCGTGCTTCAACTTCAGGTCTTCCCACAAAATCGGGCATCGGAAAACTTGGTTTTTCACGTCGATTGACCACAAGATAGATGTTTCTGCCCGGCTTTACCTCCATTCCCGACTCGGGCATCTGAGAAATCACAAGATTCGAATCAATATTACTGAGGTATTTGACGTGGTAACTTTTGATCGCCTCAAAACCTGACATCCGGAGCTTCTGCGAGGCGCTTTCGTAATCCATGTTGGTAACATCAGGAACAACCTTCACACTGCCCTGTGAAATGTAGAGAGGCATAAGCAGTTTGTCAAACAGCAAGGCAACTCCGAAAAGTATAAAAACAATCACACCTGCTTTTTTCATCTCGCCAGTAACGGTTATTATCTGAACGGAAACTAATACTCTCTTACCATGACAAAATCGACAAGCCGCAACAGCGATGTCTTGGCTGCACTGTCAGAAAAGGGGCTGATTGAGGCGACAGCTTTTGCAGCAAGGCTTTCAGCAACTTCAGCGGCATACTCAAGCCCACCCTTACCAGTAACAAAAGTTATCACTTCCCCGCTTTTCACAGCTCTTTTTCTGGAGCTCTTCAGGATGGAGCGAATCATCTTCTGTTCGGAAACCGGAGCATTGCGAAGCGCATAAATCAGGGGAAGAGTTATCTTTTTATCTTTGATATCAATACCCATCTGCTTGCCGGTTTTTTTGGAATCTCCTGTATAGTCGAGCAGATCGTCACGAATCTGAAACGCAAGACCAAGATACTCGCCATAACTTTTCAATGCGGCAATTTTATCCTCATCGGCGGTGGCACTCATGGCTCCCATGGCACAGGAGGAGGAGATCAGCGAAGCTGTCTTGTCTGAAATAACACTCAGGTAATCCTCTTCTGTAATATCGAGACTGCGGGTTTTCTGGATCTGAAGAATCTCTCCCTCACTCATCCGTCGAACAGCTTCCGATACAAGATGAAGAAAACCGTAATCTTTGTGTTCGAGAGAGTAAAGAAGTCCTCTTGAGAGAAGATAATCGCCCATAAGAACCGATATCTTGTTCTTCCAAAGAGCGTTAATCGATGGTATCCCGCGCCTCATCTCAGCACCATCTACCACATCGTCATGAATGAGGGTCGCTGAATGGAGCAGCTCAACCATAATCGCTGCGCGATAGCTTGCGTCGGTTACACCACCGCACAATTGGGCGGAAAGCAACACCATGGCAGGACGAATCTGCTTGCCCTGCTGCTTGAGCACGTAACGGGTAACCTTGTCAACCAAGGTGTTGCGGGCATAAAGCACCTGCTTGTACTTCTGCTGAAAAAGCTCAACCTCACCGGCTACCGATGCAGTAACATCCTTGATATTCACCAATTCCCCGTACTTTTACATGACAAACGCTCAGAAACGGTTTAAGGTATAACATTTCCAGGAGCAAAAAAAATGGTCAATGCGATGTGTTTGGTAAAACATTTTCTTGTCTGCGAGCTTCTTTGTTACTATGTTTTGCAATTGTTATCGTTATTTCATACTGAACAGAGTTAATGAACCAGGAAACAGAGCCAACAACATCGCCACAGTTTGCTGAAGAGAGCCCAGAAAGCACAACTGTAAGGGAGCCGGAACAGGGGGGTGAACTTAATTTCATCGGGCATCTCGAGGAGATAAGAAGTCGCCTGATCAAGTCTACCATTGCGCTGGTTGTCGTTATGGCGTTATGTGCCAATTATGCCGATTTTCTGGTCAATGAGATCCTGATTGGACCGCTCAAGCGGAGCAGCGAATCGCTGGTGCTGCAAAACCTTGTCCCTTATGGACAGGTCTCTCTCTACCTCCAGGTAGTTTTTTTTTCAGGATTTATCATCTCGTTTCCATTTATTGCATGGCAGATCTGGCAGTTTGTTACTCCCGCCCTGCACGAGCACGAACGCAAGGCCAGCCGGTTTTCAATACTTTTTATCTCGCTCTGCTTTTTTTCAGGCATCGCTTTCGGCTATTTTGTCTTTCTTCCGATTTCGCTGCAATTTTTTGCAGGTTTCGGCACAAGCCTGATCAAGAACAACATCTCCGTCCAAGACTATGTGAGCTTCTTTATCGGCACACTTTTGACGGCAGGTTTTGTCTTTGAGCTCCCCTTTATCTCCTATATCCTCTCAAAAATTGGGCTGCTGACACCAGCCTTTATGAGGTTTTACCGCAAACATGCCATTGTTTTTCTGTTGATAGTAGCAGCGGTCGTCACACCATCAACCGATCTTGTGACCCAGCTCATTATCGGTATTCCCATGATTCTGCTCTATGAGCTCAGCATCCTGATTTCTGCAAGGGTACAACGCAATAATAATAGTGCTCTGATGTGATCCTATTCTAAATTGCAATCAAGATGGTCATAACAGGAATTCTTTAAGAATTTATTTTAAATAGCTTATATCGACAAATAAAAGACTTTTTGATTGCAACTCTGAATTATTTCCGAATCAGAGGCTACCACAGGTTTTAGCGGCAGCGCCAAGCAGCGTGTGAAAAAGCAGTTCCGTCTCTTTTTTCAGCTCATCCAGAGAGCCTTTGTTAAAAAGAACATAATCAGCTTTGGAGATGAGCCTCTCCTGGGGCCACTGCGTCAGAATACGCCGCCGAATCTCCTCTGGAGTACCCATTCCCTTCCGTACCGCCCGGTCAATCCGCTCCTGTGGGTCTGCTACAACAGCCACAACAACATCAAGCCCACTCTCTCCACCCGACTCAAAAAGAATCGCAGCCTCCTTCACCAGAATTTTTGTTCCCTGCTGCCCGGCATCCCGCACCGCTTTGCAAAATTCATCGAAGACCTTCGGATGAACAAGATGGTTCAGTTTCTGCAGTGTATCAGGTGAAGAAAAGACGGTTGATGCAATTTTTTTTCGATCCAGCCTCATCGCGCCATCACGATCAAACGAATAAATTTTCTCGCCAAAAAGCTCCTTGATCCCTTTTATTACATCCGGGTCACGAAGTTGCAGCTCTTTTGCAACCCTGTCAGACTCAAAAAGCGCACATCCCATTCCAGAAAGAAAGCGGCAAACCATTGATTTTCCACTCCCCAGACCACCTGTTACTCCAACAAGAAAAGGATACGTTCTCTTCATTGAACTGGAACTGTTGTTTTTTTGCGGATATTCAGCCGAACCTGCTCAAGCACCGCTCTCCAGAGAAGAGGATTCCTTTTGTACACCTCTGTCTTGCGGCTAAGACTCTCACGAGTAAGGTAGTGACGCACAAGAAGTTCATTGAGATCAGTCGAATCAGCCAGAGCAAGTTCCTGCCCCACCACTGTGCCAGGTGAAACTCCCGATACCAAAAGGTAATCGCCATAGAATCCGGCAACACGGACATCATCCTGATCAAGAGCCAATGGCTTCTGCTCCACACATCCTGAGAGTGCACAAAACAGTGCAAGGCAACAACATGATGAGCGGATGATATTGCTGAATTTCATCTCCGCACGGGTGAATTTTTGAAATTCAAGAAACTAAATCGCAGATATGAAAGTTTAAACATTTTTAATGGTATTGTATGCTTACTAACCTCTTTTCAACCTTAAATAAAAAAGCTTTATGGCCTATCAGCAACCAGCACTTTCATACGCAGAAACTGCACTTGAGCCTTATATTTCCTCGAAAACGCTCAGCTTTCATTATGGAAAGCACCATGTAGCATACATCACGAACTACAATAACCTTGTTGCCGGTACTCCTCTTGATACTCTGAATATTGAAGAGGTTATTGCCCAGAGTGCGGCAGACCCCCAAAAAATCGGAATTTTCAATAATGGCGCACAGGCATGGAACCACTCCTTCTACTGGAACTGCCTCACTCCCAATGGTGGCGGTGAACCCTCTGGAGCACTTGCCGAAAAAATCACCCAGGATTTTGGCAGTTTCGACAAGTTTAAAGAGGAGCTCAAAGCCGCAGCAGCAACCCAGTTCGGAAGCGGTTGGGCTTGGCTGGTGCTTGAAGGAGGTACCCTCAAGGTGGTAAAGACCGGTAATGCACAAACCCCTTCAACCAGTGGCCAGAAGCCGATTTTGACCATTGATGTCTGGGAACACGCCTACTATCTTGACTTCCAGAACCGTCGTCCAGATTATGTGGCCGCAGTAATCGACAACTTGCTCAATTGGGAATTCGCTGCTGAAAACTTCAAAAAAGGGTTGGAGGCGTAAGCCGCCAACATGTCGCCCCTACGGGGTGGACGCATGAAGAGCGGAAGGGCAAAATTTGAAATCGGAGGCTGTATGTCGCCACCAACGAACTGACATACAGCCCTGCCGACAGCTCATAAAACAGGTGTTGTCAGCACGTCATCAATATTGACCACCTTCGCCTTTTTAGGCAATGCAAATCTGAGCGACTTTGATGCCTTATTAAATGCCCGTTCATCGTAGGCAATGACCAGTTGATGCTCACCAATACCTTCACGGCTGTTCAACAACACCATGTCAATCTCTTTCGGCACTAGCGTACTCTGACCGTCAATAGTGACAGGTTCAAAATTTCTGAAGTGCATTTCGGTTGTACTCTTTCCCTGCTTATCCCTTAAAAGAAGAGCGGTAAGCGTCCTTTGAGCAGGATCAATAACCACCTCTTTGCTTCCCGTAGCACTGGCAACAGTAAAAAGCAACATTCCGGCACCTTTTTTCACCGACCTGATCGCACTCAACGGCTCAGAAATATTCACAAGCCCCAACAAAGATTCTAATAAAAGCTGATATCCGGAATTAACGCCGAGCACTTTCTCCAGGTTCATCTCGCTGTTACTTCCCAGAAAAAGCCGATTATTGAGCATATCATGCACATACAGCGAATCCCTGGTAAAAAACATATCAGCAACAGGCCACCCGATCAAACCGGCACTGACAATCATCCTCGAATCTCCACCCCGATTGATCCGGATATTACAGAAAACCCTATTTTTCCTCTTTGGCGTTGTTATCCAGACATCCGCATAACCATCAAGCGAGTGGATAAACGGAGCTGCCGATGTTACCTCCCGATAGAGCGCCTCATGTTCCGCAAGCAATGCCGTCTGTTCGGCGGGCAGCTCCTGCTGGCCAATGGTTCTGAAATCCGCACATCCCCATACCAGAACAAGCATGAAGAGCATCAACAACAGCTTTCCTTTGTATTTCATAGCACACTCTTTCCATAAAATTAAACACTCAGCAAGAGACAGAACTTATTTTCCTTTGAGATTCATCACTTTTGCTGCACATTGCATCAGGGATACTCAGGCAGCTCGTTTGTGTTGTAGCAATCATAAATACACCACACTCCTTATGAGCGAAGCTGCTGCACGTTACTGCAGACGAATTTATAGTTAAGGTAAATTGCGGAGCTATCAAAACAACAACCACATTATTACCGTTATGCACTCCCTTTATCTCAAACCAAAAGAGCATTACCGGATTCAGAAAGGCCATCTCTGGGTATTCAGCAATGAAATTGAAAATCTTCCCCGCGACATCGCCTCTGGCGAAACCGTAAAGCTCTTTACCCACGACAAAAAATTTCTTGGCACCGGATTCTATAACCCCCACTCGCTTATCTCGGTTCGGCTGCTGAGCCGCAAGGATGAAGAGCCGGACAAGGATTTTTTCAACAAAAAATTCTCTGAAGCGCTCACACTCCGTGAAAAGATCTACAACCAGGAAGAGACCAACGCTTACCGACTTGTCCATGGCGAGTCAGATGGTCTGCCAGGTCTCATTGTTGACCGCTTCAACAAGGCAATTGTGCTGCAAGCTTTTTCGGCTGGTATGGATATTCACCTTCCGCTGATCTGCGATGTTTTGCAGGAGATGCTTAACCCGGCAGTAATTATCGTGCGCAACGAGTCGCCCCTGAGAGAGCTTGAAGGACTGACGCTCCACAAAGATATTGTGAGAGGCGAGCGCTCCGAAACGGTGCAAACTATCCATGATGGAGGAATTACCTACGAGGTTGATCTGTTTGAGGGACAAAAAACGGGCTTCTTCCTTGATCAGCGTGAAAACCGCAAAATCATCAGAACGTTTTCCAGGGGAGCGGATGTTCTGGATGTCTTTACCAACGATGGTGGTTTTGCCCTCAACGCCCTTTACGGAGGGGCTCGCTCAGCCATTCTTGTGGATGCTTCTAAAGAGGCGCTGCAGCGGGCAGACCGCAATGCTCAACTGAACAAATTTTCTGACTACAGCCTCGTTGCAGCGGATGCTTTCGATACTCTTGATCAAATGGTTGAGTCAAAGGAGTCGTTTGACCTTGTCGTGCTTGACCCGCCAAGCTTCACGAAAAGCCGCAAAAACCTTCCTGGCGCACTGAAGGCATACAAAAGGCTCAACAAACTCGGATTGCAACTCTTGAGAAATGGTGGATTTCTCGCCACGGCCTCATGCAGCCACCATGTTTCGGAAGAGGATTTCCTGCAATCGATACACCAAGCTGCTCTTGCCGCAGGCTGTCAGCTCAGGCTGATCCATAAAAACTCGCAGCCTTTCGACCACCCGGTACTGCTGGCTATGCCGGAAACAAGTTATCTCAAGTTTGCCTGTTTTTATGTAACACGCTGAACCTGAAAACATAACCATATCGACTCCCCACCATACAACCAACCAGTATCGTGGGGATCATTTTGGAAGTTCCGAAATCGCACTCCGCAGATACTCCACCGCCTCATCCAGAATTTTTATTGCCTGACGAATTTCATAATCGTCATCTGCATCATCCTTTGCTCTCTCCATCCGTTTTTTTGCATCCTGAATCGCATCGGCCGCAAGTTGAAGTTTTGAACCAATAGCCATAACACTCTCCTCTTCTTGATGATGATAGTTGTCTCAGCCATACTCTCCTCTGAATCTACCACTGATTGAGGAGAAGTTATAATCTGGCAGAGAAAATTATCTCCATGCCACTGACTCAAAAAGTCCTTTGCGCAGAAACCATTTGAGTAGCTCAATAACGGGAACAACGGTTATGGCTGATACCATAACAATCACCCAGTCTTCACCAGTCAGGAGAAAAGTTCCAAATGGTACCTGAAAAAATGGAACAAAAATAATGGCAGCAAGCATCACCAGCTCCCACCCTATAGCCAGATTCAACCACTTGTTGGCAAAAGGACGGTTGAATATTGAGTTCCGTTCAGAACGAAAATTGTAGGCCTTAAAAAACTGAATCAGCACAAGCGAGACAAAGGTCATGGTCATCGCCTCTTTAAGTGGACGCCCAGAAGCCATCGCCCACTGGAAGAGTGAAACATTCACGATCGTTGACCAGATACCACCCGTAAGCATAAGGGCAACAACCGGACGGGTAAATATCCCTTTAGATGGATCGCTGGGACGCCGCAACATAATATCACGTTCAGCAGGATCCACCGCAAGCGCAAGAGCTGGCAAGCCGTCAGTAGCCAGATTTACATAGAGAATCTGAACAGCGGTGAGCGGCAGAGGAATACCCATAAGGGTGGCAAAAACCATCAGACCAAGTTCACCGATATTCGATGAGAGTAGATAGGTGAGATATTTTTTGATGTTGTCATAGATTCCGCGCCCCTCCTCCACTGCCGCCACAATGGATGCAAAGTTGTCGTCGGTCAACATCATGGCAGAGGCCTCCTTGGCAACATCAGTACCAGTAATACCCATGGATATCCCGATATCAGCTTTTTTGAGAGCAGGAGCATCATTTACCCCGTCTCCCGTCATGGCCACAACTTCACCATTCTGCTGCAAGGCATCGACAATGCGCAGCTTGTGTTCAGGGGCAACTCGTGCAAACACAGAGATGGAGCTGGCCGTACGGCACAGCTCTTCATCACTCATCCCCTGCAGCATCACCCCGGTCACCACTCTGCCGTCTCTGAGAATCCCAAGCTCACGGGCGATTGCCTCTGCGGTCAAGGGATGGTCGCCGGTAATCATGACGGGGCGAATGCCAGCTTCAAGACAACGACGCACCGCCTCACCAGCTTCAGCCCTCGGAGGATCAATCATTCCGACAAATCCGACAAAGGTCATCCCCGCATCAGCTCCCCGAATTTCGGCACACTCCTTGACGGCAAGGGCCAACACCCGTAATGCCTTTTTGCCAAGGGCATCTGCCTCAGCAAGCAGAGCGGCTCTCATGGCTTCATCAAGCGGCTGCACCCCGGTGCCAACACGCAGAGCATCGCAGCCAGCGAGCAGCACCTCCGGAGCACCTTTGATCACCGCCCTCCTTGCCTCACCACTTCTGTGCAGGGTAATCATCCGTTTGGTTTCAGATGAGAATGGCTGCTCATCAAGCCGTTCATGCTCCTGCTGCAACAGAGCCTCATCCAGCCCTGCCTTCCGAGCAACAACCAGCAGCGCTCCTTCGGTAGGATCACCAGCAATAGACCAGGCACCCTCACCGTTTTTTCTTAACCGGGCATCATTGCAGAGTACCCCTGAAACAAGAAGCTCCAGCACACTTTCAGGCAGAGCCCCGCCTCCCTCAACGGTGAGAGAACCTTCAGGCAGATAGCCCGAACCGCTCACATCAATCAATGTTCCTGAGGTGTAGAGGGCTCGCACGGTCATCTCATCCCGCGTAAGCGTACCAGTTTTATCCGAGCAGATTACCGTGGTGCTTCCAAGGGTCTCCACCACCGGCAGACGCCTCATAAGCGCATGACGCTTTACCATGCGCTGAACGCCAAGAGCAAGAGAGATGGTCACCACGGCGGGAAGCGCTTCAGGCACAACGGCTACAGCGAGCGCAATGCCAAAAATCAGCATTTCAATAAAAGACTGGCCACGAAACACCCCGAAAGCCACAATAACCAGCACAATCACAAAGGCGGCTCGCGCCAAGAGCGAGCCCACTTTATCGAGATTTTTCTGAAGTGGTGTCTTTTCTGTTTTAACCCCTTGCAGCATCCTGGCAATTCGGCCGAATTCACTCTGCATACCAGTCGCAACCACAAGCGCTGTTGCGCGGCCATAACTGATAGCGGTACCGGCAAAAACCATATTTTTACGATCGCCCGGCGTTGCCTCTGCAGAAAAAATCGCTCCAGCCTCCTTTTCAGATGGCAACGACTCCCCCGTCAGCGACGCTTCATCGGCACGCAGGTTCATCGCCTGCAGCAGTCTTGCATCGGCAGGCACACGATCTCCGGCGGCAAGCATCACCACATCACCAGGCACAATCTCCGACGCATCGATCATGATCTCCTTTCCATCACGCTGCACTTTTGCAAGTGGAGCTGCCATTGCCCTGAGCGCCTCAATAGCCCGTTCAGCCTTGAACTCCTGAACAAATCCGAGCAGCACAGCAAAGAGAACAATCACGGCAATGGCAACAGCCTCAACACCATGACCAAGAAAAGCCGAGAGGATCGTTGCAAAAAGAAGGGTAAGAATCAAAACATTTTTAAACTGTTCAAGCAACAAGAGCCAGGGACTT
>CAIWUU010000102.1 GCA_903915955.1 uncultured Chlorobiaceae bacterium | reverse complement strand
GCCCAATAAAACTTGCCATAAGATCATATCTTATTGCACGCATAGCGGATTGCGACATAGGAAGCATCTTCCATGCCTTCCTGCAACCTCACAATAGATCATATCTTATTGCACGCATAGCGGATTGCGACTTAAAACCGAAATAAGATTGCCAGTGCTGGTTCTATATGATCATATCTTATTGCACGCATAGCGGATTGCGACAGCCAGGAAAAAAACTCCCCGCGACAAATGAAATTTTCAGATCATATCTTATTGCATGCATAGCGGATTGCCCTCCGCAATTACAAAAAGCTTTTTAAATCTCAAAAACTAAAATTATGAATGATCTTTTTTCGACAAATAATCTTCTCACTTTTTTTACTGTTACGGCAGGTGTCGTTTCTTTTATTGAGCTATTGGAATATTTAGTAACAAAAAATATTCCATGGCTTATTCGATTATTACAAAAATTCTGGAAAAAAGTGATTCGCCGTTTCAGAAAGCAGGTACCTGATGGCACTAAATATCTTATATTGAACTTTTCAGGCCACCCGGTTTTATCAGGTCAAATCACCACAATCAGCAAAATATTGGACTGGCCATTATCGCAGGTGATTGATGTGCAGGTGGGAACTATAGCAGAGGATAAAAAATTTGTTGACAATATTCTTAAGGTTATTGAAAAAATTGACTTATCTGCAGAGCAATGGCAAACTGCGAATATTGTTGTTATTTCGGCAGGATATTCAGCAATTTGGTCAGTGTTGTTAGCAGGCATTCATGGTCGTATTGGTTACTTTCCCGATGTAGTTCATTTACGACCTGGCACTATTGGCTCAAAAGAGAAATTTGAGGTAGCCGAAATTCTGAATCTTAGAGAGATACGCCACTCTTCAAGAGATAAACGATAGCTGATATGGATGAGAATCTTTCGATAGTACATAACCAACTTCGCCTGCTACTCCTTATATTTGCGGCAATTGCCATAATTGTTGGATTTCGGAAATTTGGTATGAAACTCTTTCAGACAACTCTGCTTATGGCCCTGTTATCACCATTTTTGATTGCATTTGTTCAAGAGCTGCCGTTATGGGTTGTTATTCCGGGATTGCTCATCGTCATATCGATGAGCTTCAAAAAAATTGTGGGGAAGGAAGCGTGGGGAGTACTCTTTGGAGGGATACTGTACGATATACTGTGGAAGTTGCCGTTACGTCTCCTCTGCGCTGCAGGCAGAGGAGCGAAGAGATTGTTCAGGCAGATATTTCACAAGAACCCTCTTCTCTTATTTGCCTGCCTGCTGAGCAAGGAGTTCATTCAATTTTGAGAGTGATGCTGAATTGTAGTCGTAAAGTTTTATTTTATTCTTTTCAAAATATTTAGTCCAGAAGGATTGCACCAGTTTAAAGTGTGCTGGCGTAGCCTCAACCTGCTCAGCAGTCAAAACCAGGGCTGTTGTGTTTGGCATTTCGTAATTCGGCACACTCTGTAAAATCTTATCAATGGTTGCATTGTTAAAATTTTTATTCTGAGGCTCCATGTTCAGAGCGCTACTCCAATTCATCATATCACTGAATAGAATAATATAGTTACCTCCAGCAGAACGTAATTTTCCTTTGACGACACCCAAAGCGCCAAAAATATCAGTTTCATGGCTTGAGGAATTTCTGCTATCAATAGCCTTCTGAAAATTTTGCACAAATTCATTTGATACAGACATCTTATATTGATTCAATTTCTCCGTCGTAAGTTTATCCACTTCAATTGGACTTGCTATTTCAGGCTCAAAATCGTTCAAAGAGAAATCATTAAAAAGAATATCTGTAGAGTTTGTTATTGATGCTTGATCAAGTGGGATAACAGTTATTTTATCATAACGACCAAGCTTTGGGATAACAGTATCCTTAATGACATTCATATAAAAATGAAGCCGCTGTTGAGTATTTTTGCTGTCAGAGAAGTCGACAATACAAATAATATTTTTTCCTTTTGGCGCATCTTTTTTTCCAAGTAATGCACATGAAGAGAGTAATGCCAAAAGTACCACAACGATAAGCAACCCTTTTTTTCTGTATAACCTGCTCATAATCTTAACATTTAATTATTTTTAGTTATATCTTCCTCGGTAATTTCAGCTTCATTACCTAAGCAGTCAGCGGTATTTAACCGTTCAAATTCATCAACTCCATCCACCTCAGTCTTCAGAGTTTTCAGAGCTTCAGTAATAAATGGATCAGAGTTAATGCCATACCTGAAAAGTTCAAAACGGTTTATTGCAACTGGCAAATATTGTTGATACAGTTTATCATCAATATCTTGCATATTGATCTCTCCAGATAAAATCTTTTCTTGTAAATCGGCATACAAGCCTTCCTGATTTTGATCAACTTCTCGCTCGAACACTCTTTGTAAATCCTTCAAAACACTCCAATATTGCTCAATCAAAACATCTTTTTTCTCTTTACTATTTTTATACATTTCTCTTAAATGGGTATTATATTTTTTTCGTTCGTTCTGTTGTTTTACCCAATTTTCATAAACCTTAATTTTTACGCCCTTTTCGGCAATCTCTTTTTCCAGCTTCGCCATAACAAATGCCACCAAAAAAGTGATCATGACCGAAAAGACAAGCAACGGAAAATGGAGTTTTGCCATTAATGGGCTTGTTGATGCTGTTCCCCCCTCTATCCAAGTAGCCCTGATATAGCCTGTATAAAAATTTGTAATTAAGAAAATAATAAAAATAATAATCGAAAATATTAACTTTGTGTAAAATGGTTTTAATTTAGTTTTGTCATGTTTTTCTTTTTCGATCAAATGCTTTGCTTCAAAGAACTCAAAAAAACCTTTAAAAGCAAAATGCAATGCCACCACAAAAATAAGAGCAAAAGCTAAACCAATAAGCATATTAAGCCCTTCCCAGTCTTTTAATGTCTGCTTTGAAAGCAATAGATTAGCCATCATCGAGTATATAGCGCTTTCAAAAAAAACCATCGCACCGAGAACGATCCCATACAATCTCTGGTGTTGTTTAAAATCTTCAACTTCATTCTGTGTAAATATTGGCTGCTTCACTGGCACAGAGCGTCCCAATATATCAACATAGTAATCGTGCATTTTTTGTTTAGCCGCTTTTAAACTTAACCGTGTCTTGATATTCGGCAATTTTGATGTAAGTTCAACCAACTCTTTCTTTATGGATTCTCTGCACTCACTCTGATAGCTTTGTGTAAAGTTATCCATGATAAACCCGAGCTTGTTGTATCTGGCTTTATAGAAAAATGATGTTATAAACCACATTTTTTCTGAGTTTTACCTATATTAATCAGACACACCCTGAGGGTTTCGGTGCATGTTAACCAAATATGCCCTAATTTACACAATAGTTATCATCCCAAAAATACATTTCAATATTTTTCCAGTTCTAAAAACGTTAACTACGTTAAATATTCTTGTATATTTGCTTTGCTTCGGCGGACTTCACCTTTTGAGTTAAAAATAGTCTGACCATGAAAATTATTCTCGGTGGCCCCCCTCATTCGGGGAAATCGTGCCTTCGCTATGGCCTGAAGGAGGCCATCAAAAGCATACCCGCCTCTTGCTATCCTTATGTGATTACTGCATGCCCTGATGGAGAGGGCTGCTGGTTTCAGGAAGCGTACAGCAATGATCATGAGCTTGCCCAACAGCTCAAACTCCCCTACAAAAGTAAATTTTCTTCTGAAAAAGTAGAGATGTGGGCGGACTGGGTTAACCAATCCTCAGAGCCACTTATTATTATTGATATTGGAGGAATACCAGAATCATCCAATGAACAGATCTGCAAAAATGCAACCCACGCTGTTCTCGTTGCGGGAGACCTTGAAGCCTTACATCCTTGGCGTGCATTTTGTGCGAAGTTGAATCTTCAGATTATTGCTGAAATTCATAGTGATCTACATGGCACCACAGATAAACCACTATCCATCTCTGATACAGACAATGTTTATCGAGGATCAGTGCATCATCTCGAACGTGGCGATGTCACCATAAAAACTCGTCCAACGGTTATTGAGCTGGCTCAGCTTGTTGTTCAAATGGAAAACCATCCAAAATACTCTATAATGGGGACTTACAATATTACTGTTGAGCCGGATAATATCCTTCGCCTAAAATTTGGCGAGACTTCAGCACAAAATGATATGCTTGTAAAAGAGGCGGTACAAATCATCACGACATTGATCAATGATGGGAAGGTTACAGGAGGCGAACTCATAAAACTGAATGGCCCCGCGACTATACCCGTCGCTTTTGCCTTGGCCCACAAGCTCAATCACCTCTATCAGGCGGTTGCTGTTTACGATCCAAAATTATCAAAGTATGTGGTGGCGGTTGCCCATGGAGGAAGATACAGACTTGGCGACCTGATTGACTGAAAAGCAAAAGAGATACAATGCTGTACAGTACAATATTCAAAAATATGTCGAGCAGATCGACATAATCACCCTTTGAGTGCCTCAAACAGCGGCAAAATTCATAGACACCCTTTCGCCCCCCCCAACCACTTTGCTTGTCACATATCAGGCACACTCACGCCGCCACATACACACTGCGTCCCGAACCATAATAGGCATCATAGACATGCTGGAACACCGCAGTTGATTTCTGCCTGAACAGCTCCGGCGTGTATGCTCTTGGCAGGTGGTCATCCAGCAGCTTGTCAATGGCCACCCTCACCGCTGCACGCGCCTGTTGCCGTTTCCGCCAGTCAAGCACCAGTTTGTTGCTCTTGAGTGTCACCAGCAACTCCCTGGCGACAGCTTTCACCTTCTCCCGGTCAGCATCGCTCATCTCAATCGGTGGTTTCATCAACAGGTCAAAAAGTGCAAGCTCTTCTTCGGTTAACTGTTCGCTCACTCCCCGTTTCTCTTCTTCATTCAGGCTCTGGGCAAAAGTAACCAGTTGGCTGAAAAACTCTTCGGGATTGAGGCTTCCGGCATTGTAGGCAGCAATCATTTGCTGGAACCGTTCGAGATAATCCATACGTGTCCGATTGAGTCGTACCATTGCCATCAGCTTTTGTCCTACACTTCCCTTGAGCTTTTCGTTGAGCGTTCGCTTTCGACTGGTTTTGAACTTTTCAGCCAGCTTGTCAAAATCAATGGTGCTGAGGTCAATCAGGTGGTCGTCGTTGTCGGTGTCGCCCACCTCCCGGATAACATAACCTTCTGTTGCAATCGACTGGTCGAGAAGAACTTCCACCTGCGCCATCACCTCGGTAATATCGGCAGAGGGAACCAGTGCCCGGATTTTATCGGCAATGACCTTGATGGGCGATACTTCAGCGGCAAACTCATGCGCCCGCAGATCGGGCAAGACGGCCTTGAAAAGCCGCTGGACGGTGTTGGCCAGGTCAAGATAACGTCGTTTGACCTCTTCGGAGATAATCAGCGCCTCGACGGCATTGTCAAGCAGTTCGACACGCGCAAACCCTTCAGCATTCTGGATAGAGGCAAGATTCACGCCCTGTTGTGTGCACAAGCTCCGGGTCTCTTCCAAAGCTTGCTGCAATGCAACCACCAAGGCGGATTTGTCTTCAACCGGCTTCTTGCCGCCCTTGCCCACACCATAAATGGCAAGCGCTCTCTCCAGATTACGGAACACTCCGGCGTAGTCCACAATCAGGCCACTCACCTTGTCGAGAAAAACCCTGTTGGCACGGGCAATGGTTTGCATCAAGGTGTGGTTGCGCATCGGCTTGTCGAGGTAGAGGGTCGAACAGCTCGGAACATCAAAGCCGGTCATCCACATGGCGCAGACAAAAACCAGACGGAACGGGTCATCCGGATCCTTGAATTTCTTTTCAAGATCCTCCTCCACCATTCGTTTACGGTGCGGTCGAATGTCGAGCCCCTTCTCGTTCATGTCGGCAATCTCATTCTGCCCCTGAGAGACCACCACTGCCATATCAGTCTCTTTCATCCGTGCAATGCGATCTTTGATGTCTCGTCTCTCTGCATCGGTACCCCGCATCAGTTCAGCCTGCAATGAAGCAATCTTCGCCGCCCAATGCTTCTTGACCTTGTCATACATCTTGATGGCTGTCGCCTTGTCGATGCAGATCATCATCCCCTTGCCCTGAAAGCCGCGCCCGGTGAAATGTTCCACAAGATCTTTTGCTACTCTCTCCAGCCGGTCGTCACGGGTAATCAGATGGTACTCGCGGGCAAACTCCCGCTCAAGCTTCTTCTCCTGCGCTTCGTCGAGTTCTGCGGCTTCGAGCAGGCGCTCCATATCGTCGTTAAGGTTCTCATTGACCAGTTGCAGTTCAGGGATACGATTCTCATAATAGAGAGGAACGGTTGCGCCATCGGCCACCGACTGCTGAAAGTCATAAACGCTGATGTACTCACCAAAAACCTGTCGGGTTTTCTCCTCCCCGATAATCAGCGGTGTTCCGGTAAAGGCTAGAAAAGAGGCGTTTGGAAGAGCAGTGCGCATGTTCATTGCCAGAGTATCGTACTGGCTGCGGTGAGCTTCGTCGGTGATGACAATGATGTCCCGACGGTCGGAGAGCATGGGGTGAGCCTCTCCATTTTCGGTGCGGAACTTGTGAATCAACGTGAACACATAGCGGTGATCCTCCGTCAGCAACTGCCGCAGATGCCTGCTGCTTTCGGCCTGGGCACCATTTTCAGTAACCACACCGGCTGAGGCAAAATGCTTGTAAATCTGGCCATCCAGCTCCTGCCGGTCAGTAACAACAACAAACGTCCAGTTCCCCGGCACCTTGCGCAGCACCTTCTGGGCAAAGAACATCATCGAGATACTTTTGCCACTCCCTTGCGTGTGCCAGAAGACTCCCAGCTTCCCCTCCCGCTGGCGAATATCGGCAAGAGCTTCCAGCGCATTATTGACACCGAGATACTGGTGATTCTTCGCCGTCAGCTTGATCAATCCGCCCGGAGCCTCCTGAAAGAGGGTGAAGTTTTCAACCAGGTCAAGAAACCGTGCAGGGTCACAGACTCCGCGCAGCATGGTCTCCAGCGATACCTGCCCGGCCTCACTTTCACTGCCAATCTTTTTCCAGTCTGCAAAGTGTTCCCACCCGGCAGACAAGGTTCCAAGGCGGCTCTGGCTGCCATTGGAGAGGATGATGAACGCGTTTGCCCAGAAAAGCTGCGGCACGGTATCCTTGTAGTCGCGCAAATTATCCTTCCAGGCCGCTTCAAGCCGTCGATGGGTGGCTTTCAGTTCGACGAAGAGCAAGGGCAACCCATTCACGAACCCAACCAAGTCTGCACGTCGTGTGTGCATTTCACCGGTTACCCGGAACTGCGAACAGAGCAGAAAGTCATTATTGGTCGCCGTCTCCCAATCGACCACCCGAACCACTTCCACCGTGTCGCCATCTCCGTCGGGATCGGCTATAGGAACCCGGATGCCACTTTTGAGGAGAAGGTAGATTTCGCGATTGGCAGCAACCGGAGCCATGCGTGAGCGGTCGCGGGCAAGCTCCTCGATGGCCAGGTGGATCGACTCGACCGCCACATCGGGGTTGAGCCGCAACAGGGCCAGACGCAGGTGACTCTTCAGGATAACTTCAGCCTTGGTCTCCCTGCCCAGGATGCTCGTACCGTGGTCGAACTCACCATAAGCATTGATGGTCTTCCAGCCAAGGCTTTCAAACAAGGCAATTGCTGGCTGCTCAACAAGAGCATCTTCACTGTACCCGCCAGGATGTGGTGTCATGATTGGGACTCCTTTGCTGGCAAATATCGCTTCTGTGGGTCATAAGCACTTTTTCCAATGGCGACTACCCGTCCGGCCTCAACCATTCGTGCCAGCCGATCACGTATAGCCCGGGTACTGATACCTACAGTCTGACTTAAATATTGGGTTGATGCACCACCATTCTCCTCACAAGCACTAATCAATTCCATAATTTTCTGTTCAATATCATCCGCCCGTCTTTGGCTTGAAACTTTATGCAAGCTGAAGGTGACGCGAAACCGGAAGGCTATTTCCTCCATCTTTGGTTCAGGTAAATCTATAGCTCGGCACGAAGCCGACATTCGCTGAAATCCGCTACCCCATTGTTCGATCAGCTTAAGCTCCTTAAAAACCCTGCCGATAACTCTGTTTCGCAGCTTCGACACGCCATCACGAATATCTCCGATGGTCATTCCGCCCGCAAGCAATCCAGAGTTTTCAATCTCAATTCTGTCATCAAAAATTGATACACGAAGAGGAGCGCCAGTCTGCGAATAATCAGCATGAACAATGGCATTCGTCAAAGCTTCGCGCACGGCTTCCAGAGGCACATCCCAGACATCCTTTCTTCGTAACTCACCGAACACCGCACCCCGTAACGCATGTTTCTTGATGAAGTCAAGCGCTTTTTCCAACGCCAGAGGCAAATGATCACCGATTTCCTGCTGATCAAGTATTTCTGCTTTATTGGTGCCATTAAAGCGACCACACTGAATCCATGCATCAGGAAAATAGCGCTCTCGTTGAGTACCGAAGAGAAGAATACCACCTACAGTCGGAACCAAACGCCCCTGGTTTTTTGTCACTAAATGCAAATTTTCCGCCATAGTGTCGTCCCAATCACGGAACCCGGCAAACAACCCGGAAGCAACCCGGAAGTCCAGTGCTTCCGGGTTGATGTCCGGCATGGCTTCTTCATCATAAGAGAGGTTCAGGGCTGAACGGCGCATCTCCGCTGTTAATGGCCCATCAGCCTGCCGGTTGGTAGAACCCACCCGCACAAGCACACCGTTGGTGATACCCTGCGATTTCAGCCAGTGGGGACGCAATGCGCTGGGATAGACCTCTACAAAAAGCAACGAGCGTCCTTTCCAGTTGACCAACTCTACATTTGGTGCGAGTCGCGGTTCAATCGAATCGGCGATCAGGTTGCACAACCTCTCTTCTTCATCCAGAGGGTTCTCAACCCCCAGCACCGCTTTGCTGCCATCCTCAATGCCGATCAATACTATCCCCCCTGCCGTATTGGCAAAGGCGGTCACTGTTTTGAGAATGTTCTTTGGCGACGAAAGATCCTGCTTGAACTCAAGGTTTTTGCCTTCGGGTCGGCTGAGTAACGTTTCAATTTTCATGCAACAGCCTCCTCTGGAATGGCAATATCAAGTCTGGAGACATCCACCTCGCCGGAGATGAGCCTGGGCAGCAGCATGTCGCGTGTGCGGCGAAG
>CAIWUU010000101.1 GCA_903915955.1 uncultured Chlorobiaceae bacterium | reverse complement strand
ATGAGACGGATTTTTTACTGGACGACAGTTATGGCCAGGCATTTGCTGCCGCAAGGTTGAAAAACAGGGAGCATTACAATGGCAAGGGAAAGCGGATTTGCTGGGAAGCGGTTCTCGACTATCCTGAATTTGAAAAAAAATCCCAAAATACTTTTATTGGAAAGGCCAGTTCCGAGATATGCCTGCTCCATCAGCATGACGACAAGACATCGGTCTATTTCGATACAGATATTTGTCTTGATTTCACACTCTCTTTTCCCCTGAATCTCATGCCGGAGGGGATACTCAAGTATATGACCGAAGCGATCATGTCGCAAATTATGCAGCAGGCAACCGAAAGCATGCTCTGCAAGGTGCAATCGGATATTTGCTGTACTGCACCTGAACTTGCCGTTGAGGGCGGGTGTAAATAAAACTTTCACTCATTGACGCGCAAACAATTTTACTTGCGCGTCTTTTTTTTATATTATCGAAACCTGTACGGGGTATGGGTATCGAGTCGACACTTTAATGCAATTGTTATGATCGAATCGAAAAGTTCAGTGAATGATGTCATTCTCAGGCTGAAAAAGGTAGGTGGGCAGGTTGAGGGACTGGTCAGGATGATTGAGAGTGGTCAGGAGTGCTCCCAGATTATTACCCAGTTTCAGGCTGCAAAAGCTGCTCTGGACAGCACCTTTTCCTTGGTGCTCCACCGAAACCTCAAAGAGTGCATGAGTAATGGTGACTCCAAAAATGTTGAAAAGATTTTGAAACTTATCTCTAAACAGTAAGATACCATGAAGATATACAAGGCTTTGATTGGGCTCGGCGTGGCTGGCGCTCTTTGCTCTCCACTGCCAGCAAAAGCTGGCGATTCAACGGTGAAGCTCTCTCTTTCCAAGGCGGTTTCGATTGCTCGCCAAAATAATTATACCGTCAAGGCAGCCCGGAGCAGGGTTGATCAGGCGGAGGGACGGGTGGTTCAGACTCGTCAATCCTTTTTGCCGAAAGTGACGCTTTCGGAGACTTTGCTGATAACGAATGATCCGGCTGCGGCGCTGGTTTTCAAGCTGCAGCAGCAAAGTTTGCAGAACTCCGATTTTGAAGCATCCAGGATGACGCATCCTGATGTTATCAATGATTTTAATACATCTCTCCAGGTGATGCAGCCGCTCTTTAATGCTGATGCCTCAACTGGAAAAACAATGGCGGTGAGGGCAAAAAAAGGGCAGGAGTTTTTGGCTGAGAGGACGGAAGAGGCGATTGGACTTCAGGTCAGCAAGGTTTATTACGGGCTTATTCTTGCCCGTAAAAATATTGAGGCTGTTGAGCACTCTATCGAAACGATGCAGGGGTATAGCTCCGAGGCTGCAAAAGGGTATCGGGCGGGGCTGTTGACTAAGTCGGACAAGCTTTCGACTGATGTCAGGCTTGCTGAACTTCAGGAGCAGAAGCTTATGCTGCGTGATGCGGTAAAGAATGCGACGGATATGCTCAGAGTGATGCTCAACCTTGATTCAGGGGTGACTGTTGTTCCTACAGGCGATCTTGATGTTGATGGCGCTGTTTCTGGTGGGGAGGAGACAACTTCGCTGGTGAACCGTTCGGATCTCAAGGCGTTTGAGACTTTTGCGCAGGTTGCCGGTTATCAGGAGGAGATGATCCGGCAGTCGCGACTTCCCCGTCTGAATGCATTCCTTCAGACCAATCTGCACAGTAACAATATTTTTGGTGGTGGGGCAAGTTGGGCGCTTGGCTTAAACATGCAGTGGAACATTTTTGACGGTGACGCAACTGCAGGTCGTATTCTGGAGGCAAAAGCCCAGCAGCGCGAGGCGATGTACAGCTATGAAGCGGCCAAGAGCAACAGCCTGGCTGAAGTGGCTCAAGCACGCAGGTCGCTGAAAACTGCCAGAGAGCGAATTGATGTTGCTTCAAAATCGCTGGAGGCTGCAAAAGTAAGTCTGGAGTATATCGGCAAGAAGTACAAAACTGGTATGGCGATGACCTTTGAATTGCTGATGAGGGAGCAGGCCTTTATCTACGCAAAAATGAGGGTGAACCAGGCCATGTATGATTATTGCGTTTCAAAAAAAGAGCTGGAATATTATAAAGGGGGATTGTAATCATGCAGGAAGGTATTGCCGGTAAACTCGCAAAACAGTTTATCAATTCTAAAATTACGCCGCTGTTAATGGTGGCATCTTTGCTGGTTGGCATTATGGCCACTTTTATGACTCCTCGAGAGGAGGAGCCTCAGATTGTGGTGCCGATGGTGGATCTCTATATCCCTTATCCTGGCGCAGCTCCTTCAGAGGTGGAGGCGCGTGTTGCCAAGGCTCTGGAGCGTACCTTGACTGAAATACCGGGAGTCGATTATGTCTATTCGACCTCCATGCATGATGTGGCTATAGTGACGGTTCGTTTTAAGGTGGGTGAAGATGCCGAGCGAAGCATGGTCAAGCTCTGGACGGCGATTATGAAAAATATGGACAAGATGCCCCAGGGTGTTCAGTTTCCATTGATGAAAAAGGTCTCTATCGACGATGTTCCGGTGCTTAATCTCACCTTCTGGAGCAAAACAAAAGATCCTTACCAGCTTCGTCAAGCTGCGGCTCTGGTTGCGGAGGAGTTGAAAAAAATAAATAATATTGGCGATGTTGAGTTGAAGGGTGGTTTGAAGCGCCAGGTAAGGATTGTGCTGGATAAGGAAAAACTGCAACAGTTTAATGTGAGCCCGTTGCAGATTGCCCACCAGATACAGATTGCCAACAGTCAGATGACTTCTGGTGATTTGAAGCAGGTTGAGCAGGAGATTATTCTGCGGACAGGAAAGTTTCTTGAAAGTGCCACTGAGGTCTCCAATATCGTTGTTGCTCTTTATGGCGCCTCTCCAGTCTATCTGCGCGATGTTGCAACGGTGACCGATGGTCCTGAAGAGGTGAATAACTATAACTTTTTTGGTTTTGCGGCTGCGTCCCCGAAAGGTTCTGCTTCAGGCGAGTACCCGGCAGTGACGTTGACCGTGGCCAAGCGGAAGGGTGGCGATGCCTCTCTGCTTGCCGACAAGGTCATGGCAAGAGTTGAAGGGCTCCGGCAGACCGTTATTCCTTCTGGTATAACGGTGAGTGAAACCAGAAATTATGGCACCAGCGCATCGGAAAAGGTTTTTACCCTGCTTGAGCATCTGCTTATGGCGGTTGTGGCGGTCACCATTGTGGTTGGTTTTTTCCTTGGGTGGAGAGGGGCGCTTGTGGTGCTGGCTTCGGTGCCCATCACCTTTGCCCTCACCTTGCTGATCTATTATCTGCTCGATTATTCTCTGAACAGGGTGACGCTTTTTGCGCTGATCTTTGTGACTGGTATTGTGGTTGATGATTCGATTATCATTGCGGAGAATATTCACCGCCACTTTGCCATGAAGCGCCAGCCGAAATTGCAAGCGGCAATTACCGCCATTAACGAGGTGGGTAATCCCACTATTCTGGCAACGTTTACGGTTATTGCGGCAGTGCTTCCCATGGTTTTTGTTTCCGGACTGATGGGGCCATATATGAGTCCGATGCCGATTGGCGCTTCACTGGCCATGATTTTTTCGTTGCTGGTGGCTTTGATTGCGACCCCGTGGCTCTCTTTCCGTCTTCTGAAAACCGGGGAGGGAGAACATAAGGAGTACGATATTACCACAACAGGCTACTATAAACTCTTTAACTCCATTCTCTCTCCGTTTATTGAGAGCAGTGTCAAGCGTTGGATTGCGTTCGGTGTTGTTGGGTTGATGCTGGCTGGGGCTATAGCGCTGGTGCCGATGAAGGCTGTACAGATGAAGATGCTCCCTTTCGATAATAAAAATGAGTTTCAGGTTATTCTGGATATGCCGGAGGGTACGTCGCTTGAGCAGACGGGGAAGGTGGCAAAAGAGATTGCCACCTGGCTGAAAACAGTGCCGGAGGTGAGCAGTTATCAGTACTATGTCGGGACCAATGCTCCGATCAATTTTAATGGACTTGTGCGCCACTATTACCTGCGTCAGAAGGCCAATATGGCTGATATTCAGGTGAATCTGGTTCATAAGGGCGAGCGCAAGGCGCAAAGTCATGAGATTGCCCGCAGAGTGAGGGCCAGTGTGCAGAAGATTGCCCGGCGTTATAATGGCAATGCCAAGATTGTGGAGATTCCTCCTGGTCCTCCGGTGCTTTCGACTCTGGTTGCGGAAATTTATGGTCCTTCACAGAGCGAACAGATTGCTTTGGCTAAACAGGTGAAGCAGGTTTTTCAGGAGACACCGGGTGTTGTTGATATTGACTGGGTTGTTGAGGATGATCAGAAGGTCTACAATCTGGTGGTCAATAAGGAGCGTGCTGCATTGCGGGGTGTCAGCGCTGAACAGATTGCCCAGACGCTGCGCATCTCGGTTTCCGGAATGGATGTAGGTCTGCTGCATACCGATAAGGAGATTGATCCGGTGACCATCCAGGTGAGGCTTCCGAAGTCGGACAGAAGCTCTTTGCAAAACCTCTCTGGCCTTTTTGTGCAGTCACAGGGGATGGGTAACCTGGCAACGCGTATGCGTGCGGGAGAGATGATTCCGCTCTCTGAGCTGGTGACGGTTGAAGAGAAGATCGAGGAGAAGAGCATTTACCACAAGGATCTGCGCAGAGTGGTTTACGTGACAGCCGATGTTGCTGGTGCTACGGAAAGTCCGGTCTATGCCATGCTTGATATGGATAAAAAAATCCAGAAGCTCAAGGTTCCAGGTGGATATAGTATCACTCCTCTGTACACGTCGAGTCCAACCTCTGAGGATAAGCTGTCGATGAAGTGGGATGGTGAATGGCAGATTACCTATGAGGTTTTCAGGGATCTTGGTACGGCCTTTGCGGTTGTGCTTGTGATTATCTATCTGTTGATTATCGGGTGGTTCCAGTCGTTCAAGACGCCGCTGATCATGATGATTGCTATTCCCCTGAGCCTTGTGGGCATCATACCTGGTCACCTGTTGCATGGAGCCTTCTTTACTGCGACCAGTATGATTGGCATGATTGCATTGGCCGGTATTATGGTTCGTAACTCGGTGCTGCTCATCGATTTTATACAGATTCGCAGGGCAGAGGGGGCTGATCTCAAGCGAGCGGTGATTGAGTCTGCGGCTGTTCGTACAAGGCCGATTCTGCTGACATCAGGTGCCGTTGTAATTGGTTCGGTGGTGATGCTGTTTGATCCGATTTTTCAGGGTCTGGCCATATCGCTGATATGGGGTGGTGTTCTCTCTACCATTCTGACGCTCGTGGTTGTGCCGCTTGTCTATTATATCGTTGAAAAAAAATAACCATACATGGAAGCAGGGAGGATGGGATCATGGTTGTAGAGCAGTTTCGTACGGGCGGAGACAGGAACTTCGGTTACCTGGCTGCCTGTGAGAGCACGGGTGAGGCTCTGGTTGTTGATGCCTCCTTCAATCCGGAGATGATTGTCCGGTTTGCTGCTGAGCGGGGGTTTATCATTCGCTATATCTTTTCAACCCATGGTCATGACGACCACACCAATGGAAATGAGAAAATCAAACTCATGACTGCTCTTGTACCCCTTCTTTATGGCGATACCTGTTCGCATACTGGTATCAGGGTGATCGATGGTGCTCTATTTCCTCTTGGCACTCTCGAAGCGCGTATTATTCACACTCCTGGCCATACCCGGGATTCAATCTGTATTCATATCGGCCATGCGTTATTTACCGGAGATACTCTTTTTACGGGGAAGGTTGGTGGTACAGTAACGGAGGAACAGGCTCTGGAGGAGTATCAGTCGTTGCATCACAAGCTGATGGTGTTGCCCGAGGAGACAACAGTCTGGCCGGGACATGATTATGGCTCGTCACCGCGATCGTCGATCAGTGTTGAGCGGGCATCGAACCCTTTTCTCCAGCAGAAGGATTTCAGCGCATTTTTTCTTCTCAAACAGAATTGGGGTGCGTATAAAAAAGCTCACGGGATAGCATAAAATTAATTTTATTGTCCATTTTTTGTTTTTAATCGTATTATTATTTTTAATATGTACAATGGCGCTTTCATATTCGTTTATCTGTGCGATGTCAGGCGACCTCTCCTCTCTTACTTTTTATAAAATCGGTGCCCCCTTCTCTGTTTTCTCAGAGAGTAAAGGGCGCTGTCTGCTTTTCTAATTCTAAGTAACTTAACGGCTATGGATCAGCTTATTACATTACGGACGCTGCCGGTATCTGCCCTTATGCAGAAAGATTTTCATGTGATCAAGGGAAGTTGTTCGGTTGCTGAGGCTTTGCAGATTATGAAAAAGAGCAAAGAGAGCGGACTTATTGTAGAGCCTCGTAATGAGGATGATTGTTATGCCATTATTACAGAAAAGGATATTCTCGAAAAAGTTATTGATCCAGGTGAAGATATCCATCGTGATCCATGGAATACGCCAGTTTTTCAGATCATGAGCAAGCCGATTATCAGCGTCAATCCCAGTCTCAGGATCAAGTATGCGCTTCGTCTGATGAAAAGAACCAATATCAGGCGTCTTACTGTTATGGAAAACAATAAAGTTATTGGTGTCCTCAATATGACGGATGTTCTTCATGCAGTAGAGGAACTTCCGGTTCATGACGACCATGTCGCCCTGTAGCAATCAGGATACCTTGCACGGTTTTCCTTAACAATACAAGAACAATCAATTTCGATGAGCAGGGCTCTGCCGTTGCAGCTCCTGTTTTTTAATCAGAGAGGCTCTCTTTGCAGCTTCATAAGGAAATTTAGCGTATGAAACCATTTGATGTTGTTATTGTTGGCGGTGGGGGGGCCGGGCTTTATGCTGCCATGGAGGCCATGAAAACCAATCCAGCGCTGAATATTGCCGTGCTCTCCAAGGTTTATCCAAACCGTTCGCATACCTCTGCCGCACAGGGAGGGGCTAACGCGGCGCTTGCCAACAAGGCGAAGGATGATACTGTAGAGATGCATATTTTCGATACCATCAAGGGTGGCGATTATCTTGCCGATCAGGATGCCGTTGATGTGCTCTGTTCTGAGGCGCCTAAAATTATTCGTGAGCTTGAAAATATGGGGACGCCATGGTCCCGAATGGCGGATAATACCATTGCACAGCGACCATTCGGGGGCGCTACGCTTCCACGATGCTGCTACTGTTCCGATAAAACAGGTCATACCATTCTGCAGACGCTGTACGAACAGTGTCTGAAAAAAGGGGTGATTTTCTTTAATGAATATTTTGCCTTGAATCTGTCGGTCAACGGAAGTCGTTCGAGAGGGCTGGTTGCCATGAATATGAAGAGCGGCAAAATTGAGGCTTTTCCGGCAAGAACAGTGATTTTTGCAACTGGAGGGTATGCAAAGATGTACTGGAACCGTTCAAGCAATGCTGCAGGAAATACTGGTGATGGTCAGGCTATTGCGTTTCGTTCAGGTATTCCTCTGAAAGATATGGAGTTTGTGCAGTTTCATCCTACCGGGTTGCGAAAGAGTGGCTTGCTTGTTACTGAAGGGGCAAGGGGTGAAGGCGGCTATCTTGTCAATAAAGATGGGGAGCGGTTTATGGCAAGGTATGCGAAAGAGAAGATGGAGCTTGGTCCGAGGGATCTTGTGTCGCGATCGATTGAAACAGAAATTCTTGAAGGAAGAGGTTTTAACAGTCCTGCGGGGACTTATATCCATCTCGATCTTACCCATCTCGGGGCTGATCTCATCAAGTCGAGGTTACCCCAGATACGTGAGATGTCGATGCAATTTGAAGGCGTTGACCCTATAGAGGAGCCAATTCCTATCAGGCCGACAGCTCACTATTCTATGGGCGGGATTGATACCGATAATTTTGGTCGCACGGTTATGGAGGGCGTGTATGCTGCTGGTGAGTGTGGATGTGTATCGGTTCATGGCGCAAACCGTCTCGGAGGAAATTCGCTGCTTGATATTCTTGTCTTTGGACGTATTGCAGGGCATACTGCGGCTGAAGAGGCTGGGAGATTTGAACCGGGGAGTATATCTGAAGCTGAGCTTAAGGAACAAGCAGACGGGATCAGAGGGAGCATGCACTCTTCCGGTCATTATGAACGGTATGGCGAGCTGCGTGAGGCGCTGGGCCAGACACTTGCGAGCAATGTTGGTATTTTCCGTGAAGCTTCTCTGCTGAAGAGAGGTATACAGGATATTGCTGAACTGAAAGAGCGTTTCAGGAAAGTGCGTGTTTTTGATACCAGTGATGTGTTTAACACCAACCTCTTGCAGGTGCTTGAATTGAGGAATATGCTTGATCTTGCTGAAACCGTTGCTGCTGGTGCTTATGCCCGTGAGGAGAGTCGGGGTTCTCATACCCGAGTCGATTTTCCTGTCAGGGATGATGCAAAGTGGCACAAGCACAGCGTGGCGACCTTGGTCAACGGCAAAGTTTCACTTGGTGAAAAGCCGGTCACTATGGGGCGTTATGAACTCCAGGAGAGAACCTATTAACTATTTCCCTTATGACGGTGCCAACAGATCAGCATAAAGAGCCAAAACAGGATGTTACCTTTCGGATTTTCCGTTTTAATCCGCAGGTTGACAGCAAGTCATATTTCGATGATTATACCATTCCGGTGGAGAGGGGTATTACGGTGCTCAGGTCGTTGAATTATATCAAGGAGCATTTTGATGCCTCTATCAGTTTTCGGGCCTTCTGCCAGGCAGGAATCTGTGGCTCTTGCGGCATGAGGATAAATGGTCTTTCGCAGCTTGCTTGTACAACCCAGGTGTGGGATGTGCTGGCCAAAAGCAGGGAACCTGGCATTATCAAGGTTGAGCCTTTGCGGAATCTGCCTCTTGTCAAGGATCTTATTGTTGATATGGATCCCCTTGTTGACAAGATGAGGCACTACTCGAACTGGATTGACTCTACCATGCCGGAGGCCGGTATGGGCAAGAAAGAGTTTCTTATATCCGAGGAGGAGTTTCTTCGCTATGACAAGGCGACTGACTGTATTCTTTGTGCGTCGTGTGTTTCAGAGTGCAGTATTCTACGGGCGAACAAGGAGTATGTCTCTCCTGCAGTTTTGCTGAAATCATACCGGATGAATGTTGACAGTCGGGATGCTATTCATGGCCAGCGTCTTGCTGAACTGGTAAAGGATCATGGAGTATGGGACTGCACTCACTGTTACCGTTGTCAGGAAGCCTGCGTGAAAAGTATCCCTATTATGGATGCCATTCACGGAATACGTGAAGATGCCATTGAGAGCAGAGGCATGAAAGATACAAGCGGTTCCAAGCATGCTGAAGCATTTATGTCCGACATTGAAAAGAAAGGCAAGCTGGTCGAGGCCACTTTGCCGATACGGACGAATGGTGTGGTCTGGACATTGCGGAACCTTCTTCCGATGGCTGTGAAAATGATTATGAAGCGCCGTACTCCGCCGCCTCCGCCTCTGGTTAAATCTGCCAAGGGAATAAAGGTGTTCAGAGAGATGTTCAGGGAGATGACCGAACATGTAAAGCAGGATCACAAATCGCATAAAAAATAATCGAGGAGAACTGCTGGATGAAGCGATATGCATATTACCTGAGCTGTATTAATGAATCCATGACCAAAGAGGTGGATCGTTCACTTGAGCTCTGGCAGAAAGATCTTGGAATTGAGCTTGTCAAGCTGCATGAAGGAACCTGTTGTGGTGGGAGTAACCTCGATTATGTTAGTCCAAAACATTTTGCATTGGTTAACGCGCGCAACATCGCGCTTGCAGAAAAGATGGGACTTGATCTGATTGTCTCTTGTAACACCTGCCTGATGACCATTCGCAGCGCCAAGAAAAAGCTTGATGAGACGCCAGCACTGAAAAAAGAGGTGAATGAGCTTCTGAAAAGGGAGGGGCTGGAGTATCATGGTACTACGGAGGTACGACATCTTCTTTGGGTACTGACGGATGATGTCGGGCTTGATGTCATCAGCAAGAAGGTAAAAGTTCCGTTGAACAATTACCGGATTGCTCCATTTTATGGTTGTCATATTCTCAGGCCTTCCTCTGTTCTTGGTCATGATAATCCTCGTGATCCAAGTTCGCTTGATCAATTGGTTGAGGCGCTGGGCGGTAAAACCATTCCTTATAAGCATAAAAATCGTTGTTGTGGATTTCATACACTTCTTGTTGCCGAGCAGGAGTCGCTCAATGTGGCGGCAGAGGCGCTCCAGGAGGCTATTGAGGCGAAGGCGGATTTCATTGTAACGCCCTGTCCGTTGTGCCATACCTCGCTTGATGGCTATCAGTCGAAGGCGCTTAAACAGGCAGGTATTGAGAGATCAATTCCTGTTTATCATATCTCAGAGATGGTCGGTCTTGCTCTTGGCTACAGTGCGAAAGAGCTTGGCATCAAAAGGCATATTGTAAGCTGACGCTCAGTTCGTTATATCATTGCGGAAAGTTTTAATAAAAGGATGAAAAAACGTAAACTTGCACTTTCCTTTGCTCTCAGCCGGTGATTTCCGGACATTCTGACGGGCTTTTTGTTTTGTTAACCCATCAAATTATTGCATTGCATGCTCAAAAATGATCTTTTTCTCCGGGCATTAAAGCGCCAGCCATGTTCCAGAACACCAATCTGGGTGATGCGTCAGGCCGGTCGTTATTTGCCGGAGTACCGTGCTGTGAGAGAAAAAACCGATTTTTTAACCCTCTGTAAAACACCGGAACTGGCCACAGAGGTAACCATTCAGCCTGTTGAATTGATGGGTGTGGATGCCGCAATTATTTTTTCCGATATCCTTGTGGTCAATGAGGCTATGGGCATGAATGTGGACATTATCGAGTCAAAAGGGATTAAGCTCACTCCGCCGATCCGCTCCCAGGCCGATATCGACAAGTTGATTGTACCTGATATCGATGAAAAGCTTGGCTATGTGATGGATGCGCTCAGAATGACCAAAAAAGAGCTTGATAATCGTGTTCCGCTTATTGGATTTACTGGTGCAGCCTGGACACTCTTTACCTATGCCGTTGAAGGCGGTGGATCGAAAAATTACGCTTATGCCAAGCAGATGATGTATCGTGAGCCCCAGATGGCCCATGCGCTTCTTGGTAAAATTTCAGGCGTTATCACAGCTTATGTGCTGAAGCAGATCGAAGCTGGCGCCGATGCCATTCAGATATTTGACTCATGGGCAAGCGCACTCTCCGAAGACGACTATCGTGAATATGCACTTCCGTATATCAAGGATACTGTGCAGGCGATCAAGGCGAAACATCCCGAAACTCCGGTGATTGTCTTCTCAAAAGATTGTAACACGATTCTTTCCGATATTGCCGATACAGGATGTGATACTGTTGGTCTTGGTTGGGGCATCGATATTGGCAGGGCGCGTGCTGAACTGAACGACCGTGTTGCACTCCAGGGGAATCTTGATCCCACAGTGCTTTACGGCACACCTGCGAGGATCAAGGCTGAAGCTGCGAAGATTCTTAGATCTTTTGGCCAGCATACAGAACATTCGGGTCACGTCTTTAACCTTGGCCACGGTATTCTTCCTGATATGGAGCCTGAAAACCTGAAGTTGCTTGTTGAATTCGTCAAAGAAGAGAGTGCACAGTATCACTAAGCTGTTTTCTTTATTCATCATTGTTATGAAAGCCGCCTCATGCTCATGCATAAGGCGGCTTTTTTATGGGACCTTGTTCGTGAGTTTTTTTCTTGCATAATGCTGTTATAGTCCCCTAAAGAGATGAAATTAGGGATAAAATGATGATTTAGTTAAAAAAGAGGAAGAAAGGATTAGGAAGTTAGAGGGAGTAATGATACATTGGGTTCCCTGCTGAGACGAGGTCTGAAAATGGCAAAAGGAGGTGGGGATAGCCTGAAAGATGGCACGTTATTTGACAGTATGAGATGAAGGGAGAGTAAGGTT
>CAIWUU010000100.1 GCA_903915955.1 uncultured Chlorobiaceae bacterium | reverse complement strand
ATCTATCACGGTTATTTCGATATCGGTATTGCCGTCAGCTCGCCAAGGGGGCTTGTTGTTCCTATCCTTCGCAATGTCGATCAGATGACTATCGCCGACATTGAACGCAAAATCGCTGACTATTCCACCAAGGCAAAACTGGGTAACCTCTCCCTTGAAGAGCTGACTGGTGGCACCTTCTCAATTTCCAACGGAGGCGTTTTTGGCTCAATGCTCTCAACACCAATCATCAACCCACCGCAGTCCGCCATTCTTGGTATCCACGCCACCAAGGAGAGACCAATAGTGGAAAATGGTCAGATCGTCATACGACCCATGAACTATCTGGCCATCTCTTATGACCATCGAATTATCGACGGCAAAGAGGCGGTACTTGGTCTTGTTGCAATCAAGGATGCACTGGAAGATCCAGCGCGTCTGTTACTTGATCTTTAAAAGAACTCTACCATGAACAAACAATTTGACGTTCTTGTTATCGGCGCAGGCCCTGGCGGATATATTGCCGCTATCCGTGCCGCACAGCTTGGTTTTTCAGTAGCCTGCTGTGAATTCAGTGCTTATGACGATCCAGCCGGAGAACCCCGTCTTGGCGGCACCTGTCTCAACGCAGGGTGTATTCCACTGAAAGCGCTTGTTGCCTCTTCGGAAGCCTTTGAAAAAGCAATACACAACCTTCCTGATCATGGCATCACTACAACAGGCATAAGCATTGATGTTACCAGGATGCAGAAGCGCAAGGAGGCGATTGTCACAAAAATGACTGCCGGAGTGCAGTTCCTCTTCCGCAAAAACAAGATCACCCTGCTCAAGGGGCTGGGCTCTTTCGCCGGAAAAACTGATACCGGCTACAGAATGATCATCAGTGGAAAAGAGGGTGATGAAGAGGTGCTGGCTCAGAAGGTGATTATCGCCACCGGTTCAAAAGCTCGCCACATCCCGAATGTCAAGGTCGATAATGTCACCATCTGTGATAATGAAGGGGCGCTTAAATTCACCGAGGCACCAAAAAAACTGGGCGTTATCGGCGCTGGTGTCATCGGCCTTGAAGTGGGCTCGGTATGGCGCAGGCTGGGAGCGGAGATTACCGTCCTTGAAGTGATGCCGTCATTTCTTGGAGCTGCCGATGAGAGCATCTCCAGAGAGGCATCAAAGCTCTTTTTAAAACAGGGGCTGCATATCAAGCTCGGTGTGAGGATCGGCCAGGCAAAACTGACAGAAGATGGTGTCAGCATTGCCTATACCGACGATCAGGGCTCCGAACATACCCTTGAGTGCGATAAACTGATTGTCTCGGTAGGCCGTACTCCAAACACAGACAAACTCAACCTTGAGGCGGTCGGCCTCCAGACCGATGAACGGGGCTTTATTCCCGTCAACGACCATTGCGCTACAGCCGCTCCCGGTGTTTACGCCATTGGAGATGTGGTGCGGGGCCCCATGCTGGCACACAAGGCTGAAGACGAAGGAGTCATGGTGGCCGAACTGCTGGCAGGTCAGAAGCCGCACCTCGACTACAACAGCATGCCCTGGGTGATCTACACTACTCCGGAAATTGCCTGGGTGGGAAAAACCGAACAGCAACTTCGCTCTGAAGGACGCGATTACAAAACAGGACAGTTTCCATTTGCCGCCAACGGAAGGGCACTGGGTCTCGGGGATTCCGAAGGATTTATCAAAATGCTTGCCGACGGGAAAACCGATGAAATTCTCGGCGTGCACATCATTGGAGCAAGCGCCTCCGACCTGATAGCTGAAGCCGCACTTGCCATGGAGTTCCATGCATCATCCGAGGATGTGGCCCGCACCTGTCATCCTCATCCAAGCCTTTCAGAGGTGATGCGCGAAGCCGCTCTCGCTATTGAAAAACGGGCGCTGAATATGTAAGGCTCAGCAGATCCTTGGCAACTGTTCACCGAGCGGAAGATCAATAATCCGTCGACTGCCATAAACTGTACGCATGACCACCATACCGGGATGATCGTCAACTACCGATCCGATGAGGACGGCATCCCGGCCAAGGTCAAAGCTGCGCATCAAATCGAGAGCATTCTCTGCATCACCTGCCGTTACAACCACAACAAGTTTGCCTTCGTTGGCCACATGCAGGGGATCAATACCGAGTAGTTCACAGGCACCACGAACATCTGGTTTGACGGGAATTGTGGACTCATTAATCTCAATTCCAACAGAAGAGGATTGTGCAAGTTCGTTCAGGGTTGCCGCCACACCTCCCCTGGTCGGATCGCGCATGGCGTGAATGGCGAAAGGCAGTTCATCAAGAATGGAACCAATCATACCGTTGAGCGCTGCACAGTCGCTTGTTATCTGCGACTGGAATGAGAGCCCTTCCCGCGAGGTCATGATGGCCATCCCGTGATCACCCACAGTTCCTGAAAGTATAATGCTGTCACCCGGCTTCAGGTTTTGGCATGAGAGAGTAACTCCCTCTCGTATACTGCCGATGCCTGATGTATTGATAAACATCCGGTCACACTGTCCTTTTCCAACCACCTTGGTGTCACCGGTTACAATCATCACCCCTGCCTGGCGGGCAGCTTCGGCCATGCTCTTGACAATAGTTTCGAGTTCAGCCAGTGGAAGCCCCTCTTCAAGCACAAATCCCGCGCTGAGGTAGAGCGCTCTTGCTCCCCCCACGGCCAGATCGTTGACTGTACCATTGACTGCAAGCTCTCCGATGTTTCCGCCAGGGAAAAAAATTGGGCTTACCACGTAGGTGTCGGTGGTAAATGCAGTTTTGCCTGGCGGGAGATCAAGCTTTGCCTGATCATCGAGCAGATCGAGAAAGGAGTTGTGGAGGTGTGGCATAAAAACCCGCTGCATGAGCGCCTGCGATAAACGCCCACCGGCGCCATGCGCCATCTGAACTGTTTCGTGCTGCATAATCGGGGCCGGGCAGATCGGTGCAATCGTCATGATACAGTAATGTTATATTTATAGTAGGCTGCACATGCCCCTTCTGAGGAGACCATAGTGGCGCCGAGCGGATGCTGTGGTGTACACTCTTTCGCAAAAGCGGGGCAGCCATCAGGCTTGAGCATCCCCTGCAGCACCCTGCCGCTCATGCAGAGTGGCGACTCTTCAGCGGAGATATTGGTGACATTGAACCTTTTTTCGGCATCAAAACGGGCATACGACTCTCTGAGGCCAAGGCCGCTACCGGGAATCAGGCCAATCCCTCGCCACTGGCGATCGCTCACCTCAAAGACGTTGCGGATGGTCTCCTGCGCAACCGGGTTACCTGCACGGCTCACTACCCTCCCGTAGCAATTCACCACCTCTGCCTTCCCCTCTTCGAGCAGTTCCACGGTTTTGAGAATCCCTGCAAGCAGCTCAACCGGTTCGAAGCCGGTCGGAACTATCGGCACCTGAAACTCTCGGGCTACCGGCTCATACTCCTCATAGCCCATCACCGCGCAGACGTGCCCCGCTGCAAGGAAACCCTGAACCCGATTATCCGGGGATGAGAGAATCGCCCGCATTGCTGGCGGCACCATCACCTGGCTCACCAGAACAGTGAAATTGTTTATCCCTTCTCGGGCAGCTTGCCAGACCGCCATTGCATTTGCCGGAGCCGTTGTTTCAAAACCAACAGCGAAAAAGACCACCTCTTTTAAAGGATTATCACGGGCAATCTGCAGTGCATCAAGTGGCGAAAAGACAATACGAACATCCCCTCCCGCACTTCGTACCATAAAGAGATCCCTTGCATTACCTGGCACCCGAAGCATATCCCCGAAACTGGTAAAAATCACCTCTTCTCTTGCTGCAATGGCAAGAGCCCGCTCAATAGATTCAAGGGGAGTGACGCAGACCGGGCAGCCGGGACCATGCACCAGTTCGAGAGTATCAGGCAGCAATTGGTCAATGCCATTGCGGATAATAGAGTGTGTCTGGCCGCCGCAGATCTCCATGATAGTCCAATGATGGAGAGCTTTTCTGCGAATCTCGTCAAGAAGCTTCCTTGCAAGCGCTGGATCCCTGTATTCGTCAATGTATCTCATTGGTTTCAGCATCACAGGGGCTCCGATGATGGAAGCTCTTCATCAGACTGAAAAGCTCCGCTCTCAATAAGCTCCTGCCAAAGGTTCAGACTCTCTGCCGCCTCCTCTTCATCGATTATTTTCAGGGCAAAACCAGCATGAACAATGGTGTACTGCCCAACCTTGATATCTGGCACATACTCAAGGCAAGCTCTTGTTTTTGAGCCGTTAACATCGATAATGCCCATGAGGAGCCCATTTTCATTTGCAAGTTCAATCAGTTTTCCGGGAATAGCGAGGCACATAAGATGTTTATTTTATTGATTTTGTCATGCAGTGGCAAGGGCGGTTCGCGAAGCAAACCAATTACAATCATCGAATCAAGAAATCATGCCAATCCCACAAATATCATGGTTCAAGACAAAAAATGCCGCCCAATCACCGCCTGACCAAGCGAAAGCCCACCATCATTCGACGGTACCTTGGCATGAACAAGCACCCTGTAGCCAGCCTGCCGAAGTTCATGCAACAAGGTAATAAAGAGAAGTTCATTCTGGAAGACTCCCCCACTCAGCGCAATGGTTGTTATGCCGGTTGCTTTGGATGCTTTTTCGATAATCTCCTGAAAACAGGTAACAAGAGTGCGATGGAATCTTTGGCTGATGTCGCTGGTGGAGATCCCTGCCTGCAACGCAATTACAATATCTTGAATCATTGGTGAGAGCATCATTATCCAGCGACCTTGTTCCGCATACTGAGGCTCCCCATGATCGATAGTTTTCCCTGACGGTATTACGTAGTTCAAAACATAGCGAAACTCTTTATAACCTATAGCGCCCCCTGCAGCATGCATCAGCGCAATCGCCGCCTCTCCTTCATAGGTGATGTTCACCCGCAGGTTGCAGAGCGCGGCAACAGCATCGAACAGGCGACCACAGCTTGATGTCTCCACAATGTTAACTCTTTTTTCGAGCAACTCAAGAACCGGTGCAATCACCCTCTCTTTCATAAACGGCAAATCGGGCATTTCGGAGCAACTTCTATGAAGATAACCAAGCGCCAGACGCCATGGCTGCAAAACCGCTGCCTCACCACCCGGCAACGGCATCGACTCCAGCGAGGCAAAGCGTTCAACCCTGGCAGCATCGCCGATCAGCAGTTCGCCACCCCAAATCGTGCCATCAGTTCCATAACCAGTACCATCAAGGATAAGCCCGATTGCTGGCCCTGCCTCCCTGTTTTCAGCAAGGCAGGCAACAAGATGAGCATGATGGTGCTGCACACCAAGCTGGGGAATTTTCTGATGCTCTGCCCACTGCGTTGTCATGTAATCAGGATGGAGGTCATGCACAATCAGCTCCGGTGTGGCCTGAAAAAGGTGCTGCAAGTGGGCAACAACCTGCTCAAAATGGCAGAATGCCTCAAAGTTTTTCATGTCACCGATATGCTGGCTGATCAACGCATGAGATCCTTTCAACAGAGTAACCGTATTTTTAAGCTCCCCTCCAGTACCAAGTACGGTGGGCCCACCTTCTCGGAGCGAGATCGGCGCTGGCACATACCCCCGGCTCCGCCTGATCTGCCGAAGCTCTCCTGCAAGATGGATGGTTACCGAATCGTCACATTTGAGGTAAATCGGGCGATTATGGAGCAGAAATATATCAGCAATACCCTTGAGTCGGATGAGCGCTTCATCATTCTCATTGACAATGGGCTCTTCACTAAAATTGGCACTGGTCATCACCAACGTTTCGAGACCAGAGTCGAAAAGCAGCGTGTGCAGTGGTGTATAGGGAAGCATCACACCAAGTCGATGGTTGCCAGGTGCCACTGATGGTGCCAACGTGCAGCCCGTTTTCTTTTTCAGAAGCACAATGGGCGCTTCCGCAGATGTCAGTGCGGCAAGCTCACCATCGCTCACGTCGCAGTAGCTCCGCACCATCGCCATATCAGGCATCATCACGGCAAAGGGCTTTGCTTCACGCCCTTTCCGCTCTCGCAGTCTCCTTACCGCACTCTCATTACCAGCATCAACAGCAAGATGAAAACCACCAAGCCCCTTCAAAGCAAGAATAAGTCCCTGTTTCAGCAATACAATCGCTTCTGCCACAGCATCACCCGGCATCACCGGGCCAAAATCAGGCGAACACTCGGGCTGAGCCAGCTCATCCACCATCGGCAAACCCGCTGGATCAAGCAACACAAGCGCCGGGCCGCACACCGGACAGGCGTTGGGCTGTGCATGAAAACGACGATCGAGCGGATCGTGGTACTCCTTTTCACACTCCGGGCACATCGTGAAAGAGTGCATTGATGTCGAAGGACGGTCATAAGGGAGCCGGGCAACTATGGTGTATCGAGGGCCGCAATTGGTGCAGTTGATAAAGGGATAGCAAAACCGACGGTTTTCGGGATCAAGAAGTTCACGACGGCAATCGCGGCAAAGAGCAATATCGGGAGGAATGAGTGTCTCAACCCCGGAGTCAGCCGTCGAATCCCCGATAACAAAACCCTCCTCTGCAACACAATCAAGAGAACTCTCCACAATGGACTCAATTCGGGCAAGGGGCGGAGAGTCGCTCAGCAATGCACAACAAAAATTGTCGAGAAGCAGGGTGGAACCCTGTACCTCAATGACAACACCTGACGGGGTATTACAGATAAACCCTGTCAGCCCGAACCCGGCAGCCAGACGATAGACAAAAGGGCGGAACCCGACACCCTGTACAATCCCGTTGACCAGCAGATGCCGCCGAGCCTCCCCCTGATCGCTCAATGGTGTAACAATCTCTTTTCGAGCCACTGCTGCCACTGCGCAAGCCCCTCACCCGTTGTCGCCGATACCTCAAACCATTCCAGATGATGGTTAACCCGCATGGCATTTTCGCGACATTTTGCCACATCAAACTCTACATAAGGCAGCAGATCAATCTTGTTGAGAATACAGAGATCAGCCTCATGAAACATTGTCGGGTACTTCAGCGGCTTGTCGTCGCCCTCAGTCACGCTGATAATCACCACTTTCAAAGCCTCACCAAGGTCAAAGAGTGCCGGGCAGACAAGGTTGCCCACATTCTCGATACAGAGCAGCGAATTATCCCGTATATCAAGCTCCTTGACGGCACGGTTCACCATCAAGGCATCAAGATGACATCCAGAACCGGTATTGATCTGAATCACCGGCACACCAAGGGCGTGAATACGGTCGGCATCATTGGTTGTCTGCTGGTCACCCTCGATAACAGCAACCGGAATACGCTGTTGCAGCAGTGGAATAATTTTTTCAAGCAACGATGTTTTTCCCGAGCCAGGAGAGCTGAGAAAATTCAGGGCAAAGATGTTCCTTGCCTCAAAGTATCCCCGGTTTCTTTCGGCAAGAAGATTGTTTTGCTGAAGAACATCCTGTTCAAGCACAATCTTCCGGCTGCCCCCTTCATGGTAGTGATGCCCCCCATCATGATCGTGCATATAATCGCAGTCGTGATGCTCCTCAGGAAAATGATCGTGGTCGCGGTGCTCCCCATCGGCATGAGGATGGAGATGCTTTTCTGCACCAGGGTTAACATGGACATGATAATCGCTCTCACCGGGTTTGCGAAGCACTGCCCCGCCATCACCCGAACAACCACAGGTATCGCACATTTTTCTACTCTCCCTCTTCTTCTATAGTTATGGATTGAATCTTGAACTCCTCACCGGAGACAATGGTTATCCGAAGCGAGCGGCACTTGGGACACTCGGCATAATAAAAAGTGACCGGAAACCTCATGCCACACTCACCACATTCGCCAATCCCTTCGGGCTCCTCAATCACCAGGGCCGCCCCTTCAGCAAGCGTCCCCTTCGTTGCCGCTGAAAAACAGAATTTCAATGACTCAGCCTCAATGCCCGCAAGTTTTCCAACAAGAAGCTCAACACCAGAAATTCTCACTCCCCCCTCTTTTTCTGCATTGGCCACCACCGCATCAACAATGGACATCGCAATACTCATCTCATGCATAACAACAGCAAAGTATAGTTATTCCAAAACCCGGCCCCCACTGACAACTGACAACTGATTACTGACAACTGACAACTCCCCCAAGGTAGTTCATGAACTTCAATATTTATTTGTACATTTGAAAAAATTCTTCCTGAAACGCAGCAAACAAGAGCAAAAGTTGAAGCACCTTACAGGATTATGCAATATTCCGGCCAGTGAGATTACACTGCTTCTCGACCTGGCCGCCGATTTCAAGAGAGAGTTGATCAGCGGAAACCCCTCTTTTGAGCAATCTCTTCGCAATAAACGCATTGCGCTGGTTTTTTTTGAAAATTCAACCCGTACCCGCTTCTCCTTTGAAATAGCCGCCCGTCACCTTGGAGCAGGGACGCTGAACTTCAGCGCCTCGTCAAGCAGTGTCAGCAAGGGAGAGACCCTCGGCGACACCATCAAAAACCTTGAAGCAATGCAGGTGGATGGCTTTGTGCTGCGCCACCCTTCGTCTGGGGCAGCAGACCTCATCACTGGCATCACCTCCAAAACAGTCATCAATGCGGGTGACGGATCGCATGAACATCCCACACAGGCGCTGCTCGACATGTTTACGCTCCGCGACTATTTTGGCAAGATAGAAAAGCTCAAGGTCGTCATTATTGGTGATGTACTCCATAGCCGCGTAGCCCGTTCCAATATCTATGGACTCCTTGCCACTGGAGCTGATGTCGGGATCTGCTGCCCGGTAACCCTCATGCCGCCCGATGCTGACAGGTTGGGAGTAACCCTCTTCACTGACCTTGACCGGGCCATCACCTGGGCAGATTCGGCTATCGTCCTTCGCCTGCAACTTGAGCGTGCTACCGGTGGCTACCTGCCCTCCCTTGAAGAGTATTCAGTCCATTACGGTCTTACCGATGAACGGCTGGAGCGGACACAGAAACATCTTCTGGTGCTCCATCCCGGACCGATAAACCGGGAGATTGAGATCTCCAACCATGTAGCCGACAGGATACAGCCACCCGGTTATTCAAAAAGCGTCTTGCTTGAACAGGTCACCAATGGAGTTGCCATCCGCATGGCGGTGATGCAAACCCTGCTTGCCCAACAGTGACCATTTGGCATTAAATATATAATCATCCACCATCATGACATGCACCTGTAGCCTCAGAACAATCCTGATTCTGACAGCCGCACTTTTTATCACCTATCACAACGCCTCTGCTGAACCCCTTCAAACGTCAACAGGCAGAACCATTATTCCTCCACTTCTGGCCGATCCTCTGGAACCAAAAATAGCGGTCATGCCTTCACTGAGTGAACGCACACTGCAGCTTGATATCGGCTCATCAACCGATCTCTACCAGAGCGAGAGCAGGGACTTTGCCATTGGTGTTGATTTCGGCACCTACTCACGACTGAAACGAGCCAATGAGTTCAAGTTTCCTGTTGATGCGGTTGATTATCTCTTCGGAGTCAATGCAAGCTTGAAAAAACCGTTCAACAGCGATACGCTGCCGTTCGACACCTTCAGCGCAAAGGTGAAACTCAGCCATATTTCAGCCCACTTTGAAGATGGGCATTACAGCGCAGGGCAATGGATAACACAATCAGAGTGGACTAGAGCCATTCCCTTCACCTACAGTCGTGAATTCGTCAATGTCGCTCTGGCACTCAGCTCCCCCAAGCATCGAGTCTACGCTGGTTATCAATACCTCTACCATACCATCCCCTCAGGGATCAATCCTCACACATTTCAGGCTGGCATTGAACTCTCCACACCGGGCAACAGCTATATTGCAACTGATTTTAAACTGCTCCCTGTCTGGCAACCCTCACTTGAGGCAACAAGAGGATACCGGGGAACCTGGAACCTGCAGGCTGGAGTCCGTCTCAGTGGCATCGGTCTGGAAAAGGTGAGAATGGCATGTACTTACTATTCCGGCATCAGCCGTCAGGGCATGTACTTCTACCATCCCGAAAGCTTCACCACAGCAGGGGTCATTATTGATTTTTGAACCAATAACGGCACAAACCCTTTACTGCATGGGATGAACAGAAGAAATCCATAACAAAAAACAGATTGACATTTGCTGAAATTGTTCATTTTAGTATATTTTATCTTGATCAGCTCTTTTCAAAAAAGCCATGAACAGTTTTTTCTGGTTTTTTATGTTGACAATCAACAGTTTTGCATTTCCCTTTAATTAACACACACACAACTAACGGAGAACTGAACATGAAAAAAATGTTATCACTTGCTGCAATGTTTGCAGTACTGTCATACGCATCACCAGCTTCGGCTGAATTGAAACTAAGCGGAGACGCTGCTGTTCGTACCAGAGGCCAGTTTAACAATACAGAAAGTGCCGCTGGTGTTAAGGATAAAGAAGACAATCTTCTGCTCCAATACAGAATCCGTCTGAAAGCAGCCGCCGACTTGGGTGATGGCTACTTCTTCAAAGCGATGGTGCAGAGTGAAGAAAATGCTGCCAATACTCTATTAGGTGGTGGCTGGTCTGGTGTAGGCACCAACAACGCAGGTGCATACAATCTTGGAGTATCCAACTTCTCCTTTGGCCGCAATCTGAAAGATTGCCACTACAGCATCGGTCGTCTTCCTCTCAACAGCTTCAACAACCCGATTTTTGACCTTGCACTGTATGCCGTACCAGTTGTGATTGGTACCTCAACAGTCTATGCCGTTGATATCCCTGTAGCAACATTTAACTTCGACCGCCTCTTCGGCTTCAACTACGGCACGAAAATCGGCGATGGTGAGCTGAATGGAACGCTGGTTGCTATGGATGATCTTGGTGGTGATAATAATGCCGGAGAAGGTAACGGCCTCCTCAATGATGGATACGTACTGCATCTCAGCTATAAGACCACCATGGGTAATGTCACCCTTGAACCACAGGCACTTATTTCACTGACCAATGTACAAGAGCCAAAGCTAAGCAGCACCCCGAATACCTTCGGCCTTAATGCAACAATCCCTTCCGGCAAATCGAAAATTGGCGTAAGCGGTTTTTATACTACCTGTAAAGACACAACTCCCGCAGGTACTGATTTCGACTACAATGGCTACCTTCTGAGACTTAAAGGCGAATCCGGCCCGGTTATGGCATGGGTTGACTACAACCAAACCACCGACAAATCTGGCGCTGCCGATATGGACTACAACAACGTCTTTGTCTGGGCACAATACAACTTCAAAATGCATGAATCAGCAACTGGCACCTTCAGCCTGACTCCAACCCTGCGCTATCGTGCATCCGAAGCGAAAGACAACGCTCCAGCAACAGCAACAACAGCTAAAAACGACCAGCTTCGTGCTGAGCTCTATGCAACAGTGACATTCTAAGTCACACCTCTCTCTGTATAAAAAATAAAGCCGTAGGGAACTACGGCTTTATTTTTTATATTTGTTAGTATATGTGTAATTTTTCAGGATTGTTATTTTCTCGTAATAACAATTGTTAATTTCCGGGAGTTTAGCTATACTCAAGCAGCGCAATGATATACGACACCAAAAGGCGCTTTTACCTGTAGTTTTTATACTGTTCGACATACAGAACCAGCTTCGGATTCGGTTTTACTTGTCACCGTCAGCACTGAATATGTTTGCGCCGTTTTGAAGGGCAAAAACGACCTTTTGTGCGCGACACTATTTTTCACCACTGCACAACACAGTGTGGACTCATACGAAAATAATTGTTCTTTTTAACCATTTATCATTCAATAATTTAAACACACCAGCGGACTATGATTACCATTAAAAAAATCATCTGCCCGGTTGATTTCTCTGAGTTGTCGCGGAAATCGCTGCAATACGCCAACGAGTTTGCAAGGCTCTCCAATGGACAGGTCTTTCTTGTCGGCGTTATTGAGAACGACCCGACAATCACCTATTCAAAGGGGCTTGAAAAAGAGCGTGCGGAGGAGGAGCAGAAACTTCTTGCATTGATTGAAGAGGAGAACATGGCGGGTATTGTGGCCGACTATGTCATCTATGAGGGATTTCCCGAGGAGTGTATTCTCGACTATGCCAAACGCCAGGAAGCTGATGTCATTATCATGGGTTCACACGGCCGCCGTGGCCTGAAACGGATGATCCTCGGCAGCGTTGCTGAGCATGTAATACGTCGCTCTCCATGCCCGGTGCTTATTGTCAAGGAGAACGAGCATGAGTTTATCAACTAAACATCATGGCAACCAGCCGGAAATGAACCGGCGAAAAGTTCACAACATTTTTTAATAACAATCAAAGAAAACATTTATGGCACAAAATGTCACAAACGTTTCCCAAACCGAAGAGGTCTCCAGCACCCGGCGGGTTATCGCTGCCTCTTCGGTCGGAACACTCATTGAGTGGTATGACTTTTATATTTTCGGTACTCTTGCGAAAATCATTTCCGAACAATTTTTCCCGAAAGATAACCCGACCGCAGCGCTGCTTGCCACACTGGCAACCTTTGCCGCAGGTTTTGTCATCAGGCCGTTCGGCGCACTCTTTTTTGGCCGTCTTGGTGACCTTATCGGACGGAAATACACCTTTCTTGTGACCCTGGTGATTATGGGCGGCTCCACCTTTGCCATCGGTCTTGTTCCCGGTTATAAAACGATCGGCTTTTTTGCCCCTGCGATTGTCTTTGTTTTACGTTTACTGCAGGGTCTTGCTCTTGGAGGTGAGTATGGTGGGGCGGCCACTTATGTTGCCGAACACTCTCCGGCAGGGCAGCGGGGCTTCTGGACCAGCTTTATCCAGACAACGGCAACCCTGGGCCTCTTTCTTGCGCTCGGCGTTATTCTCATTGTCCGCCAGACACTTGGTGTTGAAACCTTCTCTGACTGGGGATGGCGCATTCCTTTCCTTCTTTCAGCGCTTCTTGTCGGGGTTTCGGTCTTTATCCGCATGAAAATGTCTGAATCGCCGATGTTTGTAAAGATGAAAAAAGAGGGCAAAATCTCTGCCAACCCGCTTGCTGAAAGCTTCAAGCAGAAGGATAACCTGAAGATGGTGCTGATTGCACTGCTTGGCGCAACTGCTGGTCAGGGTGTTGTCTGGTACACCGGTCAGTTCTATGCACTCTCCTTCCTGCAGAATGCCTGCAATGTTGAGTTTGTGCAGAGCAACATGATCATTTCGATTGCCCTTCTCATCGGCACTCCCTTCTTTATTATCTTCGGTGCACTCTCCGACAAAATCGGACGCAAGTACATCATGATGGCTGGTATGCTTGTTGCCGTTATTGCTTACAGGCCGATCTACACGATGATGTACAATGAAGCCGATCTCAAACAGAAAACAGAGATGGTCGAGAAGACAACTGTTGAGATAAAAGAGGCGGTAAAAGGTACAGACAACATCATCACCACCGTGACGAAGAAAACCTTCGCCGATGGCACAAGCTACAAAGAGACTAAAAAAGAGACCATTCCGCTTGACGAGGTAAAGAAAGCAGAACTTGCGGCAGCAGGCAAACTGAAACCTGAAACCAAAAAGGAGACAACTCTGCCTCAGAGTATCTACATCAAGATGGTTGGTCTTGTTCTCATCCAGGTGATTTTTGTCACCATGGTATATGGCCCGATTGCAGCGTTCCTTGTTGAGATTTTCCCGACCCGTATCCGCTACACCTCGATGTCTCTGCCGTACCATATCGGCAACGGTGTCTTTGGCGGTCTGGTTCCGCTTATCTCAACCCGTCTTGTTGAAGCAACCCGTCCAGCGCCAGGTCTGCCTCCTGCCGATCCACTTGCTGGTCTCTGGTATCCGATACTGATTGCAAGTGTAAGCTTTGTTATCGGCATGCTTTACATCTCCAACAAAACCAACAACATGGACGTTGAGTAACCAAGAACCTTTTAATTTCATCTATTATGTCAGCAATTAAAAAACTTTTCGGCATTGTTTGGTCACTCATGGGAATAGGAATCGTCCCTCTGGTGATCATGCAGGCCATGAAAGAGATAGCAGCAAAACCCAGTGAAGAGAACTGGATTTTCTGGTCAATTGTGATTGTCGTTCTGATGCCGATTATCGCCTTCAGTCTTATTACCTTCGGGGTATTTGCGCTGAAAGGTGAATACGACACCATTGAATAGGCTTTAGAGACAATTGCCTCTTTTTTTTCAAGGAAAAGCCGCATCTTGGGTGCGGCTTTTCTTTTTTCCGAAAAAGCTGAAAAGAGCAACCAACCCGAATCACCTATGGATACTCTGGATGAACTTGCAGCTCGCACCGACATCAAAAAGGCTCTTTATGAGAAGCTTGCCACACTGCCCACCTCACCCGGGGTTTACCAGTTCAGAAATGCAAGTGGCAGGGTAATTTACGTCGGCAAGGCAAAGAATCTCCGCAACAGGGTTCGCTCCTACTTCCGCAATGCACAGCAACTTTTCGGAAAAACACTGGTACTGGTCACCCATATTGAGGATTTTGAGGTTATTATCACCTCCTCGGAGGTTGAGGCGCTGATTCTTGAAAACAATCTGATCAAGGAGCTCAAGCCCCGCTACAACATCAACCTCAAGGACGATAAAACCTATCCCTACCTTGTTATTACCAATGAACCTTTTCCGAGAATTCTCTTTTCCCGCCAGCGGAGAAGGGATGGCTCCACCTGGTTCGGCCCCTATACAGAAGCGGGACAACTCCGCTCTATCCTTGATCTCATAAGCTCGATTTTTCCGGTGCGAAGCTGCAAGCATCGACTGAGCGAGGAGAATATTGCCTCCCGTAAATTCAAGATTTGCCTCGACTACCACATCCACAAATGCAAAGGCCCCTGTGAAGGGCTTCAGTCGGAAGAGGAGTATCTCCTCATGATCAATGAGATTATCAGACTGTTGAAAGGCAAGACCTCAGCCATGATCCGCTCACTCACCGACTCCATGCAGCGCTATGCCCGGGAGCTGAAGTTTGAACAGGCTGCTGAGATAAAAGCACAGATTGAGAGTCTGAAACGCTATGCTGAACGGCAGAAAATGATCGCAGGTGACGAAGCGGATCGTGATGTTTTTGCTGTTGCCGCAGCAGAGGATGATGGCTGCGGCGTTATCTTCAAAATTCGCGAGGGAAAGCTGCTCGGCTCCCAGCATATCTACATGAACAATACCGACGGAGAAAGCGACGCAGGCCTGCAAGCCAGAGTGCTCGAAAAATACTATATCGAAACCCTTGAAGGTGTGCCTGATGAAATTCTGCTTCAGGAACCAATTGGCGTTGAGGAAGAGGAGACACTGAGAGCGTTCATCTCGGAAAAACAGCAGGAGAAAAAGCAGATCCGTTTCATCGTGCCGCAGATTGGTGAAAAAGCTCACCTGGTCGAGATTTGCCGCCAGAACGCACGGCACCATCTGGAAGAGTACCTTATCCAGAAACAAAAGAGAGGCGAGGCTGCCCGCGACCATTTTGGACTGACCGCCCTCAAGGAGCTGCTCCATCTGTCAAATATGCCGCAACGCATTGAATGTTTTGATAACTCCCACCTTCAAGGCACCGATTATGTGAGTTCCATGGTCTGTTTTGAGAAGGGAAAACCCAAAAAATCGGAATACCGCAAATTTAAAATGAGAACGTTTGAAGGCTCGGACGACTATGCCGCCATGGAAGAGGTGATCCGGCGCCGTTACAGTGGATCGCTTTCGACGGAACTCCCCTGGCCTGACCTCATTGTTGTTGATGGTGGCAAGGGGCAGGTCAACACTGCGTTTCACACCATGAACGCTCTCGGGCTCTCCATACCGGTTATCGGTCTGGCAAAACGAATAGAGGAGATCTTCACCCCCCACTCCTCAGATCCCTTCAATCTCCCGAAAACCTCCCCGGCGCTCAAACTGCTCCAGCAACTGCGCGATGAGGCGCACCGTTTTGCCGTGACCTATCACCGCAAACTGAGATCAGAGAGAACTCTGCAGACAGAACTCACCACCATTGCAGGAATCGGGGAAAAAACAGCCTTCAAACTTCTCAAGCAGTTCGGTTCAGCAGAGTCTGTTGCAAAGGCCACCATCGAAGAGTTACGGGCTGCGGCAGGAGCAAAAGCCGCCGATGCCATCTACCGTTTTTACCGGCCATGAATCTTCCCCTCCCGGGCAAGAATGTTTTTCTTAAGAAAATTCTGTTATATTTGAGGAGTGATAACAGACAGAGAAACTCTTGATAGCGCGTTTATGAACATGCCCGATTTTTTTGATGATAATCACCTTGACCCTATGGGCTCATTCGGGGATGAGCCGCCCGACCTTGACGGTCTTGACTCCATGTTCGATTCAGAAGAGCTTCTTGATCGTATCAGCCAGTATAATGAAGACGGATTCACGCTTGAGGCGCTGGCCGTTGCCCGTCGTCTCTCCGAAATAGCGCCCTGCAACACCGAAACCTGGTTTTTTCTTGGCAACTGCCTGACACTGAATGGCTATTTTGATGAGGCGCTTGAGGCATTTCTCAAGGCGGTTGTCTTCAGCCCGTCGGATGGGGAGATGCGACTCAACCTGGCGCTTGCCTATTTCAACACCGGAAATTTTGATCAAGCCTTTGAGGAGATCGAAGAGAGTATAATTGAATCCTCCATTGAGAAGGAGTACCACTACTACCGGGGCATTATCCTCCAGCGGCTTGATCGGTATGAGGAAGCTGAAGCTGACTTTGAATATGCTCTGGAACTTGATGCTGAATTTGCAGATGCCTGGTATGAGCTTGCCTACTGCAAGGATGTTCTGGGCAAGCTTGAGGAGAGCACCCGCTGCTACCGCAAAGCGGTGGATCACGATCCCTATAATATCAACGCATGGTACAACAACGGCCTTGTGCTGAGCAAAATGAAGCGATTTGACGAGGCGCTTGACTCTTACGATCTGGCCCTCGCCATCTCTGATGATTTCAGTTCGGCATGGTACAATCGGGCAAACGTTCTTGCCATTACCGGACATATAGAGGAGGCGGCTGAGAGCTATCTGAAAACCCTCGACTATGAGCCGGATGATATCAATGCCCTCTACAATCTCGGTATAGCGTACGAAGAGCTGGAGAAGTATGCTGACGCTATCCCCTGCTACCGCCGCTGCATCGCCATCAACACGGAGTTTGCCGACGCATGGTTTGCGATGGCCTGTTGCCATGAAGCTTTGGAAGAGTATGATGAAGCATACCTGGCAACGCTGGAGGCTCTGAAAACCACCTCTGACAACATTGAATTTCTCCTTCTGAAAGCGGAGATTGAGTACAATCTCGACCATCTTGAAGAGTCAATTGCTACATACCAGCACATCATTATTCTTGAGTCCGACAATCCGCAGATCTGGGTCGATTTTGCCATTGTGCTTCGGGAGGCTGGTCTCATCAACGAGTCATTGGAAGCTTTGCACCAGTCGCTGAAACTTCAGCCATTGTCTGCCGATGCTCACTTTGAGATTGCTGCGGCCCATTTTGCCATGGGCGACAAGCTCAGCACCCTGAAGGCTCTGAGCAAGGCATTCAAGATTGATCCAGACAAAAAAGAGCTCTTTCAGAGTACGTTTCCGGAACTCTATCAGCAGGATTCCGTCAGACTGATGCTCGGGATTTCATGACGACAGCGACAAAAATCTTTGCTCTTCTCGGGAGGAGAGTTGATTATTCATACTCACCGCTGCTTCATAACGCAGCGTTTCAGGAGCTTGGGCTCCCCTGTCATTACACTGTTTTTAATATTCCTGATCCTGAACTGGTGGGTGATGCCCTGCGAGGGGCAAGAGCACTTGGAATTGCAGGGTTCAGTGTCACCATTCCTTACAAAAAAACCGTTGTTCCCTTTCTTGATGAGCTCTCCGATGAGGCGAACTCCATTCAGGCGGTGAACACCATCGTCAATGACAACGGCAAACTCATCGGCTACAACACAGACATTGGCGGTTTTGCTGCACCCCTCCTGCCCTACAGGGAGAGCATCATTGGTCAAACAGTCTCTCTTTTTGGCGCTGGCGGAGCCTCGCTGGCGGCAATCAAGGCGTTCAGCCAGTTTTTCAGCCCAAAAGAGATCCTGCTCTTTGTTCGCGACACAGCAAAGGCGCGCACCCAGCTTCAGGAGAGTGGTTACGACAACAGCGCTCCGCTCACCATACTCTCGCAGGAGAATCCTGAGATAATCACCGGGTGCCGTGTCATCGTCAATGCGACACCGCTTGGCACCAAAGGAAATAGTGGCTCAGCGATACCTCTTGACCGTCAATTGCTCAACCCCGGCCAGATTGTCTACGACATGGTCTATAACCCTCTTGATACTCCTCTGCTGCAAGCAGCTCAACTCGCGGGAGCCACAACCATATCCGGCATTGAGATGCTGATTGGCCAGGCTGAGCGGGCATTTACCCTCTGGACTGGCATCCCCATGCCGGTAAGCGCTGTTCGGAAGGCGCTGCTGCAAGAGATTGAACAATAATTGACCTGACTCATGAAATGGTTTTTCTCCCTTATTCTTCTGGTCATCACCGCTGATCAGTTAACAAAAAAGCTGGCCGTTACCTTTCTGAAAAATAAGGAGCAAAGTATCTCCATTATTCCGAACCTCTTCTCGCTCACCTATGCTGAGAATAAAGGAATTGCCTTTGGTCTTGAATTTGCGCCACCAATTGTCCTCCTCCTCCTGACTGCCCTTATTACCACCATCGTGCTCATCTATGTTTTCAGGTCGAAAAACCGGACCGCACTGTTTCTTGTGCCGTTTGCCCTTATTACCGGTGGAGGAATAGGTAATATGATTGACCGGATAACCATTGGCCGGGTAGTTGACTTCCTCTACTTTGATATTTATAATGGCCATATTTTCGGCTACTACCTCTCACTCTGGCCTATTTTTAATATTGCCGACTCGGCCATCTCCATTGGCGCATCTCTGTTGCTTCTCTTTCACAAGCAACTTTTTCCTGAAGGAAGCGAGACAGCGACGAGCCATGTTCGTTGACACCCATTGCCATCTCTCCTTCCCGGAGTTTGATCAGGATCGAAGCGAGGTCATTGCACGTCTGAAAGAGGCTCGGGTGAGTCTGCTTGTCGACCCAGGCATTGACATTCCAACAAGCAAAAAATCGATTGAGCTGGCCCGGGAGTTTGATTTTATCTACGCCAATGTTGGTCTTCACCCTCATGAAGCTTCGCACCCGGTTGATGACACCATTTTCGCCGAACTTGCAGCGCTTGCAACAGCACCAAAAGTTGTTGCCATTGGAGAGATCGGTCTCGACTACCACTATCCCGACTACAATCGCTCAGCCCAGCATGACGCATTCCGAGAGATGCTGCGGCTTGCCAGATCGCTTGATATGCCGGTTGTTATCCATTGCCGCGATGCCTGGGAGGATATGCTGCTCGTCCTCTCCGAAGAGAGCCATTCAGCCATGCGCGGCGTGATGCACTGTTTTTCAGGCGACACGAAGATCGCAAAAGAGTGTATCAGAAGGGGATTCAAGCTCTCCATCCCCGGCACCATTACCTACAAGCGATCCCTCTTGCCGGAGGTTGTTCGCGCACTCTCTCTTGACGATCTGCTCACCGAAACTGATGCTCCCTACCTCGCCCCAGTCCCTTATCGGGGAAAACGGAACGAACCTGCTTATGTTCGCACAGTCACGGAAGCCATTGCCAGTATCAGGGAGATCTCCCCTGAGAAAGCCGCAACCGGAATAGCACACAATGCTGCCGACATCTTCAGATTACCAACTCTGGAGCAATCGTAAAGAGACTCCGAGCCTGTGGCAGAATGATGCTCTACTCTTATTTTGAAAATCAAACAAACTTGCTTAGGTTGAGGGCCATTCCCAACAAAAGCTGACAACCCGAAATCGACGATATGGAACAGAGTATAAAGCCATCGACCGAAGAGAATTTTCTCTACTACGCCATTAAATATAAAAACGCGATTATTGCTGCCCTTGTGTTGCTTCTCTCTCTCGGAGCTGGCAGCTTCTTCTGGGTACGCCATCAAAAGACAAATGAGCTGGATGCAGCACTGAAGCTTTCACGAATAACCCCACTGCTTGACGTGGGAGCGTATGGAGCTGCCATCAACGGCAAAGGCAATGTTGCCGGTCTGAAAAAAATTGCTGATGAGTATGCTGGAAAATATACTGGCACACCAAGCGGCAACATGGCCAATCTGCTGCTGGCCAATGCATATTACTCCAACAACGAGTATGAGAAGGCACTCAATGTTTTTAAAACTGTATCCATGGAGAACAACGACCTTGCCGCCGCCGCACTGGCAGGCACAGGTGACTGCCTCTTCAATAAAAATCAGTTCGCCGAGGCGGCAGAGAGTTATCAGGAAGCATCAAAAAAAGCCGATAACAGCGCACTCAAGTCGCAGTATCTGGCAAATGCCGCAAAAAGCTTCCAGCAATCAAAGCAGCTTGCAAAAGCCTCAGAACTCTATACCAAAATCATCGCTGACTATCCCGGCTCAACAGGAGCGGCAGTTGCACAACGCTCACTCTGGCAAATTTCCGGTAACCTTTAATCACAACTACTTCATATCCACATGCCTGAACAGTTTATTATCAAGACAAACCTTGGCGACATTACCATCAGCCTCTACGATGACACTCCGCTGCATCGCGATAATTTTGTCAAGCTTACCGGCGAAAGCTACTACGACGGTATCCGTTTTCACCGGGTTATTGATGGTTTCATGATCCAGACCGGTGACCCATTGTCACGATTTGATGAAAAGCGCGCACTGCATGGCACCGGAGGCCCATCCACCCGTATCCCTGCTGAAATAAAACATCCCAACAAAAAAGGGACACTTGCAGCAGCACGGGACAACAACCCGCAGAGAGCCTCCTCAGGCAGCCAGTTCTACATCAATCATAACGACAACAGCTTTCTTGACGGTCAGTACACCGTCTTTGGTATGGTTGATGCCGGGATGGATGTGGTCGAAAAAATTGCCGCTGTCAAGACCGATCCCAACGACAACCCGATAGCACCGGTCACCATTGAGACCATTGTTCCGGTAGTAAAGCCCTGATAACCACACCATGGAGAGCATTGCGTCCAATATCGAGGCAATACGAGAGCAGATAAACAGAGCGTGCATTGAGGCGGGAAGAGATCCCGCCAGTGTGCGCCTGATTGCTGTTTCAAAAACCAAAAATGCAGAACTTGTCCGCGAGGCCTTCGATGCCGGGCAGATTGAGTTCGGAGAGAGCTACGTCCAGGAGTTCCTCGACAAGTACGATGATCCCCTGCTTGAGCAATGCCCGATTGAGTGGCATTTTATCGGCCACCTGCAGTCCAACAAGGTGCGCTCGATTATCGGCAAGGTGAGCCTCATCCACGGCATCGACAAGCTTTCGACGGCTGAGGAGCTCTCAAAACGGGCCCTTCAGCACAATCTGCACCTTGACTATCTGCTTGAGGTCAACACCTCGGGAGAAGCATCAAAATACGGCATCTCTCCGGATGCGCTCCTTTCGGAAGCTCCATCGCTTTTTCATCTCCCGAACATTACGCTGCGCGGGCTGATGACCATTGCGTCATACAACCGGGTGGCTGCACGGGAAGAGTTCCGCCAGCTCCGCACACTGCTTGAATCACTTCGGAAAATTGCCCCTGATCCATCGAGGCTTACCGAGCTCTCCATGGGCATGAGCGGTGATTTTGAGGAGGCCATTCATGAAGGAGCAACCATGATCCGTGTCGGATCGGCAATTTTCGGCTGGCGCTGAGATGGTTTTCTCAACAATTGTATAACGAGAGTTTTATAACATTTTTTATCCATAAACCTGTAAAACAACCCAATCATGATCGCACAGCAGGCAAAAATCCAGGAAGCAGTCGCCTTTATCAGAAAAAAAACATCCGCCGATTATCCTGTTGGAATCGTGCTGGGAACAGGTCTTGGCGCTCTTGTCAAGGAGATTGATATTGAGTTCTCCCTCGACTACCGTGATATTCCGAATTTTCCGGTCTCCACAGTTGAAACCCACCACGGCAAGCTGATTTTCGGAACCCTCTCAGGCAAAAATGTTGTTGCCATGCAGGGGCGCTTCCACTTTTACGAAGGCTACTCCATGCATCAGATTGTCTTTCCAATCAGGGTGATGAAACATCTCGGCGTTAAAACCCTCGGCATCACCAACGCCTGCGGCGGTCTGAACCCTGCCTACAAAAAGGGCGAGATCATGCTGATCGACGACCACATCAACCTGCTGGGCGGCAACCCGCTGATCGGCCCGAACGATCCGGAGATCGGCTCACGTTTTCCTGACCTCTGTGCCCCTTACTCTCCTCGCATTCTTGACCTTGCCGAACGGGTGGCGCTCGACCACAGAATCAAGGTGCAGCGCGGCGTCTATGTCGCTCTCTCCGGCCCCTGCCTTGAAACCCGTGCGGAATATCGCATGTTGCGCATCCTTGGTGCCGATGTTGTCGGCATGTCAACGGTGCCGGAGGTTATCGCCGCCGTACATCAGGGAACCGAGGTCTTTGGTATGTCCATCATCACCGACGAGTGTTTCCCTGACTGTCTCAAATCGGTCAGCATCGAAGAGATCATTGAGGTCTCCGGCCATGCCGAGCCAAAAATGACCTCTATTTTCAAATCCATTGTCGCCAACCTTTAATCGCCCCTGAAAAATATGATAGATGCCATATCGTTCAAAGAGAAGACGCTGCACTACCTCGACCAGCGTTATCTGCCGCTCAAGGAGAATTACGTTGCAACAAAGGATTACAAGGAGGCCATCGAGGCAATCAAAACACTTGCCGTACGCGGCGCCCCTCTGATTGGCGTGGCTGCAGCCTACACCATCATCCTCGGCATCAACAGCTTCAACGGCAGCAAAGAGGAGTTTCCCGCTTTTTTCAAATCGCTCGTTGCGGAAGTTGAAGCATCACGCCCGACCGCCGTCAACCTCTTTTTTGCGGCCGCACGACTGAAAAAGGTCTATGCTGAAAATTTTGAAGCCGACACCATTGAGGAGCTTTTTGCAAAAATGAATGCTGCCGCCTGCAAAATTCACACTGATGAAATTGCCAACTGTGACGCCATGGCGCGCCACGGTGTTGATCAGATCAAGATTGACCTTGCCCACATCCTGAAAACACGCAAGCTCAACGTGCTGACCCACTGCAACACCGGCACCCTTGCCTGCTGCGGCACAGGTTCAGCGCTTGGCGTTATCAGGCTTGCCTGGAAAGAGGGGCTGATTGAGCGCGTCATCACCTCCGAAAGCCGTCCGCTCCTGCAGGGGCTTCGCTTGACAGCCTGGGAACTTGAGAAGGATGGCATTCCGTTTGTCTCGATTTCCGACTCCTCTTCGGCCTTCCTGATGCAGCGAGGGATGATTGATTTCGGCATTGTCGGCGCCGACAGAATTGCCGCCAATGGCGACACCGCCAACAAAATCGGCACCTGCGCCCATGCCATCAGCGCGTACCACCACAATCTGCCCTTCTACATCGCCGCGCCGATATCAACCATAGATATCACGATCCCTGATGGCTCGCACATCCCGATTGAGGAGCGCAACGCCGATGAACTGAGAACCATTTTCGGCACACAGGTGGCCATGCCGAACACACCGGTGCTTAATTATGCGTTTGATGTAACCCCCGGGAAATTTCTACGGGGCATTATTACCGATAAAAAGGCAGTTGTTGGCGATTACATTTACGGACTTGCTGCGTTGATGTAGCAAGAGGCGCACAACGTTGAGACGTAAAAAAACGCACACCGTACTTTGGTTTACGGTGTGCGTTTTGTGTTTCATGCCCCAATCAACTTTTCTTTCCTGCCATAAACATTTTTACCACAAACAAACCCCGCCTCCTTGTGAGAAGCGGGGTTTGTAAGGTTTTCACCGGTACCCCCCTCACCGAGGCGAGGGGGGTAAGAGATCAGGCAACAAGGAAGTCGCTGATAGCCAGCCCGGCAACAACACCAACAGTACCAACCACTTGAACACCACCTGTCCAGTTACCATCAGCATCGTAGTAGATGACTCCAGTGTCAGATGCAACTGCCCAATGGATATCATTAACATCAGCAGAATGATCGCCAATGTTTACGCCTAAACCGAGATGAGCTCCTGTGTCGAAAACCACACGGTGAGCAACATCTCCACCCAAAGCAGCTACAGTAGCAGCAACGGCTAAATTGGTCCCACCCAGTTGGGCACTATCGAAACCATGAGTGAAGTTGCTAATGATTACACTGCCGTCGGTGTTCGTAATAACAAACGTATCGTTTGCAGCTGTACCGCTAACTGAGCTGAAATTCAACTCATCAATGGTCAACTTATCACCTGCATTTGCGTTGATCGTGGTGATATCGTGACGCTGCGTACCCGTCAACGTCAAATTCTGATTGCCCGGGTCAGTTGTCAGGTCAAGGACATCGATCGAGGTCAGGGTATCGTCAGACAAGTCAAGCACAGCGGTACCGGTTACACGCAAGATATCGTTATCGGCACCACCGTCGTAAGTTTCGCCCACACCACCATCGGGACCAGAAGCGATGATAAAGAGGTCCGTACCTGCATCACCGAACAAGCTATCAACACCTGCACCACCAGTGATCACATCAGCACCGCCACCACCATGAATCGTGTCAGCACCCAAGCCACCAATCAGCGTGTCACCGCCACCAAGGTTCGTACCCACAACAACCAGCTCGCTGGTCGCTGCTGCTGCAGATGCATCAATTCTCACTCCGTTGCTCATTGCCTGCGCTGCCGATACCGTTAAGCTGTTTTCAATAGCCGCGCCATCTGCATTCAGATCAGCACCAATGAAGGCACCTGCTGCAATGGTCAGGTCGAAGCCTGCT